>JAKEFM010000081.1 GCA_022616055.1 Planctomycetota bacterium
GGGGCGACGACCGAGGCGCGGCGGGCCTCGCCTTCCTGCGGGTGCTCGTCGTCGAAGAGCAGGGGGGCGAGAGCGCGGCGCATGTGCCACTCGACGTAGTAGGCGAGCATGCACAGGAACACGTGGGCCCGCACCCGGTTGGCGAGCCGGTGGTTGATGGGCCGCACCTTGAGGTCGACGGTCTTGAGGCTGCGAAACGCCCGCTCGGCTCTCGAGAGCCCCTTGGAGGCGCGCACCGCTTCCTCGGAGGAGAGCGCTTCGGCCGGCACCGAGGTGCGGATCACGTAGAAGCCGTCGAGATCGGCCTCTCGCGCGATGCTCTTGCCGTCGCGCTCGTAGCGGAAGCCCTCCTCGGTGATGTGGAGGAGGAAGTGCTTGCCCACCTTGAAGCGGCCCAGCACCTTGCCGATCCGAAGGGCGATCTTCTGCAGGTCCTTGAGCCGACGCTTCTTTCGGTGGGTCGCCTCCACGATGGCGTCGAGCCCCTTCTCCGTGGCGCGCAGAAGATCCTCTCGCTTGCGGGCCCGCTCCCCGGCGAGCAGCGGATTCTTGCACACGATCAGTCGCTCGTCGGGGTAGTCCGGGGAGGAAATCTCGGCGAGGTCTTTCTCGTCGAAGAGAGAGAGTTGCAGGGAGCCCTGACGCACGAGCTCCTGGATCGCCGGGGCCCGAAGCGCCGTGATCCAAGAGAGCCCTTCGACCCCCTGCAGATCCTCCCGGATGCGCGCCTCGGTGATCATGCCTCGGTCCCCCACCAGCACGAGGCGGTTGAGCCCGAAGCGATCGCGGAGCTTGCGGACCTGGGAGGCCAGCGTCTTGGGGTCGCCCGTGTCCCCCGAGAAGACCTCCACCGCCACCGGGCAGCCCTCGGCGTTGACGAGCAGCCCGAAGACGATCTGGAGCTTGCCGCGCTTTCCGTCCCGGGCGTGTCCCAGGCGCGCCAGGGGACAGTGCCGGCCCTCGAACCAAGTCGAGGAGACGTCGTAGAAGACGAGACTCCCCTCGGCGAGGTGGCGGCGAGCAAGCGCCGTCTCGATGCGACTCTGGTGGGCGAGAACCCAGTCCATCGCCGCATAGAGCTCGTCCTCGTCGGCGCGGCCCAGGCGGAGCACTTCTCCGAGCGTGCTCTGCAGCGTCTCGGGGTCGAGCGCCCGCGCCGTGGCGAGCTTGGAGCGCGGATCGAGCAGGCGCTCCACGATCATCGCCACGCAAAGTTCGCGCGGGCGACTGGGCCGGGAGGCAAGGAGGGCGTCGAGGCCCAGGCGCCGCAGCGTCCCCAGCGCGGCGGCGACGGGGCCGTGGGGCCGGGAGCGCAGGATCTCGAAGGAGTCCTCGAGGGCGGCGGCTCGCGGCGCCTTGCCCTTGAGGACCTGGCGTAACGCCTCGATGCGCTCCGGGGCCCAGTGGGAGAGGTTTGCCAGCGTTCGGTTCTTGACCTTGGCGCCCTCGCGAAAGCTCTCGCGCAGCAGGATCGCCGGGGGGGAGTTGCGGTTGGGGATGGCGACCACATACATGACTTCATGATGCGCCATCTACGATGGCGAATCAAGCCCACATACATAACTACATGGGGCGGGTCGAAACGGCCCCATCCCTGGAAACGATCAGCTCTTGCGACCTACGCCCCCCAGGAACTTCGGGTTAGGGAAGAAGGACCAGGTCGCGGCGCGTCGAGATCCGTCCCCCGAGCGGGGCGACGGAGGTGATCACCGCCGCCTGGACCGAGAACGGGAAGCCGACGATCGCGGGGGAGACGGGGATCGGGACGTTCAACTGGAACGTTCCGCCGGCGTCGAGCGACCCCGAGCCGAAGGGGAAGGACCCGAGGAGATCGAGGAGGAAGATCATGTCGAGCCCGAGGGCGCCCTGGAGGTCGAACCAGCCGTTCGTCGTCCCGAGCCGCAGGCCGAAGGGGGCGCTCGGAGGCCCGGTGAGGGTGATCGGGAGGAGGTCCCCCAGCTCGGCGATCTTGGGGAAGCCGATCACCGGCATCGGCCCCGCGAGCGCCTGCACGGTCGAGCCCGGCTGGACGGTCGTCGAGCCGGGGGTCACCTGGCAGTGGCGCACCGTCGAGTTGATCTCCGCCACGAGGGAGTTCACCGATCCGAGGGAGAGGTAGACGAGCGAGCCGTTGCGGGCGCGGAGCCCCGTCCCTCCCGAGATCGCGCAGCCCTGGATCGCCGTGCGCGGGCCGTTGTCGACCCGGATCGCGTCGAACCCGGGGCCCGCCGACACGGTGAGGTTGTCGAGGAGGACGAGCCCCGCGTTGCCGAGGGAGAGGAGCCCGATCGAGGGGGTCGCGGAGGTCCCGATCGCGAGGTCCTCGAGGACGACCCCGTTCGGGACGGCGGGGACCCCCGTGACCGTGACGGGCCCGGAGGTCGTGTCGATCGCGATCGGCCCGGTCCCGTCCGAGCGGATGCGGACGGGGAGGGTGACGGTGAAGGAGGGGTAGGTCCCCGTCGCGACGAGGACGACGTTCCCGGGGGCGGCCGCGGCGAGCGCGGACTGGATGTCGGGGAAGGTGCCCGGCCCCACCTTGAGGAGGTTGCCGAAGACCGCCGGGAGCGGCGTCGCGTCCATCGTCGCGAGGAGGCCGGTCTCGCCGTGGGTGAGGGTCTGCTCGAGTCTGTAGAAGTACTCCGTCCCGTTCGCGAGCCCCGCGTCGAGGACCTGGTAGATCGCGCCGGAGGACGGGCCCCCGAGCGGGACGATCGGGGACCCGGCGATCTCCGCGAAGGGGCCGCCGGGGCTCGTCGAGCGCAGGACGCGGAACGTCTGCACGTCGTACTCGGCGCTCGTCGTGAACCGGACGGTGACGAGGGAGTCCCCGCTGATCCCGACGAAGGAGGAGACGAAGGTCACCTCGGGGCTCGCCCAGGTGATCAGCCCGCCCGGGTCGTTCTCGAAGGCGGGCCCTCCGAAGCTCCCTCCCCAGTTGACGAGGGTGATCGGCGATCCCGAGGTCGTCCGCACGTTGAAGGTCGCGGTCCCCGCGTTCTCGAACTTGAGGTACCTGAGCTGCGTCGGCGCCGGACGCGCGATGTCGAGGAGGGCCGAGCCGGGGACGTTCGACCCGAGCTGGAAGAGTCCCCCGCGCAGGTCGAAGGGGTTCGCCCCGATCGTCGCGGCGCTGTGGATGACGATGCCGGCCGGGCCCATCTGCTCGAAGATGTAGTCGAGGGCCTCGATCTGCCCGTCGACGACGAAGGAGTAGCCTCCCCCGTTCTCCCCCGTCACCCGCGCCGGGGAGCCGAGGGTCCCGGCGGCGCGGAAGGTCCCGGTCGGCGAGACGGTCAGCGCGGTCGTCCCCGCGAGGGCGAGGGTGGAGCCCGCGTCGACCTCGAGGAGACCGCTGATGTCGAAGGGGGTCCCCGCGATCCGGACCGTCCTCCCGTTCGTGTCGAAGGTCCCCCCGGGCTGGATCGCGATCGAGGTCGCGTGGACGAGGAGGTCGGTCCCCGCGCGCCGGGTCCCGTTCTTGAGCACGAGGGCGGGGAAGAAGAGGTCGGTCCCCGGCGCGAGGCTCGAGACGAGAGTGCTCGCCGATCCGTCGAGCTCGATCGTCCCGCCCGAGGGGACGAAGGCGGCGTCGGCCGACCAGTTCCCCCCGCAGCGCAGCACGGTGCCGGGGGCGAGGACTCCCGTCCCCGTGATCGCCGTCACGTTCCCCTCGACGTCGAGGACGGTCGAGGAGAGGGGCGGAGTGGGGGCGTCGAGGATCCCCCCCGTGAAGGAGGCGTTCCCGGAGACGCTGACGAGGGCGTCGGGGAGGAGCGTCAGGACCCCCCCCGTGAGGGAGAGGTTCCCCGCGATCGTGGAGGAGGCGAGGGTCCGCTGTCCCGCCGTCACGAGGGCGTTCGGCATCGGGTTGGTCCCCGTCAGCGTGAGGCCCGTCCCGTCGAAGGTGATCGTCCCGGTCCCGGGCGTGGTCGAGCCGGCGCCCGCCGAGAACCAGTTGTTCCGGACGACGTGGTTGAAGCCCCCGAAGTCGAGGTTCGCCCCGGCGAGGATGAGGAAGCTGTCCTTGACGAGGATCGGGGCGCCGAGGGTCTTCGTCCCCGCGTTCACGACGAAGTTCGAGAAGATCGGCGTCCCCGAGACGGTCCCCCCTCCCGCCCCCCCGAGGGCGACGGTGCCGGCCGCGGGGTCGAAGGCGGAGGTCGCCGTCCAGCTGCCGTTGCAGACGATCTGGGTGTTCGCCGCGATCGTCCCGGCGCTCGCCGACATCGTCACGTTCCCCGCGACGCTGAGCGTCTGCGGCGTCCCGCCGGCGACGGGGGCCTCGAACGTCCCCGACGCGAGGGAGGCGGTCCCGTTCACGGTGAGGACCGCGGCCGGCCCGAGGGAGAGGGTCGCGCCCGAGAGGGTGAGGGTCCCGCCGACGAGGCTCGTCCCGAACGTGCGGACCCCCCCCGTGACGCTCACGTTCGGGATGGCGTTCGCCCCGCTCTCCGTCGTCCCGGTGAGCGGGAAGAGGACGGTCCCCGTCCCCGTCGTGCTCGCGCCGAACGCGCTCGAGGTCCAGTCCCCCTTCACGGTGTGGGTGAAGGCGCCGAGATGGAGCCCCCCGCCCCCGAGGACGGTCAGGTCGTTCTCGACGAGGACCGGCGCCGCGAGCGTCTTCGTCCCGCCGGCGACGACGAGGTCGAAGAAGTTGAGGGTCCCGGAGATCGTCGCCGCGGCCCCGTCGAGCCGGACGACCCCGGCGATCGGGTGGAAGGCGCCGGTCGCCGCCCAGGCGCCGGAGCAGTGGATCTCCGTGTTGGGGACGAGGGCCCCCGTCCCGACGGACATCGTCACGGCGCCGTTCACGTCGAGGATCTGGGGGGTGGCGCCGGCGGTGGGCGCGGCGATCGATCCGCCGGTGAACGTGGCGTTCCCGTTGACCGTCGCCACCGCCCCGGGGCCGAGGGAGAGGGCGCCGCCGGTCACGGAGAGCGCTCCCGAGACGAGGCTCGTCCCGAAGGTCCGGATCCCCGCGACCACGCTGACGCTCGGGATCGCGTTCGACCCGGTCGTCGTGGTCCCCGCCTGGTTGAAGAGGATCGTTCCCGTCCCGGTCGTCGTCGCTCCCGGGGCGCTCGACGTCCAGTCCCCCTGCACGGTGTGGGTGAAGGCCCCGAGGTTGAGGGTCGCGCCGCCGTTCACCGTGAGGGCGCCCTTGACGAGCATCGGCGAGGAGAGCGTCTTGGGGCCGCCGGCGACGAGGAGGTTGAAGAAGGTGAGGGCCCCGGAGATGGTCGCGGCGGCCCCGTCCAGGCGGACGAGCCCGGCCGCGGGATCGAAGGCGGCCGTCGTCGCCCAGTTCCCGGAGCAGTGGATCTCCGTGTTGGCGGCGAACGCTCCGGGAGCCACGGAGATCGTGACGGCGCCGCTCACGTCGAGGATCTGGGGGCTCCCTCCGGCGACCGGGGCCTGGAGCGGCCCCCCGGTGAACGAGGCGTTCCCGTTCACGGTCAGCACGGCCGCGGGCGCGAGGGTGAGGGATCCCCCGGTGACGGAGAGGTTCCCCCCGACGACGCTCGTCGCGAAGGTCCGCGCCCCGGCGGCGACGGTCACGCCCGGCGTGGGGTTGGCGCCGCTGGCGGTGGTCCCGGCGAGGTCGAACGTCACGGTGCCGGAGCCCGACGTGCTCGCGCCCGCGGCGCTCGAGGTCCAGTTGCGCCGGACCGTGTGGTTGAAGGCGCCGAGGGCGAGGGAGCCCCCCGCGAGGACCGTCAGGTCGTTCGTGACGGTCATCGGCGCGCCGAGGGTCTTCGGGCCGCCGGCGACGACGAGGTCGAAGAAGCCGAGGGTCCCGGAGACGGTCGCGGCGGGCCCGTCGAGCCGCACGAGGCCGCTCGTCGGCGCGAAGGCCGCGCTCGCCGACCAGTTCCCCCCGCAGTGGATCTCCGTGTTCGCGGCGAGGGCGCCCGTCCCGAAGGAGAAGGTGACCGCGCCGGCGACGTCGAGGATCTGGGGGGTCGCGCCCGCCGTCGGCGCCGTCAGCGGGCCGCCCGTGAAGGCGGCGCTCCCGGCGACGGAGAGGACGCAGGAGGGGGCGAGGGAGAGGGAGCCGCCCGCGACGGCGAGGTCCCCGGCGATCGAGCTCGTGGCGAAGGTGCGGGTCCCGATGCCGATCGAGACGCTCGGGATGGAGTTCGCCCCGGTCTGCGTCGTCCCGGTCCCGTTGAAGGCGATCGTCCCCGGTCCGGTGACGGCCGCCCCCGGAGCGTCCGAGGACCAGTTCCCCCCGACGGTGTGGATGAAGCTCCCGATCGAGAGGCTCGCGCCGCCGAAGACGACGACGTCCTGGTCGACGGTCGCCGCCGCCGTCAGGGTCTTCGCGCCCCCCTGGATCCAGAGGGAGAAGAAGTTCAGGCTCCCGGAGAGGGCGGCCGGCGTGGCTCCGTCGAGCACGACGATCCCGTTCGGGGGGTCGAAGGCCGCCGTCGCCGTCCAGTTCCCCCCGCAGTGGATGCGCGTGTTCGCGCCGAGGAAGGGGCTCGCGGCGGCCGCCATCGAGACGTTCCCCGCGACGTCGAGGATCTGTCCCGTCGAGATCCCCCCGGAGCCGGCGAAGGTCCCCCCCGTGAAGTTCGCCGACCCGTTCACGGAGACGGTCGAGTCGGGGAGGATCTGGAAGGTCCCCCCCGACGCCGCGAGGTTCCCCGCGACGATGGAGGAGCCGAAGAGTCGCGAGCCCCCCGACACGGTGACGTTGGGGAGGGAGTTGAGCCCGGTCGTCGTCGTGCCGGTGCCGGTGAAGACGATCGTCCCCGAGCCGACGACGGAGGCGCCGGAGGCGTTGCTCGTCCAGTTCCCGGCGACGCTGTGGGAGAGGCTCCCGAGGTCGAGCGTCGCCCCGCCGAAGACGGTGACGCTCTGGTCGACGGTCGCCGGGGCGAGGAAGGTCTTCGTCCCGTTCTGGATCCGCAGCTGCGCGAAGTTGAGGATCCCCGAGGCGGTGCCGGGACCGGGGCCGGAGAGGGCGACGATCCCGTTCGGGGGATCGAAGGCGGCGGTGCCGGACCAGTTCCCCCCGCAGCGGACCTGGGTGTTCGACCCGAGGAGGGGGCTCGCGGTCGCCCCCATCGTCACGTTCCCCGCGACGTCGAGGATCTGGCCGGCCCCGACCCCGCCCGTCCCGGCGAAGGTCCCCCCCGTGAGGGAGGCGTTCCCCGTCACGGCGAGGGTCTTGTCGGGGAGGATCTGGAGCGTGCCGCCCGTGAGCGAGAGGTTCCCGGCGACGGTCGTCGTGTCGACCAGTCGCGCGCCGGCCGACACGGCCATCCCCGGGATCGAGTTCGCGCCGGTGAGCGTCGTCCCGGGGCCCGTGAACTGGATCGTCCCCGGGCCGGTCACCGTCGCGCCCGCCGCGCTCGAGTTCCACGAGCCCGCCACGCTGTGAGTGAACCCCCCGAGGTTGAGGGTCGCCCCGGCCGCCACGGTCGCGTCCCCCGTGAGGGACCAGGCGGTGCTGGAGGAACGGACGCCGCCGGAGACCGTCAGGTGGTGGAACGCGGTCGCCGAGGCTCCCCCGATCGCCCCGCTCCCGGAGAAGGCCACAGTCGCCCCGCCGCTCGCGAAGGTCCCGCCGTTCGTCCAGTTCCCGGCGACGGTCGCCGTGCTCGAGGCCGACGTGACGAGGAGGGAGCCGTTGATCGTCAGGTTCCCGTTCACGGTGAGCGCGAAGCCCGACCCGAGCGTGAGGGACGCGCCCCCCTGGATCTCCAGGTCCATGCAGACCGGGTTCGACGTGAAGCTGGAGGGCTGATTGGCGGCCGGCACGACGAGGACGTCGGTCGACGCCGTGGGGACGAGGCCCGTGCTCCAGTTCGACGGATTGTTCCAGGAGTTTCCTGACGCTCCGGTCCAGACCGTCACGCCGATCGGGGGGTTGGCGAGGACGAGGAGGGAGCTCCAGAGGAGAGGAGCGACCATCGGGGATTCCTTCCGGGCCTAAGGCTCTTTAGAGAGACCGCGCGCGGGCCGTCCCTCCAAGGCCGGACGACCCGGATGAAGCCTACCATGCGATTCCGGGATTCCGAAACCGGCGGTCCCGCGGCGGGCCGGGGGGGCTAGCCGCCCGCCGCGAGGAGCTCCCGCAGGCGGGGGTGGTCGGGGGCGCGGTCCCTCGCGCCCCGGAGGAGCCTCTCCGTCCGCTCGCGGTCCCCGAGGGCGCGGGCGATCTCGAGCCCGAGGACCCACGCGTCGGCGGACTCCGGCCGCTCCTCGAGCACCCGCTCGACCTCGGCCAGCGCGGAGCCGCGCTCCCCCCGCTCGAACTCGAGGCGCGCGAGGAGGAGCCGCACGTTCCAGTTCCCCGGCTCGACCTCGACCGCCCGGCGCCACAGGACCTCCGCCTCCCGCGGCTCCCCGTTCATCTCGTGGTAGCGCGCGAGCAGGGCGAGGGCGAAGGGCTCGCCCGGATGCGTGCGGAGGACCTCCCGCGTCAGGGCCGCCCCTTCCTCGAGGCGTCCGGCGGTCGCGGCGCGGACCGCCCGGGGGATGCGCCGGTCGATGCGGGGCGCCCCCCCGTGGAGCCGGTCGCGGTGGAGGAGGAGCGCCGCGCCGCGCACCACCTCCGGGGTGAGGAGGGCCCCGGTGGTCGCGGGCGTCCCCTCGGGGGGGAGCGCCCACTCGAGGGGGTCTCCCTCGACGACCTCCGCCCGGAGGGCGGCGAGCTGCGCCCGCGCGTCCGCCGCCGCTTCCTCCCCGCCGCGGAGCCGCTCGACCTCGGCGAGGAGGCGGCGGATCCCGGGGCGATAGGGGTGGGCGAGACCCGCCCCGCGCAGGTAGGCGGATGCCCGGACGAGGTCGTCCCTGGCGAGGGCTACGAGGGCGAGGGGAAGGGAGTCGGTCCCTCCCTCCTCGACCGGGGCCTCGGCCGAGGGGAGGAGCGCGCGGGCGAGGTCGCGGACCTCCCGGGTCGCCGGAGCCGAGCCCGCCAGCGCGAGCGCCTCGCCGGGGTCGGACCCGAGGGAAAGGACCGCGTGGGCGAGGGCCGCCTCCGGGACCTCCGCGCGGAGGTGCGCGAGCCCCTCCCGCACCGCTGCGACCTCCGCCTCCGACAGGGCCCGTCCCTCGGACCGGGCGGCGAGCGCCTCGAACGCGCGCAGCGCCCCGAGTCCCGCGCGCTCGAAGGGGGAGGCGAGCCTCTCGTCCGTGACGAGGAGGTCGTAGAGGCGCGCGGTGAGGATCCGGTGGCCGGTCCGGCCGAGGTGGATCGGCTCCGCGTAGAGGGGGTAGGGCTCGAGGGACCGGAACTCGTCCGCGGGATCGAGGAGGGGGATCCCCTCCCGGCCCGCCACCGCGCGGACGGAGGCGGCGTACGTCTCGGCGAGGGGAACCGCCGCGCGACGTTCCGGGTTGAAGGCGGGGACGATGAAGAGGGGGCTCGTCCCGCCCGCTCGCGCCTGCCCGGCGAGGGAGGCGAGGTGGGCCTCGAAGCGCTCGAGGGGCACACGCTCCCGGAAGTCGGGGGTCGGCACGCGGGGCCGCCCGGGCCCGAGGCGCACGAGGAGCCACCGCAGCAGATGGCTGTGCGAGAGGAGGCGCGCGAAGGGGCGAGCGAGCCCCTCGAGGACCTCCTCGTCCGTCCGAGGCGAGGCGCGGGTGAACTCGTTGTTCGACCCGAGGTAGGCGACGAGGATCGAGGGGAGGAGGGGCGCGACCGAGTCGGCGAACAGCCGGAGGCTCTGGGCCGAGGAGTAGCCGGGGCACCCCGCGTTGACGACCTCGGTGCGCTGGCCCCCGAAGGCCCGCCCGAGCGCGTCGGAGAGGCGGCGCGGGTAGGCGTCGCCGGGGCCCGCTCCGATCCCGACGGTCGTGGAGTCCCCGAGGCAGGCGACCCGCAGGCCGGCGGCGCCGGCGGGGATCCTCCTCGCCGGGCCCGTGAAACCACCCTCGAGGATCGCGAAGCGCCCGCCGATCGCGGAGCCCGGGACGAGGCGATACATCCTCCCCGGGTCGTAGGCGACCCCGTCGACGACGACCTGGACCGGGAGCCCTTCGAGGGGGCGCAGCCCCCCCGCCACGCGGACCACCCCCTCGGCGAGGGCGAGGAGACCGATTCCGAGGAGGAGGGAGAGGAGGGCCCGAGGCGCGCGGGGACGGCCGGCCGGTTTCAGTAGGGGATCGCGAGGTGGAAGGGGTTCGACAGGGCGACCGACGTCCCGTTGAGGACGAGCGCGTGCATGTACCAGTTCGTCCCGATCAGCGCCGGGTTCGACGGGAGGGGGATCGGCATCGACTGCGGGGCGAAGTACGGCAGGTAGATCAGCGCGGGGCTCCCGCCGACCTCGAGGGTGCCGATCCCGGGGACGACCGTCGGTCCCGGCGCGGGATCGAGGAGGACGAGGGCGGGGCCGACCGTGTTCCCGAGGCGGAGCTCGATCGTCTCTCCCGTGAAGGGGAGGCCGAGGTAGTCGAGGACGGGGGTCCCGGCGGGGACCGGCCCGTAGATCGCCTGGATCCCGGCGATGTCGTCGGCCTCGATCGTCCGGAAGTCGAGCGCGTCGATGCTCTGGGTGAACATCGAGCACCCGGGGACGTTCGTGTGGCCGAGCCCGAGGGCGTGCCCCATCTGGTGGACGCTCGACCCCTGGAGGTCGAAGGTGCCGAGGGGGGGGCTGCCGCTCGCGTCGAAGGGGATGTTCCCGAACATGCAGGTCGCGAAGTACCCGGTCGCCATCGGGTAGCCGACGCAGGAGGTCCCCATGACGAGGACGCTCGCCCCCGGCGGGTAGGGGTAGGTCGCGAGACCCATGAACATGTACCGGAAGTCCGCGCCGCCCGACTTCCCCCATTCCTGGGTGGCGAGGAGCATCGCGCCGACCTGGTCCTGGACCGTCCCGCTGCAGACGATCGGGAACGTCGCGTCGATGTAGAAGGGGTGGTTCCTCGGGCCGAGCGAGGTTCCCCACAGGACGTAGGACCGGGCGGGCGCCGCGAGCAGCAGGACCGCGGCGAGGAGGCTCGGGGCCGCTTTCACGATTCGGAAGCTCCGGGGGACGTGGCCGGAGAAGTATAGGTCGAGTTCCGGGAGCCGGCCACGCCGCCCTCAGTGCCCCTGCGCCTCGAGGTAGCGCTCCGCGTCGATCGCCGCCATGCAGCCGGTCCCGGCGGCCGTGACCGCCTGTCGGTAGGTCGGGTCCATCACGTCCCCGGAGGCGAAGACGCCCTCGACGGAGGTCCTCGTCGAGCCCTCGCGGACCTTCACGTAGCCCCGCTCGTCCATCTCGAGCTTCCCCTCGAAGATCCTGGTGTTCGGCTGGTGCCCGATCGCGATGAAGACGCCGTCCGTGGGGCGACGCCGCGAGCGGCCGTCGCGCACGTCCTTCAGGACCGCGGCCTTCACCTTCCCGCTCCCCTCGTCGAGGACGTCCTCGACCGCGGACCACCACTCGAAGGCGATCTTCGGGTTCTTCGTCGCCCGCTCCTGCATGATCTTGCTCGCGCGCAGGTGGTCCCGGCGGTGGACCACCGTCACCTTCGACGCGTAGCGCGTGAGAAAAGTTGCTTCCTCCATCGCCGTGTCGCCTCCCCCGACGACGAGGACGTCCTTGTCCTTGAAGAAGGCCCCGTCGCAGGTCGCGCACGCCGACACGCCGTGTCCCATCAGGCGCGACTCGTTCGGGAGGCCGAGGAGCTTCGCGGAGGCGCCCGTCGAGACGATCGCGGTCCGGGCGGCGACCTCCCCCTCGTCCGTCCGCAGCCGGAACGGCCGCCGGGTGAAGTCGACCTCGCGGACCGTCTCGAAGCGGATCTCCGTCCCGAACCGGACCGCCTGCTCCTTGAAGAGGTCCATCAGCTCGGGGCCGAGGATCCCCTTGGGGAAGCCGGGATAGTTCTCGACGTCCGTCGTGATCGTCAGCTGCCCGCCCGGCTGCATCCCCTCGAAGAGGAGGGGCTCGAGGCGGGCGCGGGAGGCGTAGAGGGCGGCCGTGTAGCCGGCCGGCCCCGATCCGATGATGACGACGTTGCGGGGGGCGTTCATTTGGGGGGAGGGGGGGGGGAGGTCCGGGGGGGTTAGATGCCGACGAGGACGTCGGTCCCCTCGACGCGGACGGGGAAGATCCGCGCGCTCACCCTCCGGTCCGTGACGGCCCGGCCGTCGCGGAGGGAGAAGGTCCAGCGGTGGAGGGGACAGGTGATCCGGTCGGCGGCGACCGCGCCGTCGCCGAGGGGGCCCCCCTCGTGCGGGCAGCGGGAGCCGACCGCCGCCAGGCGTCCGTCGACGTTGAGGAGCGTCACGTCGTATCCCTCGACGTCGATCCGCCGGCGGGTGCCGGGGGGGATCTCCTCGCTCGAGGCGACGCGGACGAACGTGACCATGGCGGGGCCGCTAGGGTAGGATCGCGCCGCGACGTTTCCAACGAGGCGGGGCCCGATGCGCGCGGTCGTCTACCGGAGGCACGGCGGACCGGAGGTCGTCTCCTCGACGACCCTTCCCCGCCCCGAGCCGGGTCCGGGGGAGGCCCTCGTCGCGGTCGCCGCCTGCGCGCTCAACCACCTCGACCTCTGGGTCCGCGCGGGGCTCCCCGGCGTGACCGTCGAGATGCCCCACGTCCCCGGCTCCGAGATCGCGGGCGCGATCGCCGCCCTCGGCCCGGGGGTGAGGGGGTGGGAGCCGGGGGAGCCGGTCCTCGTCGCCCCGGGCCTCTCGTGCGGGGAGTGTCCCGCCTGCCGCGAAGGGGACGACACCTCCTGCGCGCGCTTCGACATCCTCGGCTTCCGCCGCGACGGGGGCTTCGCGGAGTTCGCCCGCGTCCCGGCCCGCAACCTCCGGCGCCGCTCGACCCGCCTCACCCCGGTCGAGTGGGCGGCCGTCCCCCTCACCTTCCTCACCGCCTGGAGGATGCTCTCCACCCTCGCGCGCACGAGCCCCGGCGAGTGGGTCCTCGTGATGGGGGCGGGGAGCGGGGTCGGGGTCGCCGCGATCCAGATCGCCCGCCACCTCGGGGCCCGCGTGATCGCCGCCTCCTCCTCCGACGCCAAGGTCGAGAAGGCGAAGGCCCTCGGGGCCGAGGCGGGAGTGAACTACGCCAGCGGCTCCTTCGCCCCCCACGTCCGCGAGATCACCGGCGGGCGCGGGGCCGACGTCGTCGTCGAGCACACGGGGGGCTCCCTCTTCGTCGAGGCGCTGCGCTCCCTCGCCCGCCGGGGGCGGCTCGTCACCTGCGGGGCGACCTCGGGGGGGACCGCCCCGATCGAGATCCGCAGCCTCTACGTGAACCAGCAGGTCGTCCTCGGCTCCTACATGGGCGGCCGCCGCGAGCTCGAGGAGGTCCTCTCCCTCGTCGAGGAGGGGAAGCTCAAGCCCGTGGTCGACTCGGTCTTCCCCCTCGAGCGCGCGGCGGAGGCCCTCGCGAGGATGGAACGGCGGGAGAACTTCGGGAAGATCGTCCTCGAGGTCTCCCCCTAGCCGTGCCCGTAGCGATGCCCGTAGCGATGGTTGGCCCCCGCGTCTTCGACGTCGAGCAGGCGAGCGCGATCGTCCCCGACCTCAGCCGGATCTTCGACGGCCTCGACCGCCTGCGCGAGAAGATCCGCGCGACGAAGCTCCGGGTGAACGCCCTCGAGATGATCTGGGGGGAGAAGGTCCACGAGCCCGACTGCCCGGACCGGGCGGAGTTCGCCCACTACCTCGAGGAGATGAAGCGCCTCGAGGAGGCGGTCCAGAAGGAGACCGAGAAGGTCGCCGAGCTCGGGGGCCTCGTGAAGGGGCTCGATCCCGGGCTCGTCGACTTCTACGGGGTGCGCGACGGCCACCTCGTCTTCCTCTGCTGGCAGCGGGGGGAGGATGGGGTCACCCACTGGCACCACCTCGACGAGGGGTTCGCCGGCCGCCAGCCCCTCTGACCCGGCGCACCCATGAACCTCCGCCCGATCCTCCTCCTCGCCGCGCTCGCGGCGGGCTGCCGCGCCGTCCCTCCCGAGCTCGAGGTCGCCGACGCGAACTGGCTCAATGCCGACAAGGTCCCCCGCCTCGCCGACCTCCGCGGCCGCGTCGTCTGGCTCGAGTTCGGGTTCTCGACCTGAGGGGCCTGCCGCGAGATGGTGCCCCACCTGGTCAGGTGGCAGGACGAGTACGGCAAGAGCGGCCTCACGATCCTCTACGTCGAGAACGGCCTCCGCACGGAGAAGGAGGAGGCGGAGGAGGAGGTGGAGGACGGGGAGATGAACTTCCCCGTCGCCTGGGACGAGGAGGGGGCCGTTTGCGCCGCCTACGAGGTGAAGGAGTACCCGACGGCCTTCCTCGTCGGCCGGAGCGGCCGCGTCCTCTGGAAGGGGACGCCGTCTCCGAAGAAATCCGAGGAGCGCATCCGCCGGGCCCTCGGGATCGGAAGGACCTGACGCCGCCTCCTTGAGCCCCTCCCTCCCGAGAACCCCCTCTCCTTCCGGTGCGCGCCGGGCCCTCCTCGCCGCCCTCGTTCTCCTGTCGGGCGTGGCGGGAGAGTGCCGCTGGCGGGCCTCCTCCAACACGAGCGGGCGCGATCGCCGGCCGCCGCAGTCCAACGACTCGCCTCCCCTGACCCTGGGCGGCCGTTCGGAGTCGGTCCTCCCCGTTCCCGGCGGGCGCGCCCTCCTCTATTCGAGGACTCCGGGCGCCGACTGCATTGCGGAGATCCGGTGGCTCGACCTCGAGACGGGAATCTCGGTGGCCCTCCTCCACGGGCAATCCCGCCCGTGGCTCGAGCGGATCGATGGGGACCGGTTCGAGTACGTGGACGGAGGATGCGAGCTGGTCCATCTCGTCTGCCGCTTCGGCGAGGACTCTCCGTCGGTACTCGACCCGAGCGACGTCTCCGCCCGCGGGCCCGCTGCACAGCGCCGGCTCCACGTGATTCGGTCGAGCATCCTCCGCTGGTCGGAGGGAGACGTGACGGTCGAGGTCCCCCTCGCGTTCCGGGCCGCCGGAGCGGTCTACGAACCCGGTTGGCCGGCTCCTCTCGCCTGGGACTATCGCGGCGACCTGCGCTGGGTCGACCTCGCGTCGGGGGCGGGAGCGCCGGCCCTCCCGTTCCGTCCTCTCCGGAGGACGCCCTAGTCCTCCGGTCCCCTCGGGAGCGCGTCGGGACCGGATGTTGCAAGCGCTCGGTCATCGCGGATGAGGCTCGCGCCGCTGCTGCTCCTCGGGATCCTTCTTCTCGGTGCCGCCCTCCTCCTGGGACCGGCCCTCCGAGGTCCTCGAACCGGGGCCGCCCCGGGTCCGCCCTCGGCCGAACCGGTTCGCGCGCCTCCGCCAGAACCGCCGGCCCCGCCCCGCCTCCCGGAGCGGATCCCGGTGGGATCGGCCCCGCAGACCACGACCCGATCGACCGGGGGAAGTCCGCGACTTCGGGACCATCGTCCTCGATCCGAAGTGACGCGCAGAAGTCCGGACCCTGTTGCGCCCGGACTCTGGAGTACTCCCCGCCGGGGCCGACCCGGCCCCGCCTAGCCCCCTTCATTCACGAGGGGATCGCAAATGAAAGCCGAATCCGCCGTGTCGGTCTTGCCGATCTGCGGGCCGCTGGTGCTTGGCCTTCTCGCCTGTGGGCACCGACCGAAATCACCGTCTCCAGGCGTACGCGCGACAGACGATTCCGCAGCACAAGAAACCGAGCACGGGACAGCAGCACGGAGCGGGGAGGAGAGCGTTCCTTCGGGCCTTTCAACGACGGCGTCACAACCGCAACCGCCACCTGGTAAGCCGACCGGGCCTCACAAACTGCAACTCGAGGCGCTCACCGCCGTCGCCGCTGGGGCAGTCGTCAAGGTGCGCTTGTTACTTACGGTGGGAATGGACATCAAGACTGCGCAATTGCGGATCTACCACTCCAACGGGATCGGCATCGTGGCGAAGCCGCCGGAAGCGATCGCCGATCGATTCGGAGGCGACCTTCTGACGTACGAGTTCGCGGTCCAAGTGTCGAGCACCCCACCAGATGCCCGTTACTGGATTACGGCCGCGGTTGAAGAGCAGCTGGGCGACGCGCGCCAGTCGTCCTTGGGGCACCTCAAGCTGGTGGTCGGCCACCCTAAGGACGAAGGGGACAACGCTGAGTTCTGGTCGAACTGGACTCCGCCGCGTCGGTGACAGAACCGTTCCCACCGCGTTGGCGAATGTGCTTTCGTCGATTGGCCGATCTCGGAGCCCCTTAGGCCCGGCTGAGGTAGTTCTCCGGGACGAAGACGTTGCGGATGCGGAACGGGGGCGGGGATTCGAGCAGGAGCCGCAACCTCAGGGCAAAGCCTCGCGCGGGGAAGGCGAAGAAGGGCTCCGGGCTGTGAATCCGCGTGAGCCATTCCGGAGCGCGGGTGCCGGTCTCGCGGCACAGCGCGCTCGCCACCGCCGCGACGAGCCCCTCGATCGGGCCGGACCGCTCCGGACCTTCCGCCACCATCCTGGCGCGATCGGCGGGGGCGGCGGCCCGGAAGTCGTCGACGAACTGCTGGACGTGGAGCTGGCGGTGAGGCGCGTCCCCCCCGCACCGGCGCACAAGTTCACGCGCGTTCATCGAGCATCTCCTCGAGGAGCAGCCGGGCCCGAACGGGAAGGAGTTCCTGCGGGTAGTAGGCGGTGACGACCGAGAGGACCTCCGCGCTCGTGCGCAGCCCGAGGCGGTCCGTGAGGAAACGGATGTCCGCGGCGTCCTCCTCCGTCCGCGCGGCCGCGCACTTCATGGCGAGGAGCGTGCGATCGTCCACGGTCGAGACGGTGAGGTGGGGAAAGGCCTCCCACCCCTCGTATCCGGCGTTCGCGGGGAGGAAGCCCTTCGCGGCGTCGTTCAACCAGTTCTCGGGCAGCCCCATCTCCGCGGCCACCTCCCCGGCGGCGGCGCGGACGGCGCGCGGTTCGGTGAACCAGGCGTCGACGTCCTTCGTCGCGGGACGCGCCCTGTGGACGACGCACATCACGGCGCCCCCGAGGAGAAAGAACTCGGCCCGCTCGCCGCGGGCGCCGAGCCGCGCGTCGAGCTTCCGGAGGGCCTCGACGATCTTCGCGCGATCGAGCAGGGGCATCGAAGGAGAGGAGTCTACCGGAAGGGAGAAACCGGACCGCGGGTTCCTTCCGCGTCCGCTCCGGAGCGCCGGGGCCCTCGTGGACCCGAGCCGCGGTCTTTACTCCGGTCCGCCCGCCCTCCTAGCCTGCGCGGGAGCTGGCGATCCGTCCGGAGTCGGAGGGGTGGCACGCAACGGCCAAGCGCGACCTCGCGATGGCCGAGGCGCTCCTCCAGAAGGAGTTCTTCGAAGGGGTCGCCTTCCACTCGCAGCAGTCGGGCCAGAAGGGGTCGAAGGGGCTCCTCCTCGAAAAGGGCGAGGCGTCGCGGACCCACTCGTGCGTCGACTTGCTCGAGCGGCTGAAGGAGCTGGGGGAGAGCCCGCCCGAGGAGGTGGTCCATCACGCGCGAGCGCTCGACAAGGACTACGTTCCTTCGCGGTACCCGAACGGAGTTGGCGGCGAGCCGGAGAAGTTCTACGACCGCAAGATGGCGAACGAGTCGCTCGGTCGCGCCCGGGAGATCGGCAAGTGGGTCGAATCGCGCAGGACGACGAAGCCCTCCTGAACCGCTACGCCGAGGCGTTGCGGGCACGCGTCCGCGCGAGCGCGGTCGTCCTCTTCGGTTCCCGCGCCCGAGGCGACGCGCTCCGGGAGAGCGACTACGACGTCGCGGTGGTCTCGCCGGACTTCCGGAGTCTCGCCGTCCGCGAACGCTGGAAGCGGATCGACGGTTCATGGGAGGCGCCCCGGGCCGTCGAGGAGGTCTGCCTGACCCCGGAGGAGCTCGCAGGCCTCGGGAGCCTCCTCGTCTGCGACATCGTCGAGGAGGGGATCGCGATCCGCGACGACGGGACTTTCGCCGCCGCCCGGACGAAGCTCGAGGCGGAGAAGAAGGCGGGACGGCTGCGCCGGACCCCGCTCGGCTGGGCCTTCCCGGCGGGGTAGCGCCGCCGCGCCCTCCTGCGCGAGGATCATCGAGAGGATCGACAAGGAGCGGGGGGTCTCGGCGCTTGTGCCGCGAACGAGGCGGGCGATCGAGTCGAGGAGGATCGCGACGACGACGCCGTACCCGACCCTGCGCGTGGCCCTGTCGAGGTTGTCTCCGCGATTGGGATGGGGCGGGCGGCCGGTCCCCCCCGCCGACCGCGGTCGTCTCAGCGCCGGCGGGCGAAGACGTCCCCGACGCCGTTCGTGTCGTCCGGGACGAGGTTCGAGGCGCCGGACCGGAAAACGACGGTGCGCCCGTTGGCCGAGATGGACGGCGAGTCGCTATTGGAGATTCCCTGCGCTCCCGTCGAGGCGACCGAGATGCGGGCCGTCGCCCCGGTCCTCAGGTCTTTCACGAAGACGTCAGGAACCGTGTTCGTGTCGTCCGGGACAAGGTTCGAAGCGGAGGACTCGAAGGCGACGGTGCGCCCGTTGGCGGAGATGGACGGGCCGAAGGAAGAGCTGTTCGCCTGCGCTCCCGTCGAGTCGACCGAGACGCGGGCCGTCGTCCCGGTCTTCCGGTCTCTCACGAAGACGTCAGCGGCGCCGTTCGTGTCGTCCGGGACGAGGTTCGAGGCCTCGGAGACGAAGGCGACGTAGCGTCCGTTGGCCGAGATAGTCGGATTCGTGCAGAGTGAGTTCGCTTGCGCTCCGGTCGAGTCGACCGAGACGCGGGTCGTCTCCCCCGTCTTCAGGTCTTTCACGAAGATGTCCTGCTGGCCGTTCGTGTCGTCCGGGACGAGGTTCGA
>JAKEFM010000005.1 GCA_022616055.1 Planctomycetota bacterium
CCTTGTAGGTCGGACCCCTGATGTGGCTGCCGATGCCCAGCACGGTCTGGAAGGCCGCCCTGCCCGTGGGGGCTTCCTGAGTACGGTGGATAAGCATCTTATTTTATAACTGTTTACGTAGTATATCGACGGGGGTGGCGAGGCCATCTCCTCAGGTCGCTGCGCGGGCCAGGAAGACCATCTCGGGCGAGTCGTCCGCGAGCGGCCGTCGGTCGAAGCCTCCGTAGATCGCCTCGACCAGGAGGCCAGACCTCGCGAGGAGGTGCTCGATCTCGAAGCGGTGGAACCAGCGGATGGAGAGGCTGATGCGGACCTCCTCGACCTTTCCCCGCGGCGTCTCGAGTTCCCAGCGGACGTCGAGGTCGAGAATCTGCCGGGCCACGCGGGGGATGGTCGAGGAGAACCGGCGCACGCGCCTTCCGCCTTCCACCCGCTCGATGTCGAGACGTTCGGGCTGCGGCGCGGCGAGACGGCCGAGGTCGGGGTGGAAGAAATCGAAGGCGAGGCGTCCCCCCGTCGCGAGGTGTCGCCGCATGTTCTCGAAGGCGGCGACCTGGGCGTCGACCTCGAGGAGATGCCCGATCGAACGGAAGGGGGCGGTGACGAGGGGGAAGCGTCGGCCGAGGTCGGACGACACCATGTCCCCTTCGACGACCTGGACCCGCGCGCGGACCTCGGGAGGCTCGGCGGCGAGCTTCCCCCGCAGCCGCCCCAGCATCGCGCGGCTCGCGTCGAGGCCGACGACCTCGACGCCGGCGCGCGCGGTCGGGAGGAGGACCCTTCCGGTCCCGCAGGCGAGCTCGAGGACGGGGCCGCGGGACCGGCGCGCCTCCTCGACGTAGAACGCGACGTCGCCGCTCGACGCGCGAAGGACCTCGACATCCCCGTCGTAGAGGGGGGCGAAGAGGTCGTACGGCTTCGTCCTCGCGGCCGCGGAGGGGACTCGGCCGCGCCCCGTCCGCCGGTCTCGGCTCGTCCCGCCCCTCCTCAACTCGCCGGCACGTAGTACTTGGTCGGATCGGTGGGGCCGGATCCGACCTCCCGCACGAAGCCCATTTCGACGAGGACCTTGAGCTCGCGCTGGAGGGTGCGGCGGTTCTCGAGCATCGCCACCTCGCACTCGGCGATCGTCCCCTTCCCCCGGTCGAGGAGGAAGGCGAGGAGCGCGATCGGGCGGTCCTTGAGGCCCGCGCCGTGGGCCCGCGTGAGGAGGGACTCGCTCCGGATCGCGCCCTCCGCCCGGTCCTGGACCTCGCGCAGCTGGGTCGAGAGTCCCACGGTGAAGTACTCGAGCCAGCCGGTGAGGTCGAGGTTCCGCTCGCGGACGTCCTGGATCGCCCGGTAGTAGGCGGGCCGGTCGCGGTCGTAGTACTCGGAGAGGGCGAAGAGGCGCTTGAAGTCGTACCCCGCGCGATAGAGGCAGAGCATCGAGAGGAGCCGCGCCGTCCGCCCGTTGCCGTCGACGAAGGGGTGGACGTGGACGAGCTGGAACTGGGCGATTCCCGCGGCGATCACCGGGCTCGCCCGCTGCTCGGCGTGGATCCACGCCACGAGCTCCCTCATCATGCGCGGCACGTCCTGCGGCGGAGGGGGGACGTAGATCGTCTTCATCGACTCGAGGTCGACGATGTAGTTCTGGACCGAGCGGTACTCCCCGGGCAGCGCCTTCTCCCCGCGGACGCCGCGGACGAGCCGGCGGTGGATCTCGCGGATCGTCTCCTCCCGGACCGGGTCGCGGCTGCCGAGGTAGCCCGCCACGTACTGGAAGGCGTCCCGGTAGTTCAGCAGCTCGCGGGCGTCGTCCCGGTCGGCCTCCTCGACCTCCTTCCCGTCGAGGAGGCGCTCGGACTGGTCGAGGGAGAGGCGGGTCCCCTCGATGTGGGTCGAGTGGTGCGCCTCGAGGAGGAGGGCGCGCTTGCGCTTCTGCCCGACCCACTCGTCGGAGAGCTTTCCCGCGTCGAGGAATCCCCGCGCCCTCTCGATCTTCGTGAGCGCCGCGGTGATCGCGTCCGTGATCCGGTACTGCGGCCGGAAGGCCCCGCGCTCCTCCCTCCCGCCGTGGGGGGGTCTCGCCGTCCTCGACTCGCGCCGCTCGGTCAGGGGAGGAATCTCTCCGGATGCTTGAGCTTTTTCGGCAGGTAGTCGGCGATGACGTAATTCAGCCCCCACTTCGCGAGGGCCTGCTGCTCGGCGCGCACCCCCATCTTGAGCATGTGCTCGATCGCGGCCTGCCAGGGCTTGTGCGCCTGGAAGAAGGGGTCGTTCTTGAGGGCGTCCTTCGCCCGCTTGACGTCGACGTCCTGGAGGGGGTGGGTCGCCTCCTGGAGCTTGAAGTCGACGATGTCCTGCGGGGTCACCCCGAGGTAGCGCGCCTGCGGGACGCAGAAGAACTGGTTGATGTGGGCGGCGTTCCCCGACCCCACCTTGAGGGTGCGGTAGATGTTCGAGATCCCGTAGGGGTCGCAGTCGACGAAGGCGTAGACGGGGAGCTTCCTCTCGTCGGCGAGCCGGCGGATGAAGCGGCGCGTCGCCCGCGTCGGGACCCCTGCGGTCTCGACGAGGACGCAGTTCGCCGACCGCCAGTACTTGTGGTAGTTGAGCCGCTGGAACATCCCCCCCGTCTCGATCGCGAGGAGGAAGTCCGCCTTCGTCTCGAAACCGAGGTGCTCGACGGAGTGGGGGATCGTGTACCCGCCGCTCCCCATGTTCGCGCAGTCGGTCCGGATCGGCCTCCCCGTCTCGGGGTCGCGGTCGATCACGACGAGGGGGCCGACGACCGTGCCGCCGTGCTCCTCGGGGTAGAAGCGCAGCTGCTCCCGGGTGATCCCCTCGAGGGAGAACATCGCCTCGATGTCGTCCATCACCGCGTCGCTCTCGGGCTGCTCGTCGAACTTCGCCTCCTGCCAGTTCTTCGAGACGTAGTACGCCTCCCGCTTCGTCGCGAAGTCGTCCTCCCCGACCATCTCCTTCGAGAGGGCCATGAGCCGCAGCGTCTGCGCGAAGGTCTTCACGGTCCCGACCGTGAGGGTGCGGACGGAGCGGCCGCGCCCGAGCTCGAAGAACCCGGTCCTCGGGTCGTAGCGGACGTTCCCGAGGGATCGGGTCGGGAAGCGGACCTCGGGCTTCCCCTTCCTCTTGATCGTCCCGTGGATCGAGGAAGCGGTCTCCGTGATGCAGGCGACCGTCTTCTTGTCGATCCCGTCCGCGGGCGCCCGGGCCTTCTTCTTTTCCGTCATCGGGGGGCTCCTGCGCGGGGCCTCAGCGCGTCACGCGTCCGACGACGCCCATGACGTCCGTCTTCAGGGTCGTGAGGAGGAGGTCGTCGGTCCCGAGGGTCCAGCTGTTGGGACCCCCGTAGTGGGCCTCGGACTTTAGCTCGCACACGCCGCGGTCCTGGTTGAACTTCACGATCGCGCGGACGCGGTAGTCCTCCCGCATCTGCCCGGTCCAGGTGTAGAGCCAGCCGGTCCGCGCGTAGCCGTTCTGCTTGTCGACCATCTCGAGGTCGAACTTCTTGGCCAGGATGTCGACGACCCCGTTCCAGGCGCGGTCGTAGGGGAGATCCTTCTGGATCTCGATCTGCGTCCAGGAGGGTTCCATCGTCCGCACGAAGGTCTTCGGGGGCGACGCGCAGCCGAGGAGGAGCGAGGGGACGGCGAGTCGGAGGAGGAGGAGGCGTGCGGTCATCGTCGGGCGTCCTTTCGATCGATCCAGGGGGGCGAGGGGAACGGTCCTCCGGTCCCTCAGTCGAGCCGCCGGCTCTTCTCGAGCGTCTCGGTCAGGATCTCCACCGTCTTCTCCCGCTCCTTGTCGTCGAGTCCGAGGATCTCCTGCAGGCCGATGCCGATGTGGGGGATGTACTTCTCGATGTAGGAGCGCTTGCGGAACTCGTCGACGAGCTTGCGCCCCTTGCGGAGATAGGTCGCCAGCCGCCGCCCCACATCCTGGAGCGCGAGGCGGATCTCGCGCGCGATCTCGGGATAGCTCGCGATCGCCTCCTTCGACTCCGAGGTGAACGGAACCCAGACGGAGGCCATGTGGATGAAGAGGACGGCCGGCCCCACGGGGAGCGCCCCGCGGGGCTGCTGGAGGCCGTAGGCCTTCCAGTTCGTCGCGATGACCGACTTCGTCACCGCGCAGGCCGACTGCTGGTAGAGGAGGGGGACGCGGTTCGCGAAGCGGAGGAGCCGGACCGGCTCGTCCGCCTCGGCGAGGAGGGACTCGTCCGCCTTCTTCTTCGCCGTCTGCCGGATCTTCCCGCTCGCCTCGTCCACCTCGACGCCGAACCCCCCGGGCTTGCCGTAGGCGAGCCCGACCTCGATCGCGAAGGGGTTGCCCCGGTACACGGAGGGGGAGCGGCTGGCGGCCCCATAGAAGTCGGCGTCGACCTCCTTCTTCAGGCCCGCGAGGATCCCCTCCTCGCCGATCGGGGCGATGCAGTCGGTCGGGGGGGCCATGATCTTCGTCGCGGCGATGGCGCGGTGGAGCTTGTCCGCCTCCTCCCGGGCGATGCGCTTCGGGCGCGCGTTGGGCTGGAGCCCCGCCGCGGCGCAGATCTCCTGCGCCGTCTTCTGGCCGACCCGGCAGAAGTCCCCCTGGAGGAAGCCGACGAGCCAGTGCGACTTCGTCTCCTCGAGCATCTTCTGGAGGGCCCCGAGCTCGACGCCGTGGGGGTGGGGCCGGATCGCGCGCACCTCGCGCGGCAGGCTGCCGCTCCCCCGCTCGTAGATCCGCGTCTCGCCCCCCGGGTCGAGGTAGACGAGGCGGGTGTGGGGGTTCGCGACCGCCGTCTGCCGCAGGTACTCGTCGACGGAGCGCGCCCCCTTCAGGTACTCCCCCTGCAGCTCGATCTCGACCCTCGTGCCGTGGTCCGGGGTCCATTCGATCTCCTCGTCCTTGAGCGCGATCGGCTCGTTCTTCTTCGTGTCGATCGTGATCTCGAAACGGTGGGCCTTCTTCCCCTTGCCGATCTTCGACACGATGACGACGGGCTTCCCGGTCGTCAGCTGCCCGTACATCCCGGCGGCCGAGATCCCGATCCCCTGCTGGCCGCGCTGCTGCTTCAGGACGTGGAACTTCGAGCCGTAGAGGAGCTTGCCGAAGATCCGGGGGATCTGCTTGCGGACGATGCCGGGGCCGTTGTCCTGGACGGCGATCCGGAAGCGGTCCTCCGTCCCGGCGACGGGGGCGATCTCGACGGCGAGGTCGGGGGGGATCCCCGCCTCCTCGCAGGCGTCGAGGGAGTTGTCGACCGCCTCCTTGACCGCCGTCAGGAGCGCCTTTCGGGGGTGGTCGAAGCCGAGGAGGTGGCGGTTCTTCGTGAAGAACTCGGCGACCGAGATCTCCCGCTGGCGCTCGCCGAGCTCCTCGGCGGTGACGCGCGTCCGGGGCGGCGTCGCGGCGGGGGGGGCCTCCGGGGCGGCCGCCCCGTCTCCCCCCCCCTTCGGCTCCTCGGAGTCGGGGGGCCGCGACCTCGCCGAACGGCCCTTCTTCCCCTTCGGCGCCGACGCCGTCCCCCCCTTCGGCCGCGACTTCGCGGCCGGTTCCTTCTTACTCGGGCGCTTCGCGACCACGGCGGTCGAGGATTCCTCGGGGAACAGGGGAAGCCCGTCGGCGGGCCGAGCTTTCTTCACGCGGTCTTCTCCCGTCCCCGCGGCCCCGGGCTCCCACCCGGCGCGGGGGGCGCGCATCTATAGCGGAACGGCCGCGCTTCGCAACGGGCCCCTGCCGCCGCCGTCCACCCCTCGCCCCGTCACGGTCGGATCGTGGCGACGGTCGCGTTCGAGACGCGCCAATAGGTCCCGCCGGGATCGAGGACGATTCCCTGGAGGAAGACTGGGAGGTGGAAGAACGTCGGCGCGATCCCGGCGAGGGGGAGGGTCACCGAGAAGTCGCCGGTCCCGGAGAGGTTTCCCGAGAGGAGGGGGAACCAGTTCACGGGGTCGATCAGGATCTCGCCGAGGAAGAGCGGGCCTCCCGCCTGGTAGCCGGGCGCCCCCGAGGCGGCAATCAGGAAGGGCGCCCCGGGCGGACCGTTTGAGAGGGAGACCGTGGCGGAGCCGGCCGGCGTGAACATGCCGGTCACGCGAAGGACGGGAAGCGGCGTCGAATTGAGAA
>JAKEFM010000082.1 GCA_022616055.1 Planctomycetota bacterium
GCCGCGTCCAGGGCAGCGCCGGGAGGGCGAGGCCGACGTGGTCGAAGAGGGCGAGGGTCCTCCTCCCGAGGAGGGGCAGGAGGATCCGCAGGAACCGGAGCCGGCTCCCGCGGGCGCCCGCGAACGTGGCCCGGGGCTCGAGGCGGGGAGGGCGGGCGGCCTCGTCCTCGAGGTAGGAGACGACGTGGAGGGGAAGGCGGCGGTCGCCGGCGATCTCCTGGAGGGCGTCGATCACGCTGCGGTTCGAGGCGGCGATCCCCCCGGGGATCCCGTGCGCGCCGGTGATCCCGATCACGATCCGGGAGGTGACGCGCCCGGACACAGGGCTCACGCGAGTTCCCGGGGAGGCGCGCGTACGCAGCTCAGGCTGCATGTTCGTTCCGCGGCTCCTCGCAGACGAGCAGCTGCTGACCGAATCCGTCGGGGCTCCTGCCCCCGCGGAGGAAGGGGTTCGTGAAGTACCTTGCCCAGACCCTGAGGGCGCGCCCGCCGACCCTCGTCGAGTAGAGCCGGCTGAACGCCATGGGCCAGAAGTAGAAGACCTCCACCCGCCTGAAATGCGGACGCACGAGCTCCAGAAGCTCCGCGGGGCGGAACTCCCGGACGTGCCTCTCGTCCCACTTGCGGTCCGGCCTCCACACGGGGGTGGTGAGGACGAGCCTCCCCCCGGGCCTCAGGGTCCGGGCGACCTCGGCCAGGCAGGAGTCCGGCCGCGCCAGGTGCTCGATGACGTCGGCCAGCATCACGACATCGAAGGACCGGCAGGCGAACGGGAGGTCGTGGCAGCTTCCCTGGACGAACTCCGTTCCCTCCCGGCCCGACAGCATCATCCGCGCGAGCTGCAGCCCTTCGTGCTCGTAGTCGAGCCCGGTGACCGACCGGAATCGCGTCCCGACGAGGCCCATGAGGAATCCGTCGCCGCATCCGAGGTCGAGGACGCGGGCGCCGTCGGGGACCCGGTCCGCCAGGACCCGGTAGCGAGCCTCGAGGGGCGGGTTGTAGCGGAGGGACCCCCGCTCGCACTCTTCCCAGTGGTACGCCCCCCTGACCTGGTACTTGTCGAAGCGGGTCTCCGGCTCCCGGGAGTCGCTCATGCCAGCGACCTCCGGGTGAGCAGGTCGTGGATCGGGCGCCCTGGGAACTTCAACACGACCCCGATCACGACGGACTGGGTGATGAGCCCTCCGAGGATCTTGGCCAGCTCCCCGTCGTAGTTCCTGAAGTTGCCCAGGAGGATCATGGTCGCCGCCCCTCCGTAGAAGAGGGGCGACGGGCTGAGGGCGCGGAGGGCCTCGAGGACCGCGGCGATGAGGAGGCCGAGGGCGAAGGACAGGGCGACGACCCCGGGATACCCGAAGTCGATGTAGAACTGCGTCGCGTAGCCGAGCCCGATGGAAGTGCCCGTGGACTCGTCGGCCACGGTGACGCCGGCGTAGCGCATCACGAGCCAGGAATCCCCCCCGAGGTCGCCCTTCTCCGGGAAGAGGAACCGGGGGCGGGTGACGTGCATGAGGGCGCGGCGCAGGATGAGTCCCTGCTCGTAGGGGAGGGAGCGCGGGACCCGTTCCAGCACGAGGGAGGTGAACGCCAGCCCGGAGGAGAGGCGCGCCGGCAGGGCCTCGTAGTCGACTTCCGTCTTGCCGACCCGGAAGGTCTCCACGAACTTGAGGCTTCTCTCGACCGAATCCTTCCCGGCCGCACCCTCCCGGACCGAGACCCTCCAGATGGGCTTGGCGTACCCGGTCCACCAGAAGGCGAGGGATCCGAGGAGGATGGCCGAGACGCCCACCGTGACGAGGGGGAGGAGCCTCACCCGCCCGCTCCCGTCCTTCCCGGTCCCGGGGCGCCAGCTCGTGAGGGCCGCGATGAAGAAGATGATGAAGACCTCCGTGAACCCCGACATCTCGGAGGACATCTGGGCGAAGACCGCGGTGCCCGCCGCCGCCAGGGCCCAGGACCAGCCGCGCTTCTGCTGGAGGACCTCGACGAAGAGGACCCAGAACACGAGCACCCGGAGCCCGAGCAGCGTCTTCCGTATCTGCGTCGTTCCGGCCGCGAGGTTCATCTCGAATCCCAGGATCCAGTCCACGAGGACCAGCGCGATGGCCGCGCCGGCGAGCCAGGCGACGGGGTAGTGATCCATGGGCGCCCCGGCACGTGCCCAGGGGCGTTGCGGAAGGTGGCGCCGGAGCCATCGGGACCCGTACCGGTATCCGAGGGTCGTCGCGAAGAAGGAGAGGATCACCAGGACCACGGCCCCTTCGATGTCCCCGATGAAGGACATCCCGGGGAACCGCCCGGTGGCAGCGTAGTAGAGGAAGCCGGCGGAGACGCTCAGCCCCTGGAACATGAGGCAGAAGCAGAGGCCGGGGGCCTCCCCCCGGGGCCAGGCGAGGGCCCCCACGAGGAGGACACTGAGGACGAGAATCCCGGAGAGGAGGGACTCGAGGAGGACGCCGGCAGTCGCTCCGGCCACGAGGCCGGCGAGGAGGGCGGGTCGGAGAAGTGGGGTGTCGGACAGGAATCCGCCCGGGCGCGGCCGGCCGGAGGTGCCGGTCGTCCCGATCCGGCCCGCGGTCAGAGGGAGCGTGTCGGGCATCTCAGCCCTCCGCTCCCGGGGGCTTCCCGCCGCGCGCGGCGGAGGCGAGTGTCCGGGGCCCCCGGACGACCGCCGCCAGCGCGCGCTCCAGCCCCTCCGCCGCCGCGGTCATGGAGTAGGCACGGCTCTTCGCGTAGAGGGCGGCGGCGAGGGCGTCCGGGTCCCGGCGCCGGAGCGCGAGCGCCTCCCCGACGCGGTCGGCGAGCGCCCCGACGTCGCCGCAGGGGTACGTGAACCCGGTCCGTCCCTCCTCGACGAGGTCGGGGGCGCATCCCGCGGCGTCGGAGACGACGGCGGGCATCCCGTGGGCCATGCACTCGTTCACGACGAGTCCCCAGGTCTCGCCCCCGTCCGAGGGGAGCGCCAGGACCCCGGGAAGGCGGTAGAAGGCGGGGAGCTCCGACTGGTTGCGGAAGCCCTCGAAGCGGACCTCCACGCCTCGGGCCCGGGCCCGTGCCTCCATCTCGGACCGAAGGGGGCCCTCCCCCACGACGACGGCATCGAGTCCGACGCCCCGCTCGCGGAGCCTCGCCGCGGCCTCGACGAAGTCCAGGGGCCTCTTCTTGGGGATCAGCTTCCCGACGAACAGCACCACGGGGGGGCGGCGGTCGCTTTCGCCGGAGACCGGTCGTTCCTCCGTCTCGTACCCGGAGAAGTGGGGGCAGGGGAAGAGCCTCCCCTCGGGGACACCGTACCGGAGCAGGTAGTCGCGATTCCTCCTGCCCACGGTGAGGTGGGCGGCGAACTGCCGGAGGAAGACCGGGTAGACCACCCTCTTCATCGCCTTCACGGCGGCGCCGCGGGGCATCCCGGCCTGGGAGTCGCCCCGGCAGAGGACGGGGATCCGGAGGCGCCGCCCCGCCCAGA
>JAKEFM010000083.1 GCA_022616055.1 Planctomycetota bacterium
AGGAGGATCTCGTCGAGCGCGGCGGAGCCCCCCTCGGCGAGGAGCGCGAGGCGGTGGGGCCCCGGCTTCAGCCTCAGCCCCCGCCCGCTTCCCTCGAAACGGTCTTCGTAGACGACCTCCCCCCGCCGCCTCACGGTCACCTTCTCGAACCTCGTCGTCCCGGAGGGAACGAGGAGCGCAATTCCGGGCGGCGGGGGAGGCGCCCCGCGCCTCTGGGGACCCATCCCCTCCCCCGGTCGCGCGGGGAGATCCTGCTCGAGGAGGAGCCGGTCCTCGGCGAAGACCCGGATCCTGCCCCGCTCGACCGCGACTCGGAACGAGAGGGGCTCGCCCGGCTCCCTCCTGGGAGCCGGCGCTTCGCCGAGGATCCGCCGCCGCTCGCCGAGGCCCGCGGCGACGATCGCCTTCCCCGACTCGAATCCGGCGCAGGCCTTCACGCGTCGATCGGGGGACCCGATCTGGACGAGGGCCCCCCCGTCGGGGGAGTCGGGCCGGGCGACGATCTCGATCGAACCTTCGGGGATCCGGGCGTCGAGGTCGAGCTGGGCGGGGCGTCCCCTCGTGGCGGAGCCGACGAGGGTGCCGTCCCGCTGCTCCCATCTCCCGGAGACGACCTTGCGGCGCGCGGCCCCTCCCGACGCGCCGGACGCCACCGGAGAGAAGATCCACCCTTCCGCGGGGAGGACCTCCCATCTCGTCGGCGCGGCGCCGTCGATCGAGAAGGCGAGCGCCGCCCCCTGGCCCGCCCGGCTCCGGATCCAGAGGTCGTACTCCCCTTCCTCGGCGAGCTCGAATCCCCATTCGGCCCGGCCCGTTTTCCCGGACGAGACGGAGAGGAAGGCGCCTCCGGACGCCGAACCGTCGGGGACCCTCTCGAAGGGGGCGGCGAGCGTCCCCTCCTCCGCCTCGAGCCGGACGAAGGGAGGGCGCTCGACCGAGAGCGGCAGATGCGCGCTCGCGTCGGTCTCGCCGTTGCGGACCGTGAGGAGGAGGTCGTAGATCCCCGGCCGATCGGGGACGAACGAGGCGAGGGGCTTCTCCGCGTCCTCCACGCGTGCGCTGCTCCCCTCCGGCGCCGACGCCACGCTCCAGAGAAAAGAGAGGGGCGCCCCGCGCCGATCCCGGCTCCCCGATCCGTCGAGGCGCACGCGCGAGCCGGGCGGCGCGCTCGCGGGCCCCGTCGCCTCGGCGATCGGCGCGATCCCCGCGAGCCTCTCGCCCCGGATCCAGGCGGCGAGGGCCTTCGCCTCCTCGGAGTCCCTGGCGAGGGCGTACGAGCGGCCGCCGTGGGGGAGGCCGCCGTCGGACTCGGCGATCGACTTGCGGTAGAGGAGGCTCTCCTCGGGCCTTCCCGGGCGGACGAGGGCGAGGGAGGCGGCGAGGTTGGCGCGCTGCTGCTCGACCGTGAACTCCCCGCCGAAACCGGCCTGCTCGTACCGGAGGTTTCCCGCGCCCGAGGCGCCACCGTGGCATCCGGAGGTGGCGCAGGTCGAGCGCACGAGGGGCGCGATCCGATCCTCGAAGAAGACCGGGTCGACGGAGACGACCCCCTCCTGCGCGTTCGCAGGCGTCGCGAGGAGCAGGCGCAGGAGGGTGCTCGTCATGCCTTCTCCGGTTCCCGGGCCCGTCGACCCGGACATTAAACAGGGGGGGGATCCCCCGGTTTCGGCCTCGGGGGCCTCCTCCCTTCGCGTTTCGTCCCCGGAATGCAGCGGGGCCTCCTCGAAACCTCCTCCCCCTGGAGGCGGCGCGCGCCCCTCCGGCCCACGCCTTGCCTCTCGATCCGCGAACGATCGGACGTCCGCCGCTCCTCGGACGGCCAAGACCTCCAGCGAGGAACGACGATGAATCGCGTCCTGATCGCAGCCGGACTCTTCGGCGCCGGGGTCCTCGGCCTGAGCCGGGTCTCCCTGGGGCACGGGGGAACCTATCGGGGTCCCGAGGATCTCGTCCCCCCCAACGCAGGAAACCCGGGGGGCGGCACGCCCGGTCCCAGCCTCGGAGGACCCGTGACTCCGGGGCCCGTCCCGGGCACCCCCTCGACCCCGGGACCCGGCTCCTCCGGCGGGCCGTCGGGCCCGTCGACCCCGCCCGGAGGGGGCTCCGCGGGGCCCACGGGGTGGGGAGGGGTGACCCTCGGACCCCCGCTCGACAAGTGGCAGCTCTGGTGGGAGTTCAACCGGGATCGCTTCCTCAACCTGAAGGAGAGGATCCACACGCCGGTCGTCGTCACCGGCTCCGACATCTTTCCCGGGGAGGGGAGCCACCGCGGCCGAACGGTCGACACGCTGCGGCCGAGCACAGACCAGATCCAGAGGATGGTCGTGCCGCTCCTCCTCGAGACGCTGAAGGGCGAGAGGAACCGGGAGCTGCTCGACTCCTCGATGATCGCGCTCGCCAAGATCGGGGGGGAGGAGTCCTACGTCGAGGCGATCGCGCCCTTCCTCAAGGACAACAACACGACGCTGGTGGAGACCGCCGCGGTGTCGCTGGGGATCCTGGCGCACCCCGGCGCCCTGGCGATCCTGAAGGACCTGGCGCTGGACACGCAGGCGGGCCGCGAACGGATGGGGCGCCATGAGGTGCCCCCCCGCGTGCGGTCCTTCGCGGTTTACGGGCTGGGACTGCTGGCGAACGCGGTGGCCGACGCCAACGTTCGCCAGGACGTGGCCTCGACCCTCCTCAAGCTGGTGAAGGAGGAGAGGTCCTCCGCGAAGGACGTCCGGGTGGGGGCGACGATCTGCCTCGGGCTGTTCGACGATCCGGACCAGGACCGCTCGATCTCGGCGATGCTGGAGCTGTTCGAGAACCGCCGGCAGGACGAGCTGGTGCGGGCGCACGTCCCGGTGGCGGTGGCGAAGGCGCTCAACCTGCGGGGGGCCCCGGCGCCGCTGGTGGCCAAGTGCGTCGAGAAGTTCTCCAAGGCGATCGACGACAAGGCGGAGAAGAAAGACCGGGTGAAGGAGTCGTGCGTGCTGGCCGTGGGCCTCCTGCCGCACCCGGGCAGCACGCACTACGGCGAGGTCGTGAGGCAGCTCGAGCGCACGCTGCAGGAAGCGCCGGCGCAGACGCAGGACTTCGCGGCGATCGCGCTCGGCTTCGCGGGAGGGGACGACGCCGTCAAGTCGCTGCGGCGCTGGCTCGTCAAGGGCAAGACGCTCGTGAGGCCGTGGGTCGGCCTGTCTCTGGGGGTGCTGGCGTACCGGGATCGGACCTCGAAGCGAATCGAGAAGATCAAGGACCTCGAGGGGATCGTCGAGGACCTCACGAACTCGATGAAGGGGGAGAAGAACCCCGAGCACGCCTCCGCCTACGCGCTCGCGCTCGGGCTCGCGGGCGAGCCCTCCGCCCACGAGGCGATCGCGAAGCGCATGACCGGGATCGACGACGACGAGTCGCGCGGCTACTTCGGTCTCGGCCTCGGCCTCCTCGGGGACCCGCAGGCGAGGGAGATCCTCCTGGACGAGGTCCGGGAGGCCCGGCGGCGGCCCCTTCTCCTCCAGCAGGCGGCGATCGGGCTCGGGCTCCTCTCCGACCCGAACGCGGTCCCCGTGCTCGTCAAGCAGCTGAAGGAGGAGGAGACCGTCTACGCCCAGGCGGCGGTGGCGACCGCGCTCGGGTACGTCGGCGACCAGCGCTCCCTGCGTCCCCTGATCGACATGGCCCGGGACGGGAGCCTCTCCCCGATCTCCCGCGGCCTCGCGATCGCGGCGCTCGGGAGGGTGGCCGACAAGGAACCCTTCCCGTGGAACTCGAAGATCTCCTCGATGGTGAACTACCGGGCCCTCACCATGACGCTGATCGGCTCGAACGGCGGGACCGGGATCCTCGACATCCTGTGAGCCTGCGATTCGCGTTTCGAAAGGGACACATCGGGCCGGGGGAGCCCCCCGGCCCCTGCCTTCCTCCCTACCCTCTTGAGGTCTGGGAAGGGATGGATCAGGATTTGCGGTCGACCTCCCCAACCGAGAGGCGGACCGGCGCTCCGAGACGCCTCCCCGACATCCAAGGAGCAACCAGAATGAACCGTGTCTTGATCGCCGCAGCGGTCTTCGGTGGGGGCATCCTCGGCCTCTCCGGGGTCTCCCTCGGCCACGGAGGAACGTATCGGGGGCCGGGCGACACCGTGCCGCCCAACGCGGGGAACCCCAACCCCGGAACGCCCGGACCGAGCGCGCCCGGACCGAGCACTCCGGGACCCTCGACCCCGGGACCCTCGACCCCGGGACCCTCTTCCCCCGGCGCAGGCCCAGGCCCCTCGACGGGGGGCGGCGGAGCCGGGCCGCGGACCGGCGGCGGCGTGGACCTCGGACCGCCGCTCGACAAGTGGCAGTTCTGGTGGGAGTTCAACCGCGACCCGTTCCTCAACCTGAAGGAGCGGATCTACGCCCCCGCGGTCGTGACCGGCTCGGACGACTTCTTCCTCTCGGACACGAAGGGGAAGAGGCAGGCGAAGGACACCCTGCGGCCGAATCCCGAGCTGATCCGCAAGACCGTGGTGCCCCTGATCCTCGACACGCTCAAGAACGAGAAGAACCGCGAGCTCCTCGACTCCTCGATGATCGCGCTGGCGAAGATCGGGGGGGAGGACTCCTACGTCGAGGCGATCGCGCCCTTCCTCAAGGACAACAACACGACGCTGGTGGAGACCGCCGCGGTGTCGATGGGGATCCTGGCGCACCCCGGGGCCCTGGCGATCCTGAAGGACCTGGCGCTGGACACGCCGGGGGGCCGCTCGCTGGTGGGGCGCAACGAGGTGCCTTTCCGGGTGCGGTCCTTCTCCGTGTACGGGCTAGGGCTGCTGGCGAACGCGGTGGCGGACGTCAACGTGCGCCAGGACGTGGCCTCGACCCTCCTCAAGCTGATCAAGGAGGAGAAGTCCTCGGCGAAGGACATCCGGGTCGGGGCGACGATCTGCCTCGGGCTGTTCGACGATCCGGACCAGGACCGCACGATCTCGGCGATGCTCGACCTCTTCGACAACCGCAGCGAGGACGAGCTGGTGCGGGCGCACGTCCCGGTGGCGGTGGCGAAGGCGCTGAGCCTGCGCGGGGCCCCGGCGCTCCTCGTGGCGAAGTGCGTGGAGAAGTTCTCCAAGGCGATCGACGACCGCGCCGAGAAGAAGGAGCGGGTGAAGGAGTCGTGCGTGCTGGCGCTGGGCCTGCTCACGGACCCCAAGAGCCCGCACTACAACGACGTCGTGAAGGTCCTGGAGCACACGCTCCTCGAGGCCCCCGAGCAGACGCAGGACTTCGCGGCGATCGCGCTCGGCTTCGCGGGCGGGGACGACGCGGTGAAGGCGCTGCGCCGCTCCCTCTTCAAGGGCAAGACGATCGTGAAGCCCTGGGTGGGCCTCTCGCTCGGGGTGCTCGCGTACCGGGACCGGACCTCGAAGCGCGCCGAGAAGATCAAGGACCTCGAGGGGATCGTCGAGGACCTCACGAAGGCGATGAAGGAGGAGAAGGTCGGGGAGCACGCCTCGGCCTACGCCCTCGGTCTCGGGCTCGCGGCCGACCCCCGCGCGCGCGAGGACATGACGAAGAAGCTCGGGGAGATCAGCGACCCCGAGTCGCGCGGCTACTTCTGCCTCGGCCTGGGTCTCCTCGGAGACCAGGAGTCGAGAGATCTCCTCCACAAGCAGGTGAAGGACGCGATCCGCGAGCCTCTCCTCCTGCAGCAGGCGGCGATCGGGCTCGGGCTCCTCTCGGACCAGACGGCGGTGCCCGTGCTCCTCGACATCCTGAAGGAGGCGAAGACCCTCTCCGTCCAGGCGGCCGTGGCGACGGCGCTGGGCTACATCGGCGACCATCGCTCGATCGATCCGCTGATGGCGATGGCGCAGGACAAGAGCCTGACGGACTTCGCGCGCGGCTTCGCGATCGTGGCGCTGGGGCGGGTGGCCGACAAGGAGCCGCTCCCCTGGAACTCGAAGATCTCCTCGATGGTGAACTACCGGGCCTTCACCCGCACCCTCGTCGGGGCGGGCGGCTCGGCGGGGATCCTCGACATCCTGTAAGGAGCGAGGCCCCTCCGATCGTGCGTCGCGGGGGCCGACACGCGACCGAACCCACTCCCCCGGGGAACCGCCGAGGTTCCCCGGGGGTTCGTTTCCGCCGTCCCCGTCGGGCCGTCGAGGCGCTCCTCCTCGCGGGGGCGATCGCCGGCTGCGCGCGGGAGCGCCGCGTGGTCGCGGCGGTCGACGACGGGGGCGCCGCGCGCGTCCGGGCGCAGGCGAACGCCCGTCTCGAGGCCGGGGATCCCGAGGGCGCCCTCGAGATCCTGGAGGGTTTCGGCTCGGCGTCGACCGAGGACGGGGAGACCGCCCTCCTCCTCGGTCTCGCGACGGAGAGGGCGGCGGAGTCGGGGCGCACACCGCGGTCGGCCCTCCTCTTCGGGGATGCCTCTTCCCACTTCGAGAACGCCGCGCGCCTCCTCCCCGCCGATCCGCGTCCGCTCCTCGGTCTCTCGCGGTCGGCCCTCCGCGAAGGGGAGACCGAGCGGGCCCTCGAGTGGGCCGCCCGGGCGACCTCGCTCGCCGCGGACGGCGGGGTCCGCAGGGAGGCGGCCCGCCTCCGCGCGCTCGCGTCCCTCGAGCGGATCCGCGGCGAGGCCGGATCGGAAGGCCCCCCTCCCTCCGAGGCTCTCGCGAGGGAGGCGACGGAGGCCGTCGCGGCCTACGCCGCGATCCCTCCCGCGGGGGAGGATTCCTTCTCCCTCCAGGCGGAGGTCCACCGGATCCTCGGTCGCTCGGAGCAGGAGCGGGGCTCGCTCCTCCGCGGCATCGAGGCCCATCCCGATTCGACCCTCCTCCACTCCCGCCTGATCGAGGCGCACCGCACGCCGGAGGAGCGGTCCGCCCTCCTCCGCCGCTACGAGTCCCTCGCCGCGAAGCGCCCGGAGGCTGCCGTGATCGCGTGGTATCTCGGGCGCGCGACCGAGTCCGCGGGGGACGCGGCGCGCGGGGGGGAGCGCTGGGAGGAGGCCGAGGGGCTCTACTCGAAGGCGACGGCCGCCTACGAGCGGAGCGCGCGGCTCGAGCCCGGCTTCCGGGAGACCTCGGAGGAGCGGTCCCGGCTCGTCCTCCTCTCCCGCGGCTGGTGCGCGTTCGGCCTGGGCCGCTACGCGGAGGCGGGGGACCGATTCGCCGAGGCGATCGGGAGGCGGCCCGATCGGCGCCACGCCCCCGACGCCTTCGGCCGCTCCGCGAAGGACGGCGTCGATCTCGCGGCGCTGCGGCTGATGGAGAAGAGCGAGCTGGTGGCGGGGGAGGCGCTCCTCGCCCGGGCGTGTGCCGCCGCGCCGGAGCTCGACTGGTGGACGAACCTCGGCTACTTCCGCTGGGAGCTGGGGCAGAGGCGGGAGGCCGACGGGGACGCGCCGGGCGCGAAGGCGACGTTCGAGGCCGCCCTCGCCGCCCACGAGAAGGCGCGGGAGCTCGCCCCGGAGGACCCCGCCGCGCTCAACGACTGCGTCCTCATCCTCTACTACCACCTCAAGCGCGAGGACGACCGGTCGGAGAAGTACCTCCGCAGCGCGATCGCGTTCGGGGAGAAGGCGCTGAAGGGCAACGGCCTCGACGCGAAGAAACGGCGCGTTTGGGAGGAGGCGACCGGGAACGCCTACCAGAACCTCGGGATCCTCCACTACGAGAAGAAGCAAGACCTCGCCGGCGCGAGGCAGTTCCTCCAGAAGAGCCTCGAGTACTACCCGTACTCGCGAGCGAGGGTCCGGTGGCTCCTCGCCCGGATCGACCGGGAAAACCGCCCCGTCGCGGCCCCCGCTTCCGGTCCCGTGAGGTGACGAAATGGGAGCAGGGCGTTTCGATTTCGTAACGCGAGAGCCCCCCTCCCTGGGCCCCCATGGAATTCCCGACTTGATCCCCCCTCCCGGCAGAGCCGATGGTGCTCTCGCCGATGGCTGGAGTCTCTTTTGCAGTGTGGACGGGGTCGTGGCATCCTACGGCCTCGCCTGCCTCCCCTTCGGCCGCCGAACCGCGCCCGCCAAGAACGAGGTGATTCGATGATCGACCTCCTCCTTCTCGTCGCCCCCCTGTCGATGGCCCCCCCGACGCTGGGTGGACCTCCGGTGCTCGTCGAGCCCGGCCGCGCCTGGACCTACGAAGCGACGATCGCCGTCGGCGGGCCCCCTGTCCTCGTCGAGCCGGGGCGGGCCTGGACCTACGAGGCCACGGTCGCCGTGGGCGGGCCCCCCGTCCTGGTGGAGCCGGGGCGCGCGTGGACGTACGAGGCGACCGTCGCCGTCGGCGGGCCCCCCGTGCTGGTCGAGCCCGGTCGCGCCTGGACCTACGAGGCCACCGTCGCGCTCGGCGGCCCCCCGGTCCTCGTCGAGCCGGGCAGGGCCTGGAACTACGAGGCGACCGTCGCGGCCGGCGGACCTCCGGTCCTCGTCGAGCCCGGTCGCGCGTGGGCGTACGAGGCGAACGTGAAGGCCGGCGGGCCTCCGGTCCTCGTCGAGCCCGGTCGGGCCTGGAACTACGAGGCGAGCGTGGCCGTCGGCGGGCCTCCCGTCCTCGTCGAGCCCGGTCGCGCCTGGACCTACGAGGGGGACGTCGCCGCCGGCGGACCTCCGGTCCTCGTCGAGCCGGGCCGCGCGTGGACCTACGAGGCGATCGTCTCCCTCGGCGGGCCGCCGGTCCTCGTCGAGCCGGGCCGGTCCTGGAACTACGAGGCGAACGTGAAGGCCGGCGGGCCCCCCGTCCTTGTCGAGCCCGGTCGCGCCTGGGCGTACGAGGGGAAGGCGGGCGCCTGCCCCTCGGCGAAGCCGGTCCGCGTGTCCTACGTCGTCCTGCCCGCCTCCGAGGAGGGCTCGGACGTGAGCGTCCTGCGGAAGATCGAGGCCCCGAAGTCGGGCAAGGCGTGCGAGTCGGAGAAGTCCTCGTGCCACGGGGACGTCGCCCTCCTCCACCTGCGGTCCGACTACATCCAGAAGGGGGTCGAGCCGATGGCGAAGGCGAAGGCGCCGAACGCCGAGTACTTCGACTTCGCCCCGATCCCGCCGGCCTACGCGAAGGTCCTCGTCGGCTCCAAGCGCGAGGACACCGTGAAGATCTCGGTCCCCTCCTTCACCTTCGCCCCGGGCCGCGTCTGGACGGCGACGACCTCCGAGGACGGCGGGACCCTCGAGGTCGTCTGCGCGGCGAAGTCCCTCCCCGCGACGGCCGAGAACTGCGCGGAGACGAAGCTCGAGGGCTACCGCGAGGTCTACCGGATCAACGCCCTGACCGGGGTGACGGAGACCTTCGAGCGGACCTGGCGCGTCCGCGAGGGCGCGAAGGAGCCCCGCGACGTCACCGTCTCCCTGAAGCTCGTCGACTTCAAGGACCTCACGGACGAGGAAGTCCGCGAGGCTTCCGCGGCGATCCGCCCGAACTAGCGGGCCGCCCGCGACCGACCTCAGAGGGGGCGCCCCCCTTCGCGCGAACGGGGGCGCCCCTTTCCGTTCGAGACCCCCCGGAGGCCCCGCTCCCCTGCTTGGAAGGGAGGAAGGGCGGCGGATAGGATGCGCGCCACTAGAGGCGGATGAAGAGTCGAGGAATCCTCCCTGGCCTCCTGACGCTGGGAAACGCCTTCTGCGGCTTTCTCGCGATCGCGAAGACGGCGGACGCCCTCCTCTACGCGTACGGGCCCATCCCGAACCCGGGGGGAGAGGCGCTGGCCGACAAGCTGGTCGCGGCCTCCTGGCTCATCCTCCTCGCGATGCTGTTCGACGCCCTCGACGGGAAGGTCGCCCGTCTGATGGGGTCGACCTCGGAGCTCGGGGGGCAGCTCGACTCCCTCGCCGACGCGATCTCCTTCGGCGTCGCCCCCGCCCTCCTCGTCAAGGTCCTCGTCGAGCACGAGGTCCGGACGGCGGGGCTCCAGCCGCACCCGCGCCTCTACTTCATCGTCGCGGGGTTCTACGCGCTGTGCGCGCTCATGCGCCTGGCGCGCTTCAACTCCGAGAACGACCCCTCCCCCGAGGCCCACGAGCGCTTCACCGGGCTCCCCTCTCCCGCCGCCGCGGGGGTCGTCGTCTCCCTCGTCCTCCTCTACTTCTTCGACGGCACCAAGCGCGTCCCCTGGGTCGACTTCGAGGCGGTCCACGTCGTCCTCCGCCGGGCCTTCCCCTTCACCCTTCCGGTCCTCGGCATCCTGATGATCAGCCGGGTCCGCTACACGCACTTCCTCTCCTGGGTCCTCCGGGAGCGGAAGGTCTTCCCCTTCCTCGCCCAGGCCCTCGTGACCCTCCTCCTCCTCCTCTACGAGCCCCAGATCGTCCTCGCGATCGGCTTCCTCGCCTACGCGTCGAGCGGCCCCATCGGGGAGGTCGTCGTGCGCGTCCTTCCCTCCGGCCTCCGGGGCTCCGCGTCGCGGACTCCGCGCAGCTAGGCCCCCCGCATGCGTGCTCCCCGCGCCGACACCCCGCTTGCCCGCCGCCCCGCCGCGCTCGGGCTCGGCTCGAACGAGGGGGACCGAGAGGCCCACCTCCGCGCGGGGCTTGCCCTCCTCGAGGCGAGCGGGCGGGTCCGGGTGCTGCGGGTGAGCCCCTTCCTCGTGACGGACCCGCTGGGGGGACCCCCCCAGGGCCCGTTCCTGAACGGGGCGGCCTGGGTGGAGACCGATCTCGACCCCCGCGGGCTCCTCGACCTCTGCAAGTCGGTCGAGCGCGCCGAGGGGAGGGCGCCCGGTCCCCGCTGGGGTCCGCGCCCCCTCGACCTCGACATCCTCCTCTTCGGGGACCTCCAGGTGCGGGAGGCGGACCTCGAGATCCCTCATCCGAGGCTCCTCGAGCGCCCCTTCGCGCTCGAGCCGCTGGCGGCGATCGCCCCCGACGCGCTCCACCCCCTCCTCGGCCGGACGATCGGCGAGATCTGGCGAGAGCGTGCGGGCCTCTCCCTCGCCCGATGATCCGGATCGAGGAGGGTCGCTCGATGCGGCATTGGTCGCAGGCGCGGCGGCGGGAAGGGGCGAGCCTCGGCTTCGTCCCGACGATGGGCGCGCTCCACGAGGGGCACCTCTCCCTCGTCCGGCGCTCCCGGGGGGAGTGCGGGGCGACGGTCGTCTCGATCTACGTCAACCCGCTCCAGTTCGGGCCCGGGGAGGACCTGGAGCGCTACCCGCGCCCCCTCGAGCGCGACGCCGCGCTCCTCGACCGGGAGGAGGTGGACGCGCTCTTCCTCCCCCGGCGCGAGGAGATGCTCCCCCCGGGCTTCACGACGAAGGTCGTCCCCGGTCCCCTCGGGGACCGGTACGAGGGGAGGAGCCGGCCCGGCCACTTCGCCGGGGTCCTGACCATCGTCGCGAAGCTCTTCGCGATCGTCGGCCCGGACCGCGCCTACTTCGGGCGCAAGGACGCCCAGCAGCTCGCCCTCGTCGCGCGGATGGCGCGCGACCTCGACCTCCCGGTCGAGATCGTCCCCTGCCCGACGGTTCGCGAGCCCGACGGGCTCGCCTTCTCCTCCCGGAACGCCTACCTCTCTCCGGGGCAGCGGACGAGCGCCCTCTGCCTCCACCGCGCGCTCGAACGCGCCCGCGCGGCCTGGGCGGGGGGGGAGCGGAGAGGTGCCGCCCTCCGCGAGGTCCTCCGCCAGGGGATCAGGGCGGGCCCCGAAGTGGCCCTGGACTACGCGGCCGTGGTCGACCCCGACACCTTCGAGGAGGGGGAGGGGACGCTCGCGACCGCGCTCGCCCTTCTCGCCGTCCGGGTCGGATCGACCCGGCTCATCGACAACTCCCGCCTGGATTCCCCCGCGCAATGATCGTCGTCGAAGAGACCGCCGACCGGATCGTCGTCAAGAGCCCCGCCAAGGTGAACCTCTTCTTCGAGGTCCTGGGGCAGCGGCCCGACGGCTTCCACGAGATCGTGACGGTGATCCAGGAGGTCTCCCTCTTCGACACGCTCACGTTCGAGCTGCGCGTCGACCCCGGGATCCGGCTCGTCTGCAACGACCCCCTCCTGAACTCCGGGAAGGAGAACCTCGTCCACCGGGCCGCGCGGGTCTTCCTCGAGCGGCTCGGGGGGATCCGCGGAGTGACGATCCATCTCGACAAGGGGATCCCCGCCGGGGCGGGTCTCGGCGGCGGCTCGGGGGACGCCGCCACCGCCATGGTCGTCCTCGACCGGCTCCTCCAGGCGGGGCTCGGCGCGGAGGAGCTGCGCCGGGCGAGCGCGGCGGTCGGCTCGGACTGCCCCTTCTTCGTCTCGGGGGGGACGGCCCTCTGTCGCGGCCGGGGGGAGATCGTCGAGCCGCTCGCCTTCTTCCCGCGCTACCACTTCCTCCTCGTGCGCCCCCGCTTCGAGGTCTCGACGGGGGCGGTCTACCGCCACATGGCCCTTCGCCTGCGCAACCGGGACAAGCCGGTCCCGGTCCCCCTCGACGAGCTGCGGTCGGGGGACATCGAGCGCACGCGCGGGGCGCTCTTCAACCGCCTCGAGGAGGCGGCGATCGAGCTCGTCCCCGAGCTGTCCGAGGTGAGGGAGTCGCTCGACCGCTGCGGCCTCCAGCACTTCCGCCTCACCGGGAGCGGCTCGGCCTTCTTCGGGATCTTCAACACCGTGACCGAGGCGCAGGCGACCGCGGGGACGATCCGGCAGCACTTCCCCGACCTGCCGGCGGACCTGATCCCCGTCGAGGGGGGTGGGGCCGTACCGGCCGGTGCGAAGAAGGCCTGACCGCCGGGTCGCCTTCGTCGGGGCCGGCGCGGTCGCCTCCGCCGTCGGGAGGGCCCTCGCCCTCGCGGGCCACGAGGTCGCCTTCGCCAGCCGGACCTATGCCTCCGCGCGAGCCGGCCCGGGCCCTGGAAGGTGCGGGGGTGGTCTTCCTGACGGTCCCCGACGCCGCCGTCGCCGGGGTGTGTCTGCATCTCTCTCGCGCCCGGGCCTTTCCCCGGGGATCGGTCGTCGTCCACACGAGCGGCTTCCTCCCTTCCTCCGTCCTCGCCCCGGCCCGGGACTGCGGCGCCCTCGTCGCCTCCGCGCACCCGCTCCGGAGCTTCGCCGGTCCCTCCCGCGCGCCCCTGCGCGGCGTCCGCTTCGAGATCGAGGGGGACCGCCCCGCCCTCCCGCGCGTCCGCGCCCTCGTCCGGGACCTCGGGGGCCGACCCGTCGAGATCCGCGCCGACCGCAAAGCCCTCTACCACGCCGCCGCCGCCGTCACGTCGAACTACACCGTCGCGATCGTCGACCTCGCCCGACAGGTCCTCGGCCGGGCCGTCCCGTCGCGAGCCCTCGAGGAGACCTTCGAGGGGCTCCTCGACCTCCTCTCGGGGACGGTCGAGAACCTCCGGCGGATCGGGACGCCGAGGGCCCTCACGGGCCCCATCTCCCGCGGGGACGTCCCCGTCGTGCGGGGCCACCTCGCCGCGCTGCGGCGCCACCTCCCCGAGGCCGTTCCCCTCTACTGCTCGCTCGGCCTCTGGACCGTCGGGGTCGGCTCCCGCAAGGGGACGCTCGGGCCCCGGTCGGCCGCCGCCATCCGCGGGCTGCTCCTCCCGTTCCTGCGAAAGGCCCCGAGGCGGCGCTTCAGGTCGGCGGCCCGGCTCGGCTCCATCGGGTCGGGCGGGGGGACGAGGTCGGGCCTCCACTTCAGGTCCTCGAACGTGATCCTCCGCCGCGCGAGGCCGAGCGCCATCGCAAGGGTGAGCTTGGACCCCTTGACCAGAGGCCTCATGTAGAGGAGGTAGTGGAAGGCGATCGCCTCTCGAGGCGTGAGGCTCACGAGGTTGGGATCGATCGGATGAGGCATGGCGAACTCCAGTCGGGGACAACCTTCGTCCCCGAAGGAACGACGCGGGCGGTTGCGCGCGCGCGAAAAATCCCCCGCCTGGCAGGGGGAGGTCCGCCGTGATCGTCGCCTCGGTCGCCGCCCCGGACACCCCCTCCGCCCTCGAGTCCGCGCGCGCCTCCGCGGGGCTCGCGAGCCTCGTCGAGTACAGGCTCGACCGGATCGGCTCCCCGGACCTCTCCGCTCTCGTCGCCGGCTCCCCGCTCCCCGTCATCGCGGCCTGCCCTCTCGAGTCCGAGGGGGGCGCGTTCCGCGGGAGTCGGGAGGAGCGCGCCGCGCTCCTCCGGGCCGCGGCTCGCGCCGGAGCCCGGTACGTCGACGTCGATCACCGGGCGGCTGCCGACCTCCGGGACCTCCCTCCCGAGACCCGGCGCGTCATCTCCTCCCACGACTCCGACGGCACGCCCGAGCGGATCTCGCCCCTCGTCTTCGAGTCGCTCGCGGCGGCCGGAGGCCTTCCGAAGCTCGTGACGACGGCCAGGTGCGCCGAGGACGGCCTGCGGGTCCTCCGGGCCCTGCGCGAGTGGGGGGGGAAGGGGATCGCCTTCGCGATGGGGGAGGAGGGGGCGGCGAGCCGCGTTCTCGCGCCCCTCTTCGGCTCGGTCTGGACCTACGCGGCCGCGCGGGAGGAGGCCCCGACCGCTCCCGGCCAGGCGGGCGTCGCGGCGCTTCGCGCCTCCTTCCCTCCGGGGGGCCCCTCGCCGAAAACCCTCGTCCTCGGCGTCCTCGGCCGTCCGATCGGGCACTCGCTCTCACCGGCCGTCCACCGCGCCGCGCTCCGCGCCGAGGGGTTCGACGCCGTCTATCTCCCTTTCTCCCCCTCCCGCCTGGGAGAATTCCTCTCCCTCCTCGACGACCACCGCTTCGCGGGCTTCAGCGTCACCGCCCCCTTCAAGCTCGATGCGGCCCGGCTCGCGAAGCGCCGCTCTCCGGCCGTCGAGGCCTGCGGCTCGGCGAACACGCTCGTCCGCTCGGCGGAGGGATGGGAGGCCCACGACACCGACGGCGAGGCGGCCGCCGAGGCGATCGTGGAGGAGGCGGGACGGTCCCTGTCGGGCGCCACCGTCCTCGTCCTCGGCTCCGGGGGCGCGGCGCGTGCCGTCGCCTCGGCCTGTCGCGCGCGGGGCGCCCGCGTCCTCCTCTCCGGCCGCTCCCCCGACCGCGTCGCGGCGGCCTGCGCCGCGGCCGGGGCCGGACCGGTCGTCTGGGGAGACCTCGCCTCCACTCCGCACGACGTCCTCGTCCAGGCGACCCCCGTCGGGACGCGGGACCCTTCCGCCCTCGCCGTCCCTCCGGAAGTCGTCCGCCCGGGCACCGTCGTCCTCGACGTCGTCTACGACCCTCCCGAGACGGCGCTCCTCCGGCTCGCGCGCGAGCGGGGGGCGATCGGGATCGGCGGTATCGAGATGTTCTGGCGCCAGGCGGTCGCGCAGTTCCGGCACTTCACCGGGGCCGACCCTTCCCGGGACCTCTTCCGTGCGGCCGCGCACGCGGCGCTCCGGCGCCGCGAAGGGACGTAGCCCATGCGCGTCTTCCTCGTCGGAGCCCGGGCGAGCGGGAAGACCGTCGTCGGCCGCGCGCTCGCGACCCGCCTCGGCGTCTCTTTCGCCGACACGGACGACCTGGTCGCGACGATCGCGGGCGCCGTGGCGGGGGACCTCCTCCGGACCAAGGGGGAGGCGGCGCTCCGCGCGGCCGAGACCGCGGTCCTCGCCCGCCTCTGCGAGGTCTTCCAGGGGGTCGTCGCGACGGGGGGAGGGATCGTCCTCTCCGAGAAGAACCGGGAGCGGATGCGCAGCGGCGGGTTCGTGGTCCACCTCCGCGCGGACGCGGAGACGCTCGCCACCCGGATCCGCGCGGGAGGCGCCGAGAAGCGCCCCTCCCTCACCGGCGCCCCCGCCGACGAGGAGGTTTCCGCGATCGTCGCGGCGAGGGAGCCGCTCTACGCCGAGGTGGCGCACCTCGTCCTCGACGCGACTCGGCCGGTGGAGGAGATTGCCACCGCGATCGTCGCGGCCCTCCCCTCGTCGCCTGGACCGGCGGCGGATCCCGCCTGATCTCGGTCTCCTCGGTCGCGGCGGGGTCGGGCCTCGCGCCCGGAGACCGGCGTCCCCTCTACGACCGTCGCTCCAGGGTGGCCCTCCAGGCCGTCACCCTGTCGAGGAGGTCCCGGAGATCGGAGTCGGGCAGTCGAAGGGCGTAGCGCGTCTTCCCCTCGCGCCGGAGGATCTGGTAACCGACCGCCTTCGAGGGGGTCGTCGGATTGGCGACGACCCGATCGGTCTGGAGCCAGGGGAGCGTCCCCGGGGGGATCCAGACCGCCTGGACGGCCGTCGCAACCCACGGACGGCCCCCGACCCGGGCCTGGAGTTTCTCCCGGAGCACCTCGAATCGGACTCTCCGGTTCGGCGGGGTGAAGTACGTGTAGTGGACGCCGCGCTTCAGGTTCTCCACCACGGCCCGGAGCATCCGGTCGTCCTCTTCCTCGAAGGAGCGCGAGGCGATGACCCAGAACGTTTCCAGCCCTTCGAAGCGGCGCTCCCAAGCGGCGAGCCCCTCGACGTCCAGGACGTCGATCTCGCGGAGGAGCGCCGCCCGCGCCCGCAGCTGGTGGGCTTCGAGGTCCGGCGCCGACCCGATGTGGGCGACCGGCGCGAGGGCGGCCTCGACGAGGTCCCATCGCTCCACGTCGCCGGACGCCTCCCTTCCCGCCACCGACTCCAACTCCGCCCTCGCGAGGCGCAGCACCACCTCGAGGAATCCGACGCCGTAGAGGGAGGCGAGCGCGTCGAGCTTCTCGGCCGCGGGGTCCCGCACCCTCCCCCTCTCGTAGTGGGCGAGGAGACTCTGCGACAAGGTGACGTTCCGGCCCTCGAGCGCGCGGATGGCGGCCCGCTGGGATCGGAACCCCGCGTGCTCGCGCCACGTCCTCAGGTAGGAGCCGAACGTCGAGGAGGCCCTGGGGATTCCCCTGGTCGCATCCCTCGGCCTCGACTTCCGAAGGTCCATCGGACCTCCCGGTAGGGTCCCGCCGCGAGGGGCACAAGGCGCGAGGGTACGCGCGGGAAACCGCGCGCGTGGATCTACGTGCCCGTCCTGGCGAGGAGCCGGGCGAGGGCGGCCGCGGAGGAGACCTCCATCTTTCGGAGGACGGCCCGCCGGTGCCCCTCGACCGTCCGCGCGCTCGCCCCGAGCGCGGCGGCGATCTCCTTCGACGTCGCCCCTCTCGCCACCCGCCCGGCGACCTCCCGCTCCCGCGGCGTCAGGCGGGCGAGGCGCCTCGCGATCGACGCGTGCTCCTCCGCGACCTCGCGCGCCCGTCGATCCCGCTCCAGCGCCTCGCCGACCCGCGCGAGGAGCGCGTTCGGCTGGATCGGCTTCTCGAGGAAGTCCAGCGCCCCGCCCCGGAACGCGCGGACCGAGGCGGCGACGCTCCCGTGGGCCGTGAGGATGATGACCGGCAGGATCGCCCGCCGCCGGCCGAGCTCCTCCTGGAGATCGAGGCCGTTGTCGGCGCCCAGGCGCAGGTCGAGCACGAGACAGCCCGGCTGGTCCGGTCGGTAGCCCGCGAGGAACTGGGAGGCCGTGGGGTAGGTCTCCGCGCGCAGGCCGGCGGAGCCGAGGAGCGTCTTGAGGGAGCGGCGGACGCTCGGGTCGTCGTCCACCACGAAGACCGTCGGCTCGGTCATCCCCCGGAGCGCGCGCCCCGCGCGGACCTCGCGCTGCGCAGCGGCAGCGCCAGGCGGACCGTGGTTCCCTGCTTCCCGTGTTCCCCCCGGGCGACCCAGAGCCTCCCCCCGTGCGCCTCGATGAAGGCGCGGGAGATCGGCAACCCCATCCCCATCCCCTCCTTCTTCGTGGTGAAGAACAGATCGAAGATCCGCTCCGCGACGGCCTGCGAGAACCCCGAGCCGGTGTCGCGGACCTCGACCTCGACCATCCCCTCCCGGCGGACGGACGTCCGCAGCTCGATCTCCCGTCGCTTCCGCCCCGCCTCCGCCACCGCGTCGATCGCGTTCTGGAGGAGGTTCACGACCACCTGCTCGATCTGGATCGGGTCGACGCGCACGGGGAGCGGCCGCGGCCCGGTCCGCAACCGCAGCTGGGTGTCGTGCCGCCGGGCTTCCCCGGCCATCAGCCTCGTGCCCCGCTCGAGGATCTCGCGGAGGTCGGCGACCTCGTATCGCGGGGGACGCCGGCGTACGAATTCCCGCAGGTCTCGCAAGAGCCTGCCGGCGCGTTGGGTCTCCTCGCCCGCCTGCCGGAGCAGGGCGAGGAGCGCCTGCTGGGAGACCCCCTTCTTCCCGAGTTTCCGGACGCAGGCCTCCACGGTCGCCGCGACCGCGCTCAAGGGCTGGGCGACCTCGTGCGCGAGCCCCGCCGCAAGCTCTCCCATCATGCCGGCGCGCTGGACCCGCTCGAACTCCGCCTGGCGGGCCGAGGCCTCCTCCTCGAGCCGTTGGCGCTCGGAGAGGTCGCGCACGATGCCGGTGAGCCGCCTTTCTCCGGCCTCGTGGAACTCGCCCACGGCGAGGTCGAGGGGGAAGGTCGTCCCGTCCTTCCGGCGGCCGATGCCTCTCCGGGCGCTGCCCGGGACCCACGGCGCCGTCTCCTCCCCCCCGTCGCGGGAGGGGAGGAGGGCCTCTGCGCTCTTGCCCACCACCTCTCCGGCCCCGTAGCCGAAGATCCGCTCGGCGGCGGGATTGATCGAGAGGATCGCCCCGCGACCGTCGACGGTGAGGATGCCATCCGCCGCCGTGTGGAGGATCGCCCGCAGCCTCCCCTCGCTCTCGCGCACCGCGGACTCGGCCCGAGCGCGCTCGGTGATGTCGTCGATGCCGAGCAGGATGAGGCTCGGACGCCGCTCGCTCCGCGCGATGGCGCGGGCGCTGAGCCGGAGTCGGCGCCGGCCGATGCGCTCGAAGTCCCGCTCGACCTCGAGAGCTTCGATCGGCGCATCGTCCGGCAGCACCCGGCCGAGCCGCGTCCGGAGCTTCGGGATGTCCCATTCCCCCTTCCCGAGCTCGTGGAGGAGGTGCCCCTCGGTCTGCGCGGGCGTGAGGCGGAACTGGTCGTAGAAGGACCGGTTCGCCGACCGCACGCGCAGCTCGCCGTCGAGCACCAGGAGCGCCTCCCGCACCGTGTCGACGGTCGCCTCCGCGTAGCGGCGCGCGTCCTCGACGACCTGCGCCGCCACGTCGGAGAAGGTGACGACCACCCCGTCGATCCGGTTCTCCTGCGTGCGGTAGGGGAGGACCTGCCGCATGTACCAGCGGCCCTCGTGGGTCCGCACCTCCTTCGTGCTCGGCGCGAGCCGGTCGAGCACGGCGCGGGCCTCCGCGAGGAGGTCCGGGTCGGTGAACTTGGGCGCGATGTCGGCGAGCGGGCGCCCCACGTCCGAAGGGAGCAGGTTGAAGAGCCGCGTGGCGGAGGGGGTGAAGCGCCGGACGAGCAGGCCCGCGTCGAGGAAGACCGTCGGGATGTCGGTGCTGGTGAGCAGGTTGGCGAGGTCGTCGTTCGCCCGTTGCGGCTGGTCGACTTTCCCCTCGAGCTGGGCGTTCACCGTGTTGAGCTCCTCGTTGAGCGACTGGAGCTCCTCCTTCGACGTCTCGAGCTCCTCGTTCGACGACTGCAGCTCCTCGTTGACCGAGGTGACCTCCTCGTTCGCCGCCTTCAGCTCCTCCTGGCTGGTCTCGAACGCCTCCACCGTGCTCTGCATGTCGTCCCGGGCGGACTTGATCTCCTGCTCGAGGTGCTGCACGGTCGATTCCTCGTCGGCGGGCGGCGGCGCCGGCGCGGGCAGCTCCTCCCCCTCGTCCCGGAAGGAGACGAGGAGGAGGCCCGCCGTCTCGGGCGGGCCGCGCAGGGGCTCGACCGTGAGCTCCACCGACTGGGGGAGCCCCGTCCCCCGGCGGACGCGGGCACCGCGCACCGTGACGGCGCGATCGTCCCGGATCGCCCGGTGAAGGGCGCCGCGGAGCTTCCCCTGCAGTCCCGGGTTCGCCCGCGCGAGGAGGTCGTTCGTGGGCAGGCCCGCGGGCTGCGCGAGGTACGCCTGGGTCGGCCCGCAGAAGTAGAGGATCTCGCCGTCGCGCTTGACCACCACGGAGGCCGGCGCGTACCGCTCGAGGAGGGCCTGCTGGACGAGCGCCGGCAGCCGCCCGAGGCCCGAGGGGGCGGGCGGCCGCGGCCCGACGTCGGGGCTCGGCGCGGCCGCCCCGGCGAGCGGGAAGGCCACCCTCTCGGGACGCGTGGGTCCGATGCGCCGGTGGACGCGCCACTTCTTGGAGACGGGCTCGAAGTCGTTCTCGTGCGCGCCGACCGTCTCCGCGCTCCCGAGGAGGAGGAATCCGCCCTCGGCGAGGGCGTAGTGCAGGAGCGCGATCGCCCGGTCCTGGGCCGACGGTTCCAGGTACATGAGGAGGTTGCGGCAGCTCACGAGATCGAGGCGCGAGAAAGGGGGGTCGGCGAGGAGGTTCTGCTGCGCGAAGACCACGCACTCGCGCAGATCCCGGCTGACCCGGAAGGTGTGCCCTTCCTTCGCGAAGAACCGGTTGAGCCGTTCGACCTCGAGGTCGCCCGCGATGCTCTCGGGGTAGACGCCGGTCCGGGCCACGTCGAGCGCCTCCGGCTCGACGTCGGATGCGAAGACCTGGATCGGACAGCGCTTCCCGGCGGCGTGGATCGACTCGGTCAGGAGAATCGCGACCGTGTAGGCCTCCTCCCCCGTCGCGCAGCCGGGCACCCATGCGCGCACTCCCTCTCCGGGCGCCTTCCCCTCGAGGAGGCGCGGGATCACCTCCGCCTGGACGAGGGCCCACGCCTTCGGGTCGCGGAAGAAGTGCGTCACGCTGATGAGGAGGTCCTTGCGCAGCGTCAGGAGCTCCCGCGGGTCGCTGGACAGGAGCCCCAGATACTCCGGCATCCCTTCGATGTGGCGCAGGCTCATGCGCCGCTGGATCCGGCGCTGGAGAGTCGTCCTCTTGTAGGGGCCGAAGTCGAACCTGGCGCGGGCGCGGAGGGCTGCGAGGATGCCGCCGAGAGCGCCTTCGGCCTGCTCCGGCGGGGCCGGCGTCGGCCTCCCCGCCGCGTAGGAGTGCCGGACGTAGCGGAGCAGCGCCTCGGGCATCCCCCCGACGGGGAGCACGTGATCGACTCCGCTCTCGATCGCGCTCCGCGGCATGCCGTCGTGCTCGGCGGTGGCCGGCTCCTGCGCGACGGCGAGGCCGCCCGCCGCCCGGATCTCCTTCACTCCGAGGGTGCCGTCGGTCCCCGTGCCGGAGAGGACGATGCCGATCGCCCTCTCCCGCCGTTCCTCGGCGAGGGAGCGCAGGAAGAAGTCGACGGCCATCCGCACGCCGCGCCCTTCGATCGGCGGGCGCACGCGCAGGGTGCCCTCCTCGAGGCTCAAGTAGCGGTTCGGCGGGATCACGTAGACGTGATTGGCCTGGACCGCCGTATCGCGCTCCACCTGGACCACCTGCATCCGGGTGTGCCTCGCCAGCAACTCCGCGGTGAGGCTCGCGCGGTTGGGATCGAGGTGCTGGATGACGACGAAGGCGATCCCGCTGTCGGCGGGCATGGAGTCGAAGAGGTGCGTGAGCGCGGAGAGCCCGCCGGCCGAGGCGCCGACCCCCGCCACGGGGCAGGAACCCGCCGGGGGTGTCGGGGAACCCGGCACGATCATTCCCCCCTGGACGAGGGCACCCCCCGAGGCAGGTTCCGCCTCAGGCGCTCCGCGACGCCGACCCATGCGCGTGCTCGCCTCGCCCTCGCCTCGCCGTCCCGAAGCGGACGGCGCTCGTACCGTACGCTCGACCGGTCCGAGCACGCAAGGCTCTTCGTCGCGTCCGCGGGGACCTCGTGGGGAGTGCGACGAACACGCCCCACCCGGGACGCCGAGGCGCCTCGAGGCCGATGTCCACAAACGCGACCTGCCGCCGTCCCGACGGCGGGCGCCCGCCCTACGACCGGCCCTCCTGGGTGTCCCTCCAGGCGGTCACCTTGTCGACGAGGTCCAGGAGATCGGGGTCCGGCAGACGAAAGGCGTAGCGCGTCTTCCCCTCGTGCCGGAGGCTCTGGAATCCGACCGAGCTCGAGCGGACCGTCGGATTTGCGACATCGTAGTCGGCGTGGAGCCACGTGAGCGCTCCGGGGGGGATCCAGACCGCCCGCGCGACCTTCTCGACTCTCGGACGGCTCCCGACGTGCGCCTGGAGCTTCTCCAGGAGCGCCCCGAACCGGGTTCTCCGGTCGCGGTGGGTGAAGTACGTGTAGCGGACGCCCCGCTTCAGGTTCTCCGCCACGGCGTGGAGGAGCCGGTCGTTCTCGTCCTCGAGGAAGTACGGGGCGATGACCCAGAAGGTCTCCAGCCCCACGATCGTGCGCTGCCAGTCGGCGAGCCCCTCGACGTCCAGGACCTGGACCTCGCGGAGAAAAGCCGCCCGCCCGCGAACCTGGTGGGCGTCGAGGTCCGCCGCCGTCCCGATGCGGGCGGGCGGCGTGAGGGCGGCCTCGACGAGGTTCCACCGCTCCCCGTCGCCCGGGGCCACGCTCCCCGCCACCAACTCGTACTTCGCCCTCGCGAGACGCAGCGTCAGCTCGAAGAAGTCGGCGCCGTACAGAGTGGCGAGGGCGGCGAGGAGGTCGAGGGTGGGGCTCACCACCCGCCCCGACTCGTAGTGGGCGAGGAGGCCATCCGAGATCTTCACCTTCCGGCTCTCGAGGGCTCGGACGGCGGCCCGCTGGGATCGAAACCCCGCCCTCTCTCGGCACTCCTTCAGGTACGAGCCGAACCCCGGGAGCACAACCGGGCTTCGCGTCGTCGAGTCCTGCTTCATCCGCAGCGCGGGCCGCAGCTCCACTCTAAGGAGATCCGGGCTCCCCATCAAACCGACGAGGCCTGTTCCGGTCTTGCCGGTCCCCTTCCCTCGGAGGACAGGTCCGTTCCCTCGCCTCACGAGGCTCCGCGTCCCCCTTCGTCCCCCGAGCCGCGTCGAGGCCTCCCCGTGGGCGAGATCCGCGGACTGGAGTATCAGCTCACAGCGGATCCTCCGCGGGTCGCCCTCGTCCCGAGCACCGCGATCAGCTACATCGGCCACGCTAGGAAGGGTGGATAGGGGCGGTTAGGGTGTACGTGGTCCTCCGGCGACCCGGCCCTCGCCGCGCCGCCGGGCGCTCCTGGAGGCGCGGATTGTGAGTGGCAGATTCTCGTTCGGCTCTCGCGCGACCTGGGCGAGGGTCTACGACGGGCTCCTCGTGGCCTCCATTCTCGCCTGGGCCGGCTTCTTCGTGCCGGCGGCATACTCAATGCCGGGCAAGTTCGAGGAGTTGTACATCGCTCTCGACGCCCGCGTGCCCTCCCTGACTCGGTTCATCCTGGACGTCGGCGGCGTACGCTTGGCGGCCGTCCACTGTCTGCTCGCGCTCCCTCCCCTCGTCGTGCTTCTTCAGGCTCGCCGATCCCGGTGGAAGCCCGTCGTCCTGTTGGTGTGCGGGACCACGGCCTGGGCGCTGGATTGTCTCCTCGCGGATGCGCTCCTGATTCCTCTCGGGCCGCTCCTCGAGCGGGTCGGATGAGGGAGAAACTCGCGGTCGGGAGAGTCGTCCGACGGGTCGCATCCGGACCGTCACTTCCGTCGTAGCGAAGGGCGCACGTTCCGGCGGCGGGGAGACGGGCCGGCCCCGTTCACCGCCGCTCCTGCTTGGCGGAACGGCTTGACCGCCGTCGACCCGACTTCCCATACTACCGCGTTCTCCGGCCGGAGGCCCGATGACGGGGCCGACAGCCGGCCCTGGATGGATCGCCTGTCCAGGGCGCCCGGAGACCTCGGCCGTTGCCGCCGAGGCGCGTTCCACGAGAGGAGATGCACCATGGCTGAGGCCAAAGGGAGTCCCCCGGGGACCCTCTCCGACAGGGAGATCGTCACCACGCGGGTTCTCGACGCGCCGCGCGCGCGCGTGTTCAGGGCGTGGATCGACCCGGTTCACCTCGCCCGCTGGTGGGGGCCGAAGGGCTTCACGAACCGGTTCGAGGCGTTCGACCCGAGGCCGGGCGGGCTCTGGCGCTTCGTCATGCGCAGCCCCGAGGGCGCCGAGTTCGACAACCGGAGCGTCTTCGTCGAGATCGCGGAGCCCGAGCGGATCGTCTTCCAGCATGTCTCGGGCCCGCGGTTCCAGGTGACGGCCACCTTCGCCGAGCTGGCCGGCAAGACGAGGCTCACCTTCCGGATGCTCTTCGAGACGGCCGCGGAGTGCGCCAAGGTGAGGGCGTTCGCCCTCGAGGCGAACGAGCAGAACCTCGACCGCCTCGAAATGGAGCTCGCCGGGATGGGTTGATCCGGGAGGCCGGCTCAGGCGGTCGGGGGGACGATTCGCTAGCGAACCGCGGAGGACGCGACGCCCCTCCGCGAGCGGGTCGAGCGCAAGAGGACCAGGCCCGCCAGGCCGAGCCATCCGCAGATCCCGGCGGCGCGGGACGGGACGGTCGCCCGGTCCGGCCGGCTTTCTGCAGGAAGGGGATCCGACTCCAGGAGCGCGGCGAGAGCGGGATCTCCGTGGGCGACTCCCTCCTCGTCGAAGACCACGGTCCGGCCGGCCCGGAGCGATTCGAGGATCGAAGCCGGGCGGTTCTCCCGGACGAACACGTAGGTCCTGCTGGCGCCCAGACCCGCCCCGAAGTGGTAGTCCGAGGATCCCACGGCGGCGAACGGGCGGCCGCGGGACCGGCCTCGCTCGTAGAACGCGGAGAGACCGGGCCTCCCTCCGGGGGAGACATGGACGAGGGGGTGCAGAACCTCGCTTCCGTCGAGCGTGTCGATCGCCTCCTCGAAGGCCGGCCAGGAGATCGCCACCGGATGCGCGGCGATCGCGACGCCTCCCTGGCGGTGGACCTCCTCGATCGCCTCGGTCGCCGGCTGGTTCCAGGGAACGCTCGCCTCGATCCCCACCGCGATCAGGTGATAGTCCCAGGAGGTGATCTCCTCTCCCACGAGGACCGTCGGCCCGCCGATCCGCCTCGAGAACCAGCGGCCGAGCTTCGCCGCCCAGACCTGGGCGTGGTTCGTGATCGCGAAGGCGTCCAGGCCTCGACGCCGGGCCTCGAGCACGAGTTCCCAGGGCGGGAGGGCGCCGTCGGCGGAGAAGGAGTGGACGTGGAAGTCCGCGGCGAGGACCTGCAACCCGCCGCGGTAGAGGGGCGGACGCGGGGGAACTCCGTCGAGGAGCGTTCCCGCGAGGCCGCCCAGGCCGAGGAGGACGCCGGAAACGGCTCGGGAAGAGATCAAATCCCGATCTTTCCGAAGAGCCGGGGCCAGAGCTGGTCCGAGAGGAGGAAGAAGAGGGCGATCGACCCCCACAGGAGGGCGTCGTGAAGAGCGAGGCCCGCGAGGGAGCGCGGGATCGTGAGGCCCAGCGCGCCGCGGAAGAAACCGAACGTGAGCACCTGAGAGAGGAGCGCGGCCGCCAGGAGACTCGCGGGGAACAGGGACCCGGGTGAAGGAAGCGGGAGGCCGGGGGTCTCGGAAGGGAGGAAGACCACCGTTCCCGAGAGCGCGAGGAGCCACAGCGACCAGGGGAGGTTTCCGGCGAAGTAGAGGTCGACGAGCCGGGGGGTGGGGAACGGCCTGGCGCGGAGGAGCTTCGTGACGGCGGATACGACCGCGACCTGCAGGGCGGGCACGAAGGCCCAGCAGACCGTGGTGCTCAGGGCGAGAGGGAGGACGACGCGTCCCGTCGTGACCAGGGAGAGGAACCCTCCGAGGAGGAGGGCGTGGATGAGGGGTCGCTGGAGGAGCAGCCACTCCCCTCGCCCTTCGGCTTCCAGCGCAAGTTCGCGATAGCCGGAGACCGGACGAAGCACCACCCGGAGTTCCGGTGCCCAGGCGCTCACGCCCCGGGAGCCCGCCGGCTTCGGAGTCCGCCGCCCGACAGCCGGCGATGGGGGATCGCGGACGAGGTCTGCGCGCGCATGCGGCCGGACGCACCCGCTACAGGACGCCGGAGCCCTGCGCAAGCGCTGCCGTGGCGAGCGCGAGCCGGCCCGCCGGAGAGATCGGCCGCTCGCGTCCTGGACGCGTTCGGAGACGCTCGCTAGGTTCCGCCCGGTCGAACCGTCGAGCAAGGCCGGGCGCGCGACCGGCTGGAAGGGAGTCCCATGGCAGACTTCGGATCGAGGCTCCGCAGGCTCTTCGGCGGGGGAGGAGGCGCGAGCGCCTCCTCGGAGGAAGCGAGCGATCCGGCGACGGCGCCGGATCCGTTCGCCGAGGGGAACGACGACTTCGCCCTCGCCCTCCACGGGTCATTGCGGCAGCGACCCGGCAACCTGTTCTTCTCCCCCTTCAGCGTCCGCGCGGCCCTCGCGATGGCCTATGCCGGGGCGAGGGGCGAGACGGCGCGGGAGATGCGCGAGGCGCTGCGGTTGCGGCTGCCGGACGAGGATCTGCACCCCGCCTTCGCGCAGGCGGTCCAGCGGCTCAGGGCCGCGAGGGAAGTCGAAATCGCCATCGCGGACTCGCTCTGGAGCCAGGAGGGCTCCCCGCTCGAGACCGCGTTCCTCGAACGGATCGGCCGGCACTACGGCGGAGGGGCGAATCCGGTCGATTTCCGCCGCCGCATCGAGGACGCCCGGACGACCATCAATCGCTGGGTCGAGGCGGAGACGCGGCAGAGGATCCGGGACCTCATCCCCCCGGGCGGCCTGGACTCGGAGACGCGACTGGTCGTGGCGAACGCGGTCTTCTTCAAGGGGCTCTGGGAGCGCCAGTTCCCGAGGAAAGCGACGCGCGAGGAGGCGTTCCGGCTGGAAGGGGGAGGAACGGTTCGGGCGCCACTGATGCGCCAGCGTGCTCCGGTCGGTTACGTCCAGGCCGACGGATACCAGGCGGTGGACCTCCCCTACCGGGGCGGCGAGCTCTCGATGCTCGTGCTCCTCCCCGACCGGGTGGACGGGATCCGGGATCTCGAGGGAACGATCTCCGGACGACTGGTCCGGAACTGCGCGGCCAAGATGAGCGACCGCGAAGTCGACCTCCTCCTGCCGCGATTCAAAGTGACCTGGGGAACCGTCGACCTCCGCGGGTCGCTCGCCGCGCTCGGCATGGCGCTCGCCTTCAACCGCTCCAAGGCCGACCTCTCCGGGATCAACGGGCTCAAGCCCCCCCACGAGGACGCGCTCTTCTTCGCGGCCGTCTTCCACAAGGCCTTCGTCGACGTGAACGAGGAAGGGACGGAGGCCGCGGCCGCGACGGCGGCGGTCGTGACGCGGGGCATGGCGGCTCCGGCGCCGCCCGTGCCGGTCTTCCGGGCCGACCACCCCTTCCTCTTCGCGATCCGCGACCGGAGGAGCGGGGCGATCCTCTTCCTCGGGCGCATGGCCGACCCGAGCCGGGAGAACTGACTCGATCGGGGGCCCGGAGTTCCCAGCCTCGACGGGCTCTGCCGGACAGGGTCGCCGAGGGTCGGATCCCTCGCCTAGACTCCGAGGTCCCCGAGGTAGTCCTGGGAGCCGGAGCCCATGTCGAAGACCCATTCCGATCCCGCGAAGGCCGAGGCGTTCGCCGCCCGGCTCCTGACCGTCCTCAACGACGGGGCCCTCTGCCTGATGGTCTCCGTCGGGCACCGGACCGGCCTCTTCGACGGCCTCCGCGGGCTTCCTCCCTCGACTTCGGAGGAGATCGCGGCGAAGGCGGGGCTGAACGAGCGCTACGTCCGCGAGTGGCTCGGCGCGATGGTCACCGGGGGCGTGGTCGAGGTTGATCCGGCGACCGGCCGCTACTCCCTGCCGGCGGAGCACGCCGCCTACCTCACCCGCGCGGCGGCGGCGGACAACCTCGCGGCCTTCACGCAGTACATCGCCCTGCTCGGGGGCGTCGAGGACGACATCGTCGAGTGCTTCCGGAAGGGAGGGGGCGTCCCCTACGAGAGGTACCCCCGCTTCCACGCCGTGATGGCGGAGGACAGCGGGCAGTCCGTCCTTTCCTCCCTCGAGTCGCACATCCTCCCCCTCGTGCCGGGGCTGACGGAACGGCTCGACCGCGGGATCGACGTGCTCGACGTCGGGTGCGGCGCCGGCCGCGCGCTGAACCGGATGGCCGAGCTCTACCCGAGGAGCCGGTTCGTCGGCCTGGACCTCTCGGAGGAGGCGGTCGGGCTCGCCCGCGCCGAGGCGTCGCGAAAGCGCCTGGGGAACGCCGAGTTCGAGGCGGTCGACCTGGGCGACTTCGACGAGACCGCGGAGCCCGGGCGGTACGACTTCATCACGACCTTCGATGCCGTCCACGACCAGGCGCGCCCGCTGCGCGTCCTGCGCGGCATCCACCGGGCGCTCAAGCCCGACGGCGTCTACCTGATGCAGGACATCAAGGGATCGAGCCGGGTCGAGAAGAATGTCGGCCACCCGATCGGCACGTTCCTCTACACGGTCTCCTGCATGCACTGCATGACCGTCTCCCTCGCGCAGGACGGGGAGGGGCTGGGGGCGATGTGGGGGGAGGAGAGGACGCGCGAGTACCTGGAGCGTGCCGGCTTCCGCACCGTCGAGAAGCGGGAGCTCGCCCACGACATCCAGAACAACTGGTATGTCGTGAGGAAGTGAGGCGGAGGAGCGGCCCCCCCCTGACCTGGAGCGACTCAAGAAGGCCGCCGCCGGAGTCGAAGAGCGGCCGTACCGCGCCCTTGAATTCGGGCCCCGGCCGATGAACCTGTGGCATCGAGTCGCGGCCCCGGCGAACCCGGGCGCGGCGACGCCGATCCTCCGACGAACGAGATTCGATGACCGACCGGGACGCCCTGCTCGAACGGCCGCCGGAGGCCGCGATCCGGATCCTCGCCCTCCCCTTCCTCGACGGGGCGGCCGCCGCGGCGGGGCTCCTCGAGTCGGACGGCCATCCCGAGGCGCTCCACGATTTCCGCGTCTCGCTCCGGCGGCTGCGCACCCTCCTCAAGGCCTACCGCGCCCTGCTCCGGGACAGCGTGTCGAGGAAGCAGGCGCGGGCGCTGCGGGACCTCGCCCGGAGCACCGGCGCGGCCCGCGACGCGGAGGTCCAGCTCGAGTGGCTCGTGGCGCAGGAGAAGGAGGTCAAGCCCGCCGCGCGGAAGGCCCTCGCGTGGCTGGTGGAGAAGGTCGAAGGGCGACGGCAGGCCGCGTACGCGGCCGTGCGGGGCGAGGTGCTCCGGAAGTTCCGGGACCTCGAGGGGGACCTGCGCGGCGGCCTTTCCCGCTACGAGGCCACTCTCGCCCCTGATCCCGCCCGGGCCACCTTCGCCCTGGCCGCGGCGAAGAAGGTGCGGTCCGCCGGGACCGACCTGGTCGCCGCGATCGAGGCCGTGCGGGCCCCGACCGATGTGGAGGAGGCGCACCGCGCGCGCATCCTCGCCAAGCGGTTCCGCTATCTCCTCGAGTCGCTCCAGGGCACGTCGGTGGGGGAGCCCTCGGATCGCCTCGTCCGCTCGGCGAAGGCGCTGCAGGAGGTCCTGGGGAAGCTCCATGACATGCACGTCCTCGCCGGGGAGATCGCCTCCTCCCTGGTCGAGACGGCGGCCGAACGCGCCCGAACGCTCCACGAGGCGCTCTACTCCGCCGAACCCGCCCTCCCCTCCCGGGACCTCCGGTCGGGGATCCTGGCGATCGACCGGCTCGTCCGCGACCGGGTGGAGGCGCTCTTCGACGAGCTTCACGCGCTCTGGCCGATCGGGCAGCCCGGGACGTTCCCGGCCGAGGTGGAGGCGCTCGCCGGGGCGCTCGCCCGCCACCGCGGCCGCGATGCGGGAACCGGACGCCGGTTCCTCCTCGCCTCCCTCCCCAGGATCGAGGCCGCGCCGATCGACATCGCGCAGGGGTGGCTCCCCGGCCGGACGCTCCGGGAGCGTCTCGAGCGGGTGGCCTCCGGCGGCGAGGAGCGCTTCTACCGTGCCGTGCAGGCCAGATCCGGCGGGGGGCGGACGGAGCTGCGGGAGGAAGCGAGCCGCGAGGTGTTCGAGCGGCTCTGGCCGCTCACCGAAGGGCGCCAGGTGCGGAAGCGGAGGTACCGGATCGCCGACGGGGACCTGGAGTGGGAGGTCGACGAGTTCCTCGACCGGGAGCTCGTCCTCGCGGAGATCGCCGCGCACGCCCCGGGCGTGGAGATGGAGTTCCCGGATTGGCTGCGGGCGCACGTCGTGCGCGAGGTCACCGGCGAGGACCCGTACCTGGACGAGGGCCTCGGACGTTGAAGGGCTCCCGTTTCAAGCGCACGGTGATGCAGCGGCTCGCCGCGCGGGCGCGGCGCCTGCTGCACGGCCGCGGCAACGGATGGTGGGTGTCCGCCGGGGGCCTCGTCTTCAACGCCCGGCAGGAGGTGGCCCTGATCCGGCAGGGGAGGCGCTGGACCTTCCCCAAGGGCCGGCGCGATCCGGGCGAGGCGCTCGACGCCACCGCTCGCCGGGAGGTGCGCGAGGAGACGGGCCTGCGGGCGCGCATCCTCGACTACCTCGGCATGCTGGAGGGGCTCCGTCACGAGACCCACTACTACCTGATGGCGCTCGAGGCGGAGGGCGACGACCACGACGACGAGGTCGACAAGGTGCGCTTCTTCTCCGCGAAGAAGGCGCGGCGCCTGCTCGATTCTGGCGCCGACCGCCGACTCCTCGGCCACGCGCTCGACGCGCTGGAGGAGCGCGAATCGCGGCGGAAGGGCGCCTGACGGACGCGGGGCCCGCGCGGCCGAGCTCACCAGGCGAGGGGCTTCGGGAAGGCCTCCGCGACCCGCTCGCGATACTCGGGCACGAGCCGGGCGAGGTCCGGGGCGCCCCCCCCCTTGGAGTAGAGGTCGAAGGGCTGGAACGCCTTCACCCACCGGAACATCCTCCGGTCGTGGTCGGAGAGGAGGTGGTCGTAGGCGCCGTGCTGGTGCTGCGCGTAGAAGGAGTGGTAGCGGACGACGTAGAGGGCCTCCTCGGGGAGGTGCTCCTTCAGCACGTGGTACAGGTACTCGTCGTGGCCCCAGGACAGGTGGACGCGCGCGAGGCCCGCGCCCTCGGCGTAGATGCCGGTCGGGGTCCGGTACTCCGGGACGCGCGAATCGGGGTTCTCCGCGAAGCACTCGGGGAAGACGACCGCCTCGGAGAAGCGGCAGCCGACGGGGAAGGTGTCGCCCACCACGGCCCACTGGGGCTCGCCGAAGAGGCAAAGGAGCTTGCCGAGGTCGTGGACGAGGCCGGTCAGGACGAGCCAGGGAGGCTGCCCGGCGCGGCGCAGGGCCTCCGCCGTCTGGAGGAGGTGTCCGAGCTGGGAGAGGCCCGTGTCGGGATCGCTCTCGTCGACCAGCGTGTCGAGCCATTCGAGCGCCTCCCAGACGCCCATGCGCCGCCGGTCGAGCCGCAGGTACTCGCGCTTCTTGGCGAGGACGAAGGCGAGCGTCTGGCGCCGGTGCTGCTCGCGGTAGAACGCGCGCACGCCGTCGCTCGAGGCGGCGTAGTCCCGGAAGTCGCGGGGCGGTCCTCCGGAGCCTTCGGGCGTCGCGCCTGACATGGACGCTCCTCCCCGGAGCCCTCGGCCGGACTGTAGCACGGGACGCGCGATTCCGCGCGCGCGGGGTCCCGGCAAGAAGGCGGGGCGGACCGCCGGCTCGAGCGCGGCGGCCCGCCCCTGGGGGGTGATCCCCTCCCGCGTCTTCGACGCCGCCTTCTACCGGGGGACGTTCCCGGACACCGGATGGGTCCCCCCGAGGACGGCCTGCATGACCCGGAAGAACACGTCCGTGTTGTCCATCACGCCCGTGAAGGTCGCCTCGCCGGGGCCGAGGGCCGAGACCGGGATGTCGCTCGCGGTGTGGGCGGCGACGGTGTCCTGGATCTGCCCCGTCACGAGGAAGGCGCCGGCCGTGTCCTGGTCGATCGGGCCGGTGGGATAGGTGTTGAGCGGCGGCAGGTTGTTGAACGGCTGCTGGCTGTCCCGGAGCGGCAGGGCGTTCGTCAGCCAGTCCTCGTGCCGGTCCCCGTTCGCCGCGTAGCCGATGAGCATCCGGCGGTCGATGTCCGTGGTCTCCGGGTACCCGTCCGCCGCGATCTCGTAGTGGGGGAACCCCGCGCCCGTGTAGGTCCCGACCACGCCGTTGCGCGAACCGCCCGGGGCCGTGCCGAGGCCGGAGGTGGACCGGACGATCAGGTCCGCGTTCGAGACGAGCGAGCCGCCGATGATGTTGACCCCGGCGCACTCGTGGTCGGCGGTCACGATGACGAGCGTCTTCCCGTCCTCCTCGGCGAAGGCCTTGCAGACGGCCACCGCCCGGTCGAACTCGATCGTGTCGAGGATCCACCGATCGGTGTCCATGTTGTGCGCCTGCTTGTCGATCGAGGCCGCCTCGATCATGAGGACGAAGCCGTCGCGGTCCTGCTGCAGGACCTGGAGGGCGCTCTGCGCCATCTCGTCGAGCATCGGCTGGTCGGGGAAGCCGTAGTCGTCGACGACGGTCGACGTGCCCCTCCGCTTGCCGATCTTGTCGTGCGCGACGTTCATGTTCGAGAGGCTGAACAGGCCGAGGAGCTTCGAGGTATTCCCGGGGACCGCCTGCATCTCCGCGCAGGTGGAGGCGTACGTGAACCCCGCCGCCTGGAAGTCGGCGAGCAGGTCCCGCGCGGGATCGATCGCGCCGGGGGCGGCGGCCCAGGCCGCCGCGAGGTCGGCGGGGAGGACGTAGTCGGAGGAAGCGCTCCGCGCCGACCCCGTGGTACCGGCGGGGAGGAACCACTTCCGCCCCCCGCCGAGGAGGACGGTCAGCCCGGTGAGGCCGCGGTCGTCGAAGTACTGGTCGCAGATCCCCGTCCCCAGGGCGCGGCTCTGCGTGTGGGAGCCGAAGGCCCCGGGCGTGGCGTCGAAGACGTCGGAGGTGGTGACGATGCCGAGCGACTTCCCCTTCGTCCGCTGCAGGTACTCCCCGATCAGCTCGACCCGGGGGTTGTCGAAGGCGGCGAGGGTGTCGTCCGGGAAGACCCCCTGCTGGTTGTTGTTGAACTTGTTCCCCGTCGAGTAGCAGGCCGCGCCCGGCGAGCTGTCCGTCACGATGGAGTCGAGGGAGTGGGTCATGACCATCCCCGTGCCGGGGAAGGAATCCATCGCGAGGAAGCCCTGGGCCTTCCCCTGTGAGGCCCCGTGCAGCATGAGGCGGGCGGCCGTCCGGTGCGCGATCCCCATCCCGTCCCCGATGCAGAAGATGACGTTCTTCACCTTCGGGCCCAGGTTCTTGATCTTGACGACCTCGAAGTTCCCCTGGGCGGTCGCGGTCGTGAAGTCGTCCTGGGTGGCGACCGCCTCGAGGAGGTGGACGCCGATCTGGTTCTTCGAATAGGCGCGGAGCGTCGCGACGACGGTGTTCGCGGGAAGTCCCGCCGCCGTCGCCGGGGTCAGGGTGACGACGCCCGGGACGGGGGCGCCGTCCACGAAGAAGGCGACGCCCTGGATCGTCTGGCCGGGGTCGGGCTGGACGGTCGCCTGGAGGTCGAACCGCTGGCCCGGAAGGAAGCGGGAGACGATCGGCGCATCCGGGTCGCCGGCCGAGAAGAGAGCGCTCGGCGGCGTGAGGCGGGAGGTCACGGGATCGGACCCGGTCGGGACCAGGCCCACGAAAAGGGAGGCGGTGACGAGGAGGCAGTTCGAGAGGCTCATCATCGGGTGTCTCCTGGTGGTTGGCTTGGGCCGGCGCCCGGATCGGGAGCGCCGGCGGACGGTGGATCGAGGAACAGGCGGAGATTCGAGGTGCGGCCGTCGGGCTCCTCGCGAGGGCCGAGCGCGAGCGTGCCCGTGAGCAGGAGGGGGCCGGGGGTGAACGGCACGACCTTGTCCCGGTCCCTCGGGACGAAGACGTGCATCGTGGCGGCCGGCAGGTCGTCCGCGTGCCCGGTCTCCCGCTCGTGGAGCTGGACGGGGAGGGGGGAGAAGAGGAAGACCCCCGGCGAGGGGAGGTCCTGCCTCACCATGTAGCCGAGCATCCGGACCCTCTCGCCCGCGAGCCTGCGGACGGTCTCGGTGTAGCGCAGCCCCCTCGGGCCGACCGGCGTCTCGAAGAGATCCGAGAAGCGGAGGTCCGTCGCGCGAGTCGGCTCCGGAGGCGAGGGCCGCGGTTCCGACCGGCATGCGCCGAGCTCGAGGCTCGCGAGGACGAGCCATCGGGCCGCGCGACCGGCCGGCGACCGGCGCCGTGCGCGACCCCCCGGATCGAGTCCGGAGGCAGGTTGGCTCGGGGCGGGGAAACGGCCCGTTCTCACCATCGGCACCTCTGCCTCGCCAACCTAGGCGTGCTTTCGAAATGGGGTGTGAACCCCCAGTAAAATGTCGCGAATCAAGGAGCCCGAAGGCGCGGGTCAAGAAAGCGCCGAGGGGAATGACGTCCGTCCTCATCCGAGCCCTCCGGAGGAAACCGATTTGAGCCCGCCCGAGACGAGGTTCACCCGCGAGTACGGGGTCCGGCATCCGATCGCGCAGGCGCCGATGGCCTTCGTCGGCACGACTCCGGACGCCGCCGTCTCGAGGGCGGGGCGGCTCGGCCTGATCCGCGCGGGGCAGGGCGTGGGGCTGATTCGGGAGGTGGCCCCCGTCGCGCGGATCGTCGAGGAGAGGATGGCAGAGGCGACCTCCGCGCTCGCCTCCGTCGCGACGAGCGGCGAGGGTCGCTCCGGCGGGCAGGGCCGCGAAGAAGGCGACGGCGGGAGGGACCCGGTAGAGGAATCAGGAATGCGACACCGAAGGGCTTCGCTCGTCCTCCTCTCGACGCTGGCGGTGGCGCAGCCGGGATGCGTCGGGTTCTCGCTCTCCAAGTCGGGGGAGG
>JAKEFM010000084.1 GCA_022616055.1 Planctomycetota bacterium
GCGATCTGGGCTGGATCGGAACCCTGGAAGCGGTGGAGCGCCTCGAGGCCGCGCTGGAGACGATGAGCGGCCTGCGCCGCGTCCGGGGTCACTTCCTCAATTGGTACGACACCGAGGACCTCCGGCCGCTCGAGCCCCTGTACGTGTCCGCCGTCGACAGCGGCAACCTGGCCGGGTACCTGATCGCCCTCGCCCAGGCGTGTCGCGAGCACGCACACCGTCCCGTCGCAGGCCCGGAGATCCCCGAGGGGATCGGGGACGCCCTACGGCTCTTGATCGACGCGATCGAGGCAGCCGGGGACTCGCGCCGCGCGCCGTCGGTCGCGGCGGGGGCGCTGCGCGAGGCCGCGGTGGCGACGGCGGCCGCGCTGGAGGGTCTCCCGGCCTCGCCGCCCGAGCGGCTCCGCCGCTTCCACGACCTCGAGTCTAGGGCGGACAACCTCCTCGACCTCGCGCGGAGGCTCTCGAGCGAGGTCCCGGACGACTCCCGATCCGAGATCTTGACCTGGGCGGGCGCCGTCCACGGCTCCGTCCGGAGCCACGCCCGCGATCGCCAGATCCCCGAGGGGATCCTCGCGAGCCGCCTCTCGACCCTCGCCTCGCTCGCCGAGGCGATGGTCCAGGCCATGGACTTCCAGTTCCTGCTCGATCCCACGAGCAAGCTTCTCTCCATCGGCTATCGCGTGGCCGACGGCACGCTCGATCCCGGCCGGTACGACCTCCTCGCTTCCGAGGCCCGGCTGGCGAGCTTCATCGCCATCGCCAAGGGGGACGTGCCGCCGGAGCACTGGTTCCACCTCGGCCGATCCCTCACGCCGATCGGTTCCGGGGCGGCCCTGGTGTCGTGGTCCGGGTCCATGTTCGAGTACCTCATGCCGCTCCTCGTGATGTCCCAGCCCGCCCGGAGCCTGCTCGACTTGACGTGCCGCCTCGTGGTCGGGCGCCAGATCCGCTACGGCGCGGAGCGGCGGGTCCCCTGGGGAGTCTCCGAGTCGGCCTACAACGTGAGGGATGCGGAACTCACCTATCAATACTCGGCGTTCGGCGTCCCCGGCCTCGGGCTCAAGCGGGGGCTGTTCGAGGACGTGGTGGTGGCTCCGTACGCGACCGCGCTCGCGGCCATGGTCGACCCCGGCGCCGCCCTGGAGAACTTCGCCCGCCTCGAGCGCGCCGGAGCGCGTGGAGCCTACGGGTTCTACGAGGCGCTCGATTACACCCCCTCGAGGCTGCCGGAGAAGTCCGCCGCGGCCGTGGTCCGCGCCTACATGGCCCACCACCAGGGGATGACGCTCCTCGCGCTCGGAAACGTGTTGGACGACGGCCGGACCCGGAAGCGCTTCCACGCCCATCCGATGGTCCAGGCGGCGGAGCTCCTGCTCCAGGAGCGCACCCCGCGCGCGGTGGCCATCACGCGGCCGCGGGCCGAGGAGGTGCAGGTGGCGCCGCTCGTGCGGGACCTCCTCCCTCCCACCCTACGGCGCTTCGACTCGCCGCACGACATCACCCCCCGCACCCACCTCCTCTCCAACGGGCGCTACACGGTCATGGTCACGGCCGCGGGCTCCGGTTTCAGCCGATGGCGCGAGCTCGCCGTGACCCGGTGGCGCGAGGACACGACGCGCGACGGCTGGGGGACGTTCGTCTACCTGCGGGACGTGGGGACGGGCGGGGTGTGGTCCGCAGGTTTCCAGCCGACCGCAACCCCGGCGGACCGGTACGACGTCGTCTATTCGGAGGACCGGGCCAAGATCGCGCAGCGGGACCGGTCGCTCTCGATCCTGCTCGAGATCGTCGTGTCCTCCGAGGACGACGCCGAGCTCCGCCGGTTGACGGTGACGAATCTCGAGCCCCGGGGACGGGAGATCGACTTCACGTCCTACGCCGAGGTCGTGCTGGCCCCGCAGGCGGCGGACGAGGCCCACCCCGCCTTCTCGAACCTGTTCGTGGAGACCGCGTTCGTTCCCCATCTCGGCGCCTTGCTGGCGACGCGGCGCCCGCGCTCGGCGGACGAGGCCCGGGTGTGGCTCGTCCACCTGGCCGCGCTCGAGGGAGAACCGGTGGGTCCGGTCCAGTACGAGACCGACCGCGCACGGTTCCTGGGCCGGGGCCGCGGGGTCCGCGCGCCGGCTTCCGTGGTCGACGGAGGTCCCCTGTCCGACACGGCGGGGACGGTTCTGGATCCCATCGTGAGCCTCCGACACCGGGTCGCTCTCCCGCCCCAGGGGACGGTCCGGATCGCGTACACCACGCTCGTGGCGCGCTCGCGGGAGGAGGCGCTCCGGATCGCCGAGAAGTATCGGCAGCCGGCGACGTTCGAGCGGGAGAGCACGCTCGCCTGGACGAGGGCCCAGGTCCAACGGCATCACCTGAGCGTCACCCAGGACGAGGCGCATCTCTTCCAGCGCCTGGCGAATCGCCTGCTGTACACCGATCCCACGCTGCGCGCGGCGCCGCAGATCCTCGCCGCGAATCGCCGGGGCCCCTCGGGTCTCTGGGCCCACGGCATCTCCGGCGACCTTCCGATCGCCGTGGTGGCGATCGAGAGGGACGAGGAGCGGGACGTCGTGAGGCAGTTGCTGCGGGCGCACGAGTACTGGGGGCTGAAGGGGGTTCCCGCCGATCTGGTGATCCTCAACGCGAAGGGCACGTCCTACGCGCAGGACCTCCAGCAGTCGATCGAGGCCATGGTGCGGGTGAGCCGATCCGCGGCCGGCCGGGAGGCGGACGCCCAACCAGGACGGGTCTTCGTGCTGCGGGAGGACCTCCTGTCTCCCCCGGACCGGGTCCTGCTCCGCTCGGCCGCCCGCGTCCTGATCCTGGCGAGCCGGGGATCCCTGGCCGAGCAGGCCATCCGCCTGGAACGGTCGGGGCCGGCACCGCCGCGGATCCGCGCGCCGCGCGAGGCGGCCGAGACGATCGCCCCTCCCTCGTTGGATCTCGAGTTCTTCAACGGCCTGGGAGGGTTCACTCGGAATGGGCTCGAGTACGTCACGATCCTGGGCGGCGGCCAGTGGACGCCGGCTCCCTGGATCAACGTGGTGGCGAACCCGGCGTTCGGATTCCAGGTCTCCGAGGCCGGCGCGGGGTACACGTGGGCCGTGAACAGCCGGGAGAACAAGCTGACGCCGTGGTCCAACGACCCGGTCAGCGACGCGCCGGGCGAGACGATCTACGTGCGCGACGAGGAGAGCGGCGCGATCTGGGGGCCCACGTGTCTCCCCATCCGCGAGGAAGCCTCGCCCTACGTCGTCCGGCACGGCCAGGGGTACAGCCGCTTCGAGCACGCCTCGCACGGCATCGCGCTGGATCTCCTGACGCTCGTGCCGCCCCGCGACCCCGTCCGGATCTCCCGCCTCACGCTGGAGAATCGGTCCGGCGCCCCCCGGCGGCTCTCGGTCACGGCGTACGCGGAGTGGGTGCTCGGCGTCGCGCGCGCGGGTTCCGCCCCCTTCGTGGTCACCGAGGTCGATCCCGCGACCGGAGCCCTTCTGGCTCGGAACGCCTGGAACGGGGAGTTCGCGAGCCGCGTCGCCTTCGCCGACCTGGGCGGGCTCCAGACCTCCTGGACCGGCGACCGCCTCGAGTTCCTGGGCCGCAACGGGAGCCTCGACCATCCGGAGTCCCTGGAACGCGCCGAGGGGCTCTCGGGAAGGACGGGAGCGGGCTTGGATCCGTGTGCCGCGCTGCAGACGATCGTCGAGCTCGAGCCCGGAGAGCGCGCCGAGGTGCGGTTCCTGCTGGGGCAGGGGGAGAGTCGCGAGGAGTCCCGGGCCCTGGTCGCGCGCTACCGCGCGAGGAGCTGCGATCAGGTCCTCCGGGAGGTCCAGGAGCGCTGGGACGGGCTGCTGGGAGCGGTGCAGGTGAAGACTCCCGATCGCTCCATGGATCTCATGCTCAACCGCTGGCTCCTGTACCAGACGCTCTCGTGCCGGATCTGGTCCCGATCCGCGCTCTACCAGTCCGGAGGGGCGTACGGGTTCCGCGACCAGCTCCAGGACGTCCTCGCCCTGGCGGCGACCCGGCCCCAGCTCGCGCGCGCGCACCTCCTGCGGGCCGCGGGCCGGCAGTTCAAGGAAGGGGACGTCCAGCACTGGTGGCATCCCCCCGCGGGCCGCGGCGTCCGGACCCGGATCTCCGACGACCTCCTCTGGCTCCCCTACGCGGTGGCCCACTACCTCCGCACGACCGAGGACCGGGCGGTGCTCGACGAGGAGGTTCCGTGGCTCGAGGGGGCGCCCCTCGAGGAGCCGCAGGCGGAGGCGTACTTCGAGCCCGCCGAATCGGGGCCGCCGGCGACGCTGTTCGAACACTGCGCACGGGCGCTGGACCGGAGTCTCGACGCGGGCCCGCACGGCCTGCCGCGGATCGGCACGGGGGACTGGAACGACGGCCTGAACCGCGTGGGCCGCGGGGGCCGCGGAGAGAGCGTCTGGCTGGGCTGGTTCCTCCTCGCGAATCTCGGGGAGTTCGCCCGGATCGCCGACCTGCGCGCGGAGGGGGAGCGCGCGGCGCGGTGGCGGACGAGGGCCGCTTCGCTCCAGGCGTCGCTGGAGCGGGAGGCGTGGGACGGGGCGTGGTACCGGCGCGCCTTCTTCGACGACGGGACGCCGCTCGGGTCGGCGGCGAACGACGAGTGCCGGATCGACTCCCTCTCCCAGTCCTGGGCGGTCCTCTCCGGCGCGGCGGACCGCGGCCGGGCGCGCCAGGCCATGGAATCCGTGGAGCGCCAGCTCCTCCAGCGCGCGGAGCGGCTCCTGCGACTCCTCGCGCCGCCCTTCGACCGGACACTCCTCGACCCGGGGTACATCAAGGGATACCCCCCCGGAGTCCGGGAGAACGGCGGGCAGTACACCCACGCGGCGGCCTGGTCGGTCATGGCCTTCGCCGAATTGGGCGACGGCGACAAGGCCGCCGAGCTGTTCCATCTGTTGAACCCGATCCACCACACGAGCCGTCGCGCCGATGTCGGCACGTACCGGGTGGAGCCGTACGCCGTCGCCGCGGACATCTACTCCGAGCCTCCCCACGCGGGACGGGGCGGGTGGACCTGGTACACCGGGTCTGCGGGCTGGCTGCACCGCGCGGGCCTGGAGTGGATCCTCGGTTTCCGGAAGCGGGGCTCCGCGCTCCAGATCGATCCGTGCATTCCCCGGGCATGGAAAGGGTTCGAGATCGCCTACCGTCATGGCGCCACCCTCTACCGGATCGCCGTCGAGAACCCGAAGGGCGTCTGCCGGGGGGTGTCCCGCGTCAGCCTCGATGGGGCCCCGCTCCCGGGAGGGGCGCTCGTCCCCCTGACCGACGACGGCCGGATCCATCAGGTCGAGGTGGTGCTCGGGTAGGCGTGCCGGAAGGAGGTGGGGGCGCGACGGATTCGAGCCCCCAGGTCGAAGGCGTCGAGCGCCTCTCGTCGCCCGTCCACGGGCGGATCCGCAGCCGTCTGGAGGCGACTTGTGTCCGCCGGGTGCGGGAGGCCGTCGGTCCGGAAAACGTCTACGTTGTCCGCCAGGAACTCGTGCCCGGACCGGCGGGGAGCCTCCCCCCTCCCCGATCCCGCAGCAGCCCCTCGCGCACGGCGAACTGGGTCAGCTGGGCGACCGAGCGCAGGTCGAGCTTGTCCATCAGGTGGGAGCGGTGGGTCTCCACCGTGCGCGCGCTGATGCGCAGGCGCGCGGCGATCCCCTTCGTCGTGAGCCCCTCCGCGACGAGCCGGAGGATCTCCCGCTCCCGGTCCGTCAGGCGGTCGACCGGGCGGTCGGGGCTCGCGCCCCGGCGAAGGATCTCCCCGAGGCGGCGCTGGACCGCGGGGCTGTAGTAGATCTCCCCGGCCTTCACCGCCTTGAGGGCCTGGACGAGGTCGGAGACGGCGGAGTCCTTGAGGAGGTAGCCGTCCGCCCCTTCCCGCACCGCGCGGTCGACGTACTCCGGGTCGGCGTGCATCGTGAGGACGAGGACCTTCGTCCCCGGCCGCCGGCGCTTGACGGTCGCCAGCACCTCGAGGCCGTCGGGTCCCGGGATCGAGAGGTCGAGGACGACGACGTCGGGGGCGGTCTCCTCGACCGCGGCGAGGGCGGAGGCGCCGTCGGCGACCTCCCGCACGACGGTGAAGCCCGGCTGCGTCTCGAGGATGCGCCGCAGCCCGGCGCGGACGAGGGTGTGGTCGTCGACGAGGAGGATCTTCATCGCGCCGCCGGCAGGGAGGCCTCGATGCGGAAGCCCGCCCCCCGGGCCGCCGAGAAGGCGAGGGTCCCTCCGAGAGCGTGCACGCGCTCGCGCATGCCGAGGAGACCGAGGTGGGGCTCGGGGGGGACGTCGAGGGCTCGCCCATCGTCCTCGATCGCGAGGGCGACGCCGCCGTCGCAACCGCGGAGGGAGACGGAGACGGCCCGGGCCCCGGAGTGCCGGGCGACGTTCGTCAGCGCCTCCTGCACGACGCGGTAGATCGCGACCTCCTGGTCGGGAGGGAGGGGGTCGATCCGCTCCGGGGCGTCGAAGGAGACGTCGATCCGGGTCCGGCGCCGGAAGTCCTCGACGAGGGCCCGGAGCGCCGGCAGGAGGCCGAGGTCGTCGAGCACCGAGGGGCGCAGGAGGTTGCTCAGGTCGCGGACCTGGTCGAGCGCGCGCGCGACCATCCGGCTCGCCTCCGCGCGCCCCTCGAGGTCGAGCTCGATCTTGACGGCGGTCAGGACCTGGCCCGCCTCGTCGTGCAGCTCGCGGGCGATCCGCCGGCGCTCCTCCTCCTGCGCCCGAAGCAGCAGCCCCGTCAGCTGCTCGAGCTCCGCCCGGCGAGCCTCGAGCGCCCGGCGTCCGTCGCCGAGGACGAGGAAGAGGGTCCCGATCGCCGCCGCCGTGATCAGGAGGATGTCGGCGAAGACGCCGTAGAGGACTCCCGACCCGTAGGGTCGGAGCAGCGGGTAGTCGAGGTGGTGGAGCCCCCAGAGGGTGAAGGTCACGGCGAGGGCCGTCGCGCTGGCGGAGGGGCTGCGGCGGCGGTGCTTCCAGAAGACGACGCCGGTCCAGAGGGTGACGGCCGAGAGGAAGGCGGCGGCGGAGAGGCCCGTCACCGCGGGGTCGCGGATGACGTAGATCGCGACGGCCGCCCAGGCGACGGGGAGGAGGCCCAGGGCGGCGTGCCATCTCCGCCAGCGCAGCCCCTGGGAGAACTGGAGCGCCGCCGCGAGGAGGAGGAGGGCGGTCACTCCCGTCACCGCCTGGTGCGCGAAGAGCCACACGTCGCGACGCTCGAGGATGAAGGCGGAGATCAGGACGAGGCGGACGGCGTACAGCGTCCAGCCGGCCGCCCAGGCCGCGAACCAGAGGCGCCGCTGGCTCTTCCAGAGGCCGACGTAGACCGCGGCGAGGAGGGCGGTGACCGCGGCCTGGAAGCCGAGCGCCGAGAGCTCGACGGTCTGGCGGTCCACGGCCGGAGTCTACCCCGCTACACTGCCGGCACTTCGCTCGAGCAAAGGAGTTTCATGAAAGGACTCTTCGGATTCGGGGGGCTCGCCGTGGCGGGCCTCGCCCTCGCGGCGGCCGGGGCGCAGGAGAAGGGGAAAGCGGGAGGCCCCCCCGAGATGGAGGCCATGATGGCCGCCTACAAGAAGGCGGGCGCCGTCACCGACAACCACAAGCCCCTCGAGGCGCTCGTGGGGGAGTGGACGACCGCGTCGAAGATGTGGATGGACCCGGCCGCTGCCCCGATGGAATCGGCGGGGACCGCCTCGGCGAAGCCCCTCTTCGGCGGGAGGTTCGTCCAGACCGCCCACTCCGGGAACTTCATGGGGGAGACGCACGAGGGGATCTCGACGACCGGCTACGACAACCTCAAGAAGAAGTACGTCGGGACCTGGATCGAGAACATGGGGACCTCGATCACCTACACGGAGGGGACCTACGACGCGGGCGCGAAGACCTTCACGTTCACGGGCAAGTACGACGATCCGGTGACCGGCGGGACGATCCCCTTCCGCTTCACCCAGAAGGTCGCCGACAAGGACCGGATCGCCTTCGAGTGGTACGAGACCCGCGAGGGGAAAGAGGCGAAGACGATGGAGATCACCTACACCCGGAAGAAGTAGCTCCGGGGCGGCTCGGCCGGGGCGGGCCGCCCGCCCCGGCTCTAGCCCCGCCGGCCCGGAGACGGGACGGGGTCGTACCCCCCGCGGGCGAAGGGGTGGCAGCGGAGGATCCGCCAGGCCCCGAGGAGGACGCCGAGGAGCGGACCGCGGTCCTCGATCGCATGGACCGCGTACTCCGAGCAAGTCGGCCAGTACCGGCAAGTCCCTCCCTTGAGCGGCCCGATCCAGCGCTGGTAGAGCCGGATGGCCCCGACCATCCCGTGCCGGATCAACGCGGGGCTCCTCCCCCGGTCGGTCCCGGGGACCGGGCGCGCGAGGCCTTCGCGCCGGCTTGGCGCGAGAGCCGCTCCAGCTCGGCGGCGACGGCCCCGAGGGTGAAGGCGCGGCCGGGGACGAGGGGACAGACGACGAGGTCGAGGCCCGAGGGGAGCCGCGTCCGGTTCAGCCGGAACGCCTCGCGGACGAGGCGCTTCAGGCGGTTGCGCTCGGGCGAGGAGCGCGTCACGCGACGGGCGACGGAGATCCCGAGGCGGGACTCCGGCAGGTCGTTTCCCCGCGCGATCACCTGGAGGATCCCCCCGCGGGCCCGGGCCCCCTCCCGGAAGACGTTCCGGAAGGTGGTCTCGCCGCGCAGTCGCAGGCGTCTCGGGAAGGCGTAGGGTCGCGGGGTCACGCGCGGGTTGCCGGCTCTTCTCGCGGGCCCGTATGCTAGCGCGGTCCTTGGGCGGCGGACGGCCGCCGCCTCCCCCCGGCAAGGCCCCTTCCCTCCTCCCCCTTCCCCCCCCGAGCCCCCCATGTCCGAGAAGTACATGAACTTCATCGGCGGCGAATGGGTCGCCGCCTCGACGGGCAAGTGGTTCGAGAACCGCAACCCCGCCGACCGCACCGACCTGGTCGGGCTCTTCGCGGACGGGGACGCGCGCGACGTCGAGGCGGCGGTCGCGGCCGCGGCGCGCGGGTTCGAGACCTGGCGGCTCCTCCCCGCGCCGAAGCGGGCGGAGATCGTGCTCCGCGCGGGGGAGAGGCTCGTCGAGCGGAAGGAGGCCTTCGCGCGCGACATGACGCGCGAGATGGGGAAGATCCTCGACGAGACGCGCGGGGACGTCCAGGAGGCGATCGACACCGCCTTCTACGCGGCGGGGGAGGGGAGGCGGATGTTCGGGGACACCGTCCCCGTCGAGCTCCCCGACAAGTTCGGGATGTCGGTGCGCTGCCCGGTCGGCGTCTTCGCGATCGTCACGCCCTGGAACTTCCCGATGGCGATCCCCTCCTGGAAGATCTTTCCGGCCCTCGTCTGCGGCAACACGGTCGTCTTCAAGCCGGCGAGCGACACCCCCCTCTCCGCGGTGAACTTCGTGCGGACGCTCGCCGACGCGGGGGTCCCCCCCGGCGTCGTGAACCTCGTCACGGGAGGGGGGCGCGCCGTCGGCTCGCCCCTCGTCGAGCACCCGAGGGTCCGCGGGGTCTCTTTCACAGGCTCGACGGAGGTTGGCCGGACGATCGCGGAGGGGGCGGGGAAGCGGCTCAAGCGCTGCTCCCTCGAGCTCGGGGGGAAGAACGCGCAGCTCGTCCTCGAGGACGCCGACCTCGACCTGGCCGTCGACGGGGCGGTGTGGGGCGCCTTCGCGACGGCGGGGCAGCGCTGCACGGCGACCTCGCGCGCGATCGTCCACGAGCGGGTGATCTCGACCTTCACGGAGCGGCTCGTCGCCCGCGTCGAGCGCCTGAAGCTCGGCCCCGGCCTCGACCCCGGGACGGAGATGGGGCCGCTCGTGAACGAGGGGCAGCTGAAGACGGTCGAGCACTACGTCCGGGTCGGTCTCGACGAGGGGGCGACGCGGATCACGGGAGGGGAGCGGCCGGGCGGAGGGGCCTTCGAGAAGGGGTGGTTCTACGAGCCGACGGTCTTCACGAACGTCCGGCCCGACATGCGGATCGCCCAGGAGGAGATCTTCGGCCCGGTCCTCTCGGTCCTCCGGTGCGGGTCCCTCGAGGAGGGGCTCGCGATCCTGAACGGGACCGCCTACGGCCTCTCCTCCTCGATCTACACCCGCGACGTGAGCAAGGCGTTCCGGGCGGTCCGGGAGATCGAGGCGGGGATCGTCTACGTGAACGGACCGACGATCGGCGCCGAGGTCCAGCTCCCCTTCGGGGGGGTGAAGGACACCGGCAACGGCCACCGCGAGGCGGGGCGCGCCGTCCTCGACGTCTTCACGGAGTGGAAGTCGGTCTACGTCGACTACTCGGGGCGGCTGCAGCGCGCCCAGATCGACAGCCGAAAAGAGGCGTAGCGGCCGGAGACGGACGCCGGGCCCCGGACGACGGGGCGCCGTCCGGCGCGGGTCTCCCCGCCTCGAGTCCACCGCTTCTCCCCATGCGCCCCCTCCCTTCTCCCCGCGACGTCCACGGGATCCTCGGCGCCCACCTCCTCGCCGACGGGGAGTCGATCGTCCCCGACCTCGCCCGCAGCCGGGGCTCCGACCTCGTCGACGGCCGGAGCGGGGAGGTTTTCCTCGACTTCTTCACCTGTTATTCGACCCTCCCCCTCGGGTGGAACCACCCCGGCCTGTTCGACCCCGACTTCCTCGAGGAGCTGCGGCGCGTCTCGGTCAACAAGCCCTCGAACTCCGACTTCTCCACCCCCGAGTTCGCCGCCTTCGTCGACCTCTTCGCGGCGATGGCCCTCCCGCCGGGCTACGAGAGGGTCTTCTTCATCGACGGGGGCGCGCTCGCCGTCGAGAACGCGCTCAAGGCGGCCTTCGACTGGCGGATCAAGAAGAACCGGGCGGCGGGGAAGACCGGGGAGGTCGGGACCCGGGTGCTCCACTTCCGCCACGCCTTCCACGGCCGGAGCGGCTACACCCTCTCCCTCACGAACACGGCGGACCCGCGGAAGTACGCCCTCTTCCCGAAGTTCCCCTGGCCGCGCGTCTCCTCCCCGGCCTGCACGTTTCCCCTCGAAGGGGAGAACCTGGCCGCCACGATCGCCGCCGAGGGGGATGCCCTCGGGGAGATCGAGGCGGCCTTCGCGGAGCGGGGCGAGGACATCGCCTGCATCCTGATCGAGCCGATCCAGTGCGAGGGGGGGGACCGGCACTTCCGCCCCGAGTTCCTCCGCGCCCTGCGGCGGATCGCGGACGAGAAGGGATGCCTCCTCGTCTACGACGAGGTGCAGACGGGCTTCTTCGCCTCGGGGAAGCGCTGGTGCTTCGAGCACTTCCCGGGCGCCGAGCCCGATCTCGTCTCCTTCGGGAAGAAGTCCCAGATCTGCGGGTTCTTCGCAGGGCCGAGGCTCGACGAGGTCCCGGACAACGTGATGCGCGAGTCGAGCCGGATCAACTCGACCTGGGGGGGGAACCTCGTCGACATGGTGCGCTGCCGCCGGGTGCTGGAGATCATCCGGGAGGAAAACCTCGTGGAGAACGTGCGAACGGCCGGTGAAGAAGGCCTCGCCCTCCTCCGCGAGGTCTCCGCCGAGTTTCCACGCTTGATCCACAACGTCCGCGGCCGAGGCTGCCTCCTCGCATTCGACCTCCCCTCCCCGGAGGCCCGGGAGGAGGCCTTCAAGCGCCTCTACCACAAGCGCCTCCTCGCCCTGCGGTGCGGGACGCAATCGATCCGGCTGCGCCCCGCGCTCGACGTCCGCCCGGAGGCGCTCGTCCGGGCGGCGGGGATCCTGGCGGAGGTCGCGCGGGAGATGTCGCGCGAGGCGGGCGCCGCCACAGCCGACCGCGGTCAGGGACTCCGCTTGCCGTAGCGGCGCAGCAGGCCGATCACGACCCCGCGGATCTCGACCCGGTCCGTGACGATGGGGGAGAGGGCGCGGTTCGCCGGCTCGAGGCGGAAGCGGCTCCCCTCTCTGTAGAAGCGCTTCAACGTCGCTTCCCCGCCGTCGAGGACGGCGACGACGGTCTCGCCGCTCCGTGCGGTCGAACGTCGCTGCACGAGGATCCAGTCGCCGTCGTGGATCCCGTCCTCGATCATCGAGTCCCCCTTCACCTTGAGGACGTAGACGTCGGGGCCCGAGGGGACGAGGTCGTCGACGTCGATCGCCTCGGGGTTCTCGATCGCCTCCAGGGGAGAGCCGGCCGCGATCGTTCCGAGGAGGGGAAGGGTCGGCCGCTTCGCCTCCTGCTCGCTCGCCGCGACGACGCGCAGGGAACGGGAGGCGAGGGGCGCCGCCTTCTCGAGGTACCCCTTCCGGATCAGCTCCTCGACGTGGCCGAAGACGGTGACCCGGTGGACCCGGAGATGGCGGCCGACCTCCTCGAGGGTCGGCGCGATGCCATTCTCCCGGCGGTACTCCTCGATGAATCGGAGGACCTGGTGCTGGCGTTCGGTGAGGGGCGCGTCCACGGTGGGCATGGAAAGCCTAGGGCCGGAAGAGGGGTCCAGCGAGCCGGGCCTAGGAGAAGACGGCGACCACGATCAGCATCGCGAAGAAGAACGTCGGTCCGAGCCGCCGGAAGAGAGGATGGGCATGCGCGAGCATGGTTGCCTCCTGGTCCTCCATCTTGGGGGTGGGCTACAGGCCCACGCAAGATCGAGGGGCTAACAAGTGCCTATCCGTTAGCCTCCCTTTCGCCCCCTGTCAAGGGCGGGGTCCTCCCCAGCCACTCGGCCCTTGGAGGATCGCCGGCCCCTCCACATTCTTCCCCGAGCCGTGCCCGAGCCCGAACTCCTGATCCCGCGGAGCCTCGCGGACGTCGACCTCCGGAGGGTCCCCGTCCTCTTCAGCGACGTCCTCGTCATCGGGTCGGGGGTCGCGGGGATCTCCGCGGCCGTCGAGGCGGCGGAGCGCGGGGCGGTCGCCCTCGTCGCGAAGGGGGACCTGTCGAAGACGAACACGGAGTTCGCGCAGGGGGGCGTCGCGGCGCCGCTCGGCCCCGACGACTCGCCCGACCGCCACGCCGAGGACACCCTCGCGGCCGGGGCGGGCCTCTGCGAGGAGGCGGTCGTCCGGCGCGTGACGGCGGGGGCCGGCGAGGCGATCGAGCGGCTCCGCTCGTGGGGGACCCGGTTCGACGAATCGGACGGGAGGCTGGCCCTCTCCCGGGAGGGGGGGCACGCCCGCCCGAGGATCGTCCACGCCGGCGACCGCACGGGGCTCGAGATCGAGCGCGCCCTGATCGATCGGGCGAGGCGCACCGAGAGGATCGAGACCCACGAGCGCACGTTCGTCCTCGACCTCGTCCGGAACGGCGACGGCCGCTGCGGAGGGGCCCTCGCATGGAGCGAGGGGACGGGCTTCCTCCTCTTCGCCGCCGGGGCGACCGTCCTCGCGACGGGGGGCGCCGGCCAGGTCTACCGCGAGACGACGAACCCGGAGATCGCGACGGGGGACGGCCTGGCGTTCGCCTTCCGCGCGGGGGCGCGCGTGCGCGACCTCGAGTTCGTCCAGTTCCACCCGACGCTCCTCTACATCGCCGGCGCCGCACGCGTCCTGATTTCCGAGATCGTCCGCGGGGCGGGGGCAGTCCTTCGCGACCGCGGCGGGGTCGCCTTCATGAAGGAGGTCCACCCCGACGCCGAGCTCGCCCCCCGCGACGTCGTCTCGCGGGCGATCCAGCGGCGCATGGTCGAGACCGGAGACACGCATGTCCTCCTCGACCTCCGCGGCATCCCAGGGGCTTCCGGGCGGTTCCCCGGCCTCGCGGCGGTCTGTGCCGACTTCGACCTCGACCTCGCCCGCGACCCCATTCCCGTCCGGCCGGGGGCTCACTACTGGGTGGGGGGGATCGCGGTCGACCCGGACGGCCGCACGGACGTGCCCGGCCTCTTCGCGTGCGGCGAGGTCGCCTCCTCCGGCCTCCACGGAGCGAACCGGCTCGGCTCGAACTCGCTCCTCGAAGGCCTCGTCCTCGGCCGCGCGGCCGGCGCGGCGGCGGCCGAGGAGAGAACGGCCCCGAAGCGGCCGGAGGCCGACCTCCGCGTCCCGGGTCGCCGGACGCCGACCTCCGGCACCGACCTGAACGAGACGGACCTCCTCTACTCCATGAAGTCCTTGCTCGGCCGCCTCGTCGGCGTCGAGCGGACGGAAGAAGGCCTCGTCGAGACGCGGGAGATGCTCCGGTTCTGGAGCCGGTACGCCCTCACCCGCTCCTTCGCGGGGCCGCGCGGCTGGGAGCTCGCGAACATGCTCACGGTCGCGAACCTCCTCACGGAAAGCGCTCTCGCTCGTCGCGAGTCGAGGGGGGTCCACTTCCGCGAAGACCATCCGGCCCGGGACGACGCGGGCTGGCTCCGGCACTTCGACCTCCTGCCGAGGTCGGTCCGGACGGGGTGGCTCGCGCCGGCGGTCGCGGCTGGTCCGGTCCCAGGCCGAATCGCGGCGGATTGAGTCCTCGTGTACAGACGAGGCGGGTCCCGTTCGGGGCATGCCGCTGGCGCCGTCCACTCCGCCGCCGCGTGCGCGCGCGAGGGATCCCGCTTGGGCCGTCAGGTGAACTACTTTGTCCTGACCTCATGCGTCTTCTTCATGAACGCGAGTATTCCTCTTTCGTCGAAAGCAGAATCCATGAGAAGCTGTTTATTCGCCCTGGTGTGTAGCATCGGCTCTGTTGCGGCCATGCCGCCCTGTCAGGGTGATACGGCGCTGCCTGCCGAAGCGAAGGCGGCCGGGCAGGAGCCTCGCTACGCCGCGTACTGGTTGACCAAGACGGAAGGCCGAAGCGAGTACCGCGCGCTGCTCATCACGCGATTCACTCTGGGCGAGTTGGCCGAGGTGGTGATGGTCGATGGCGAGCTTGAGAATGTACTCACGGGCGCCTGGGCTCCTCAGCTCCTGGATTGGCCGGCGCTGATGATCGCGACGTACATGAAGGACTCGATCTGGAACGACAGCGTTCCGCTCAAGCCGCTGACTCGCTTCAAGGACTTGGACGAGAAGGAACGAAAGCTCGAGGCAAACGGCGTCCGGTACAACTATGAGGAATGCCCGCTTGCGGACGTGGTACGCCTGCTGAAATCCCCCAGGGGCAAGGTAGCCATTCATCGCCGTCTCCCGCCGCTTGGCGGCATGGAGCAGACGGCCCGCGCGTTGAGGCTCCTCTTAGGAGAGCGGATGAAGGACGACGAGTCGAAAAAGAAGTAGCCCCGGCCGAACCAGCGGATGAAGCTGACCGGGGCCGCCATCCTGGTTTCTATGCTCTGTTGAAGGATCTTCCCGAGGGCGAGCTGCAGCAGCGCGCCGTGCAGATGATCTACCACGTGACGACGGTTTCGTGAGAGGACGCGCGGATGCCGAGCTGGCGGAGTCCGCCCGGCGAAGCCGTCGAGCGTGCCGATCGCGGCGGATGAGCAAGGCGTCTGACCGCGCAAGCGGAGGGTGCGATGTCACACGTTGACTGCGCTTGGACCCCGATCCTGATGCTCGCGCTCTCGGCTCCGGGCGCCTGTCCCGAGGATCCGGTCCTGAAGCCGATCCTGGTCGAGGGGACCTGGATGCACCGCGGCGTGCGGAGCATCGTAGGGACCGGGACCGACACCTCGATCGCCATCCGGAGGGACGGGGACCGCTGGGCGATCACCTACGAGTTCACGCGCCACCCCTCGGTCAACGAGAAGGGGGCCGTGCCAAAGGTCGAGCGCGCGGGGCCCTTCCCGGTCGCGGTCGAGGACCAAGAGCTGGTCGTCACGAAGGAGCCGGGGAAGCCGCCCGCGCGCTACACGTTCCTGTGCGACGATCAGCGGCTGGTCCTGCCCGCGATCGTGCAAAAGAGGCCGGGGGAGTGGTCCTACCAGTCCGAGGGCGAGTCCCTGTCGGTCCGTTGCGGGGAGGACCCGTTCACGGCGCCGGTCGGTAGGGCCCAAATCCCGGGCGTCCTCCTGGGCAAGGGGTTCTACTCGTACGAGGAGGCTCCGCGGTCTCGGTTCAGCCCCAGCGCGCAGTACCTCCGCTTCCTGGAGCGCAGCGACGAGAAGGGACAACTGTGCGAACTCTTCCGGCTCGTTTTCGACGACCACGGCTCCCCGCGCTACGAGCGCTTGCTCGGGACGGGGGAGCGGTCGACGAACGAGTACCAGCTGCGCGTGTATCTCGCTCCCTAGAGGCGGCGAGGATCGGCTCCTGGGATGTGCCTGCCCGTTCGCCGCCGCTGCCCCGGGGGGCCACAGGAGTCCCCGGGATTTCGCGGCCCCCGATTCCGGCCGGACGGCGGAGCGGTGTCGTAGGACGGCGTGGATGGAGGAGTTGCCATGGTCGCGGCCCGACGCGCCGCTGTTCGGATGGCCCTCGCGGGGGCGCTGTCCTTCGGCGCGCCTGGGCGAGGTCCTCGCGGGGTGTGAAGCCCCGCCGGGGGGAGGGAGGGCGCGGTGAAGGGTGCCGGCGCGGACGGCCGGAACTTCTGCCGCTTGCTCGGCTCGTGAGCCGTCGTCGCACGTCTCCACCTCGGGTCGGATACCGCCGGCGCCTACGACCTAACCTTGACGCCCGCGGCAGCCCGATTAAGGACCCGGCCCTTCATGGAGGCGGTGATCTCGAAGTCGCGGGAGTCGGTCGCGCTCGCCGAGCGGAAGCCCCGGGTTCCGGGGCGGCACTTCGTCCTGCACGCGGCGTGGGCGGAGGGGGCGCTCTTCTTCTGGGGCGAACGGCCCTGGGAGGGAGGGCGCCGCGTGCGGGTGCGGCATGTCCGGGCGGCGACGGGCGACGTCACCGGAAAGCACGGGCATGCGAGCCTCCTCTTGCCGAAGGACGGCGTGTTCGAGCCCCGGGAAGTCTGGGGGGTGCGGGGAGACCCGGCCCACGCGCTCGAGTTCCTCTCGCGGCTGCGGGAGGCGGAAGGGGGTGGAGCGAGGTCCGGGGAATCCGAGGGAGTTCGGGGAAGGTGGCCGCGGATCGGGGCCGACGTCGCGTTCTGGTCGCGGGCGGCCAAGCTCGCGCTCGAACTCGTCGCGCGGCAGCGCTTCGCCCCCGGGCTCGTGGAGCGGGCGGAGGGGCTCGAAGCGCGGTGGAGGCCGGTCCTCGACGACCCGCGCGACGCCGAGCGGGTGCGGGCGCTGGCGGAGGCGATGCCCGACGCCTGCCGGGCGGCGGAGCCCTTCGCCGTGCGCAGGGAGATGCTCGTCGAGTTCCTCGGGACTCTCGTGGACGCCGGGGTCCGGTCCCGGGACGAAGACGTGTGGCGGGACGAGGCCGCCGAACCCGTCGACCGGTGGCTCGAAGCGCTCGGGGGACCGGATGCGCGCGTGGCGGGGAGCCCGGCCGAGCTGCGGGTGCTGCGGGAGGAGGTCGAGGCCTGGACGCTGCCGCTTCGGGCTTCGTCACTGGCCGCGCCTTTCCGGACCTGCTTCCGGCTGGAGGCGCCCGAGACGGAGCGGGGGCGATGGCGGCTCGAGTTCGAGGTCCAGGCCTCGGACGACCCGAGCCTGCGCGTGCCTTCCCGCAGGGTGTGGCGGGGCGAGAAGTTCGTCGCGAAGCGCTTCCCGGACGCGGGCGAACGGCTGCTCGCGGACCTGGGGAGGGCGGCGAGGCTCTTCGAGCCGATCGAGAAGGCGCTGCGGGAGGCGAGGCCCGAACGGTGCTCCTTGTCGGCGGTGGAGGCGCAGAGGTTCCTCCGGGAGGCCTCGGGCCTCCTGGAGGAGAGCGGGTTCGGCGTCTTCGTCCCCGCGTGGTGGAAGAAGCGTGAGGCCCGGCTCGGGCTGCGCCTGACGGTCAAGCCGGCCGGGAAGGCCGCGGAGTCGAGCGGACTCCTCGGCCTCGACTCCCTCGTCGCCTTCAACTGGGAGGCGGCGCTCGGGGGGAAGGCGGTCTCGGAGGAGGAGTTCGCGAGGCTCTCGGCGCTGAAGGTGCCCCTCGTCCGCGTGCGCGGGGAGTGGGTGGAGCTCCGGCGCGAGGACCTCGACCGGGCCCTCGAGGCGATGCGGAAGATCGAGGGGGGGACGCTCGGACAGGCCCTCCAGACGATCGCCGCGAGCGACTTCGGCCTGCCGATCGAGGAGGTGGCGACGTCGGGGTGGATCGCCGACCTGGTCGACGCGAAGTACGAGGAGGTGGAGGTGCCAACGGCCCTGCGCACGGAATTGCGGCCGTACCAGAAGCGGGGCCTCTCCTGGCTCGCCTTCCTGCGGCGGGTCGGGCTCGGCGCCCTCCTCGCCGACGACATGGGGCTCGGGAAGACCGTCGAGGTGATCGCGGCCCTGCTGGCGGCGACGAGGAAGGGGCCGACGCTGGTCGTCTGCCCGACCTCCGTTATTGGGAACTGGGAGAGGGAGATCGCGAGGTTCGCCCCGTCGCTCTCGACGCGGATCCACCACGGCGCGAGACGGAAGGGGGGCTTCGACGGCGCGGACGTCGTGCTCACCTCTTACGGGACGGCGCTGCGCGACGTCGAGACGCTGAAGAAGGTCGAGTGGGACACGCTCGTCCTGGACGAGGCGCAGTTCGTCAAGAACGCGGAGACGAAGCAGGCGCGCGCCGTGCGCTCGCTCAAGGCGAGATTCCGCGTCGCCCTCACCGGGACGCCCGTCGAGAACCGCCTCTCCGACCTCTGGTCGATCTTCGAGTGCGTGAATCCGGGCTACCTCGGGCCGGCCGCGGCGTTCCGGGAGGCGTGGGCGGTCCCGATCGAGCGCTACGGCGACGAGGGGCGCGCGCGGGGGCTGCGCCGGCTCGTCCAGCCGTTCCTGCTCCGGCGCGTGAAGACCGACCCCGACGTGATCCGCGACCTCCCCGAGAAGATCGAGACGAAGGAGTCCTGCGGGCTGACGCGCGAGCAGGCGACCCTCTACCGCGCCGTCGTCGAGGAGGTGCTCGAACGGATCGAGGGGGCCGTGGGGATCGAGCGGCGGGGGAACGTGCTCGCGGCGCTCACGAAGCTGAAGCAGGTCTGCAACCACCCCGCGCAGTTCCTGAAGGACGGGAGCCCGTTCCCGGGGCGGTCGGGGAAGGTGGCTCGCCTCGAGGAACTGCTCGAGGAGGTGCTGGCGGAGGGGGGGCGCGCCCTCCTCTTCACGCAGTTCACCGAGTTCGCCGACCTCCTCGTGCCGCACCTGGAAAGGCGCTTCGGCCGGGACGTCCTCTACCTCCACGGCGGGACGCCCGCCCGGAGGCGGAGCGAGATGACGGCCCGGTTCGAATCGGCCGAGGGGCCGCCGCTCTTCGTTCTCTCCCTCCGGGCGGGGGGGACGGGGTTGAACCTGGCGGCGGCGAACCACGTCTTCCACGTCGACCGCTGGTGGAACCCCGCCGTCGAGAACCAGGCGACGGACCGGGCGTTCCGGATCGGCCAGAAGCGCAACGTGCAGGTGCACAAGTTCGTCTGCCGGGGAACGCTCGAGGAGCGGATCGACGACCTGATCGAGTCGAAGAAGGCCCTCGCGGAGCGGATCGTCGGCGGGGGAGAGACGTGGTTGACGGAGCTCTCGACCCGGGAGCTCCGGGAGATCTTCACCCTGCGCCCGAGCGCGAGGGAGGAGTGAGCGCGTGAGGGAGGAATGGGCCGGGTTCGGATTCTCGCGCCCGCGGCGGGTGAATGGGGGGATCAAGGCCCGGAGCCGCTCCGGGGAGATCGGCGCGTCCTGGTGGTCGAAGCGTTGGCTCGAGGTGCTCCATTCCTTCGGGTGGGCGGACCGGCTCCACCGCGGCCGGAGCTACGCCCGTCGCGGCCAGGTGCTCGACTTCCGCGTCGAGCCCGGCCGGGCGACGGCGCAGGTGCAGGGCTCCCGGCCACGGCCCTACCGCGTCGAGATCTCGCTCCGGAGACTCTCCGCCGGGCAGTGGAAGGTCGTCTCCGCGGCGATGGCGTCGCGGGCCGCCTTCGCGGCGAGGCTCCTCTCGGGGGAGGTTCCGCCGGAGGCGGAGGAGGTGTTCCGCGGTGCGAGGGCCCCGCTCTTCCCCGGGTCGGAGCGAGACTTCGTCGCGGCCTGCTCCTGCCTGGATCGGGCGGGGATCTGCAAGCACGTCGCGGCGGTCCACTACCTCCTCGCCGAGCAGTTCGACCGGGATCCCTTCATGCTCTTCGCGCTGCGCGGTCGCGGCCGGGAGGCGCTCCTCGCGTCGCTCCGGAAGGCGAGGGGGGGAGAGGAGGCCTCGGCGCCGGCGCCGGAGCCCGCTCCCGAGCCGATGTCGGAGGAAGGGTTCTGGAGGATCGGCCCGACGTTCGCGGCGGCTCGCGCGGCACCCTCCCCTCCCGCGGTCGACCTCGCCGTGCTCCGCCGCCTCGGCCCTCCGCCGTTCGCCGCGGGGCGCCCGGATCGTGTGCGCCGGCTCGAAGGGCTCTACCGGGAGGCGAGCGCCCGGGCCCTCGAGGGCGCGCCCGGCGATTCCCCTAGCGCTCCGCCGGGAGCGGCGGGAGGTGGAGGACCGCGCCCTCCCGGATCCGGCCGGCGTCCGTGAGGGCGTTGCGGACCCGCACCGCCTCGATCAGGGCGGGACGCGCGCTGCCGTAGTGCGCACGGACGATCCCGGAGAGCGTGTCGCCTCTCCGCACGACGACCTCCGCCTCCGGGCTCGGGGCGGGTCGCGGAGGGGAAGGGGATCGGGTCTCGCCGAGGGGGACGGCGCGCGGCGGCGTCGGAGCGGGCTCGCGCGCGAGCGGAGGCGGCCCCCCGCCGAGGGCGAGGAGGATCTCGTCCCGGTCCGGGTGGACCTTCTCCTCCACTTCCACCCCCGCGGTCCGGTTCAGGATGGACCTGCCGAACTTCGCCTGCTGCCACAGCGCCGCCGCCCCGAGGAGGAGCGCGAGGGAGACGAAGAGGAGGAGCTTCCGCACCTACCCCTCCACCTCGGCGGGGGCCGGGGGCCGCGGCGCGATCGGGGCGGGGCTCGGCTGGGCGTGCGGCGGCCCCCCCTTCCGGACGAAGCGCTCGAGGGTCACGAGGAGGGGGCTCGCGATGTAGACGGTGGAGTAGCTCCCGGTCACCACGCCCACGCACATCGCGAAGGCCCACCCCTCGAGGACGGTGTGGCCGCCCTGGTTCACGAAGAAGACGGCGAGCGTCGTGAGGAGGACCGTCCCCGAGGTCATGATCGTCCGCGAGAGGGTCTGGTTCACCGCCTCGTCGACGATGACCGTGAGCTCCTCCTTGCGGCGCCCGAGGTGGTCCGTGTACTTGGGGAGGTTCTCCCGGATCCGGTCGTAGATGACGATCGTGTCGTTGACGGAGAAGCCGATGATCGTGAGGAAGGCCGCGATCATCGAGAGGTCGATCTCGACCTCGACGAGGCCGAGGGCGTTCGCGACGGCGACCGCCCCGAGCGTGACGAGGACGTCGTGGACGAGCGCGACGACCGCGGCGATCCCGTAGCGGTACTCGTGGAAGCGGATCCGGACGTAGAGGACGATCCCGATCCAGGAGAGGAGGAGGGCGAGGACCGCCTTGTCGCGCAGCTCCGCCACGACGCGGGGTCCGAGCGCCTCGGACTCGGGGATCGGCTGGGTCAGGGGGAAGGGCGCCCCGGCCGAAGTCCTCGAGCCGGCGAAGGCGGCGCGGATCGCCTGGTAGACCTGCTCGCTCGGGAGGTCCCTCGGCACGCTCGCCCGCAGCCTCCAGTCGAGCCCCTCCTTCCCTCCCGGCCCCTGCGGGTCGACCTCGACCGTCGGCTGGACGAACCCGGCCTTCTCGAGGACCCGCACGAGGTCGGGGGCCTCGACGGGGGAGGAGAAGTGGATCTCCGCCGTGAGGAGGGTGGCCCCGTTCACGCCGGCCCCCGGAGTGAAGAGGATGCCGGTGATGGGGGAGGTGAGGATCAGCCCCTCGAGGTTCTTCCGGATCTCCTCGACGTAGCGCTTCCCCTCCCACCCGCCGGTCGGGGAGGCCACGAGGTCGGTCGCCGGGGCGGTGGCCGCGAGGGCCGCCGCGGCGGCGGCCCGCTCCCTCTCGGCGGCCTCCGCCCTCTCGATCCCCTCGCGCTCCGCCGCGGTGAGTTTGATTTTGATCGTGAACTCGCGGCTGACGCCTCGCGCCACCTGCGCCGCGTCGTCCCCCTCGCCGCGCACGGCGCTCACCTGGGCCCCCGGCACGCGATCGCGGACCTCCGCGATCGAGACCGGCCTCGCCATCCTGGCCCGCACGACGGCCCCGCCCGTGAAGTCGAGGCCGTAGAGCCTCTCCCCGCGGTTCCAGAAGACGAGGAGCCCGCCGAGGATGAGGAGGGTCGAGGCCGCGACGCAAGCGTGGCGGTAGCGGGAGAAACGGAAGTTCGGCTTCGAGAGGAGCCGCATCATCCGCAGCTCCTTCATCGCCCCCGACGTGACGAGGAAGTGGAAGAGGACCGGGGTGACGACGAGCGCGACGAAGAGCGTCGTCAGGATCCCGATGCACAGCGTGACCGCGAAGCCCTTGATCGGGCCCGTCCCGATCTTGTAGAGGATGAAGCCCGCCAGGAGGGTCGTCAGGTTCCCGTCGACGATCGCGGAGAAGGCGCGCTTGAAGCCGTTCGCGATCGACTGGGCGAGGGTCCGCCCCTTCTCCCGCTCCTCCCGCATCCGCTCGTAGATGAGGATGTTCGCGTCGACCGCCATCCCCATCGTGAGGGCGATCCCGCCGAGCCCCGGCAGGGTCAGGGTGGCGCGGAAGAGGGCGAGGGCGGCGAGCATCAGCCCGACGTTGAGGACGATGCCGGCGATCGCGGCGAGGCCGGTCAGCCGGTAGTAGCCGGCCATGAAGGCGCACACGAGGACTGCCGAGACGAGGGCGGAGAGAGTGCCGAGCCGGACCGCGTCCTCGCCGAGGGAGGGGCCGATCGAGACCTCGCTGTCGAGGATCGGGGCGAGCCGCAGGCTCCCCGAGCGCAGGACCGTCCTCAGCTCGTTCATCTCCTCGAAGGAGAAGCCGCGCATGCCCCCGGTGATGATCCCGCGGCCGGGGAGCTTCTCCTCGATGACCGGGGCGGAGCGGATCGCCCCGTCGAGGACGATCGCCATCCGGCGCCCCTTGTAGGTCTGCGTGAAGTCCCCGAACGGGCCGGCCTCCTCGTTCTTCATCTCGAAGAGGACGGCGGGCGCCCCGTTCGTGTCCTGGGTCGCGCCCGTGAACTTGAGGTCGTCCCCGCCGAAGACCCACTCCGGCTTCCCGAGGGCCGCCTCGTCCCGCAGCGCGACCTCGTCGCGGAAGGGGGGAATCGGCTCGGCCTTCCGGTTGGGGTCCTTGCGGTCCACCCACAGGGGGGTCCAGCGGATCCCCTTGCGCGGGCCGCCCGCGTTTTCGGGCAGCGCGTTGAACGCCTCGGGCTTCCCCTCGGGGTTCTTCCTCTTCCACTCGTCGAGCTTGCGCTCCTCCGCGCCGAGGTCGATCCCGTCCTGGGCGTCGGCGGCGATCCGGAACTCGAGCCGGCCCAGGCTCTCGAGGATGCGCTTGATCTCCTCGACCGCCTCCTTGTCGAGCCCGGGGAGCTCGATCGCGATCCGGTCGGTCCCCTGCTTGCTGATCGGGATCTCGCGGAGCCCCAGGGTGTCGATCCGGTCGGAGAGACGCTGGATCGACTCGTCGAGGAGGTCGGAGTCGCGCTCGTTCGGGGAGATCTGGCCCAGCCGCTTCGCCGTCGCGACGTCGAAGCGGTAGACCATCCGCGACCCGCCGCGGAGGTCGAGGCCGAGGGGGAGGACGGCCTTCCCGCTCGACCAGGGCCAGAGGATCGCCGCGGCCCCCAGGACGAGGACGGCGACGACCGCCGCGATCTTGCGGCCGACGTTTTCGATCATCCCGTCGCCTCCTCCCCGCCGGGGCTAGCGCGCACGCACGGCGGCGGCCGGCTGCCGCTCGACGGTCGGGGGCGCGGGGGGGGCGGCCGGCGCCGGAGAAGAGGAGGAGGGCTCCTCGGCGATCCGGGAGGCGCCCGGGGTGAGCTTCTCCTTCACCTTCGTCGCCTTCCCGACGCGCTTGCGGAGGTAGAAGAGCTTCGCGCGCCGGACTTCCCCGCGCCGCCGGACGACGACGTCGGAGACCCGGGGAGAGTGGAGAGGGAAGGTCCGCTCGACCCCCTCCCCCTGGACGAGCCGCCGCACGATGAAGGCGCGGCGGATCCCCTGGCTCTTGAAGGCGATCACCGTCCCGGTGAACACCTGCACGCGCTCCTTCTCCCCCTCGAAGATCCGGTAGTGGACGTCGACGGTGTCTCCGACCCGGAACGTCGGAGCCCCCTTCTTGAGGAAGGTGTTCTCGATCTGACGGATGAAATCCATGGTTCAGCCCCCTGTCCCCGCCTTCGGGTCCGACTCCGGTCGCAGGTCCGGGCGGCGCTCGGCGGTTCGCCGCCGGGCGGCCTCTTCCCTCCAGCGTCGGACGGCCTCGTGGTCTCCGGAGACGAGGACCTCGGGCACGGCCATGCCCCGGAAGACCCGGGGCCGGGTGTACTGCGGGAAGTCGAGGAGTCCCGCGGTGAACGATTCCTGTTCGGCGGACTCGGGGTCGCCGAGCGCCCCGGGCAGGAGCCGGGCGGTCGCCTCGGCGACGGCGAGGGCCGCGATCTCCCCGCCCGAGAGGACGTAGTCCCCGACGGAGACCTCGTCCCACCGGAGGCCGAGGCGGATCCTCTCGTCGAAGCCCTCGTACCGCCCGCAGAGGAGGAGGAGGCGCTCCTCCCGCGAGAACTCGCGTGCGAGGGCCTGGTCGAAGCGCCTCCCCGCGGGAGTGAGGAGGACCTTCCGGTAGGGGCCGTCCTTCGCCTCGGCGTCCTCGACGGCGGCGAAGACCGGCTCCGGCTTGAGGACCATCCCCGGACCCCCCCCGAAGGGACGGTCGTCGACGGTGCGATGGCGATCCGTGGAGTAGTCGCGGAAGTTCACGAGACGGAAGCGCACGAGCCCCTTCTCTTGTGCGATGCGAAGGATGCTCTCGCGTAGGTAACCCTCGATCGTCGACGGAAAGAGGGTCAGGATCGTCAGGATCACCGCCCGCCCCCGCCGGAGGAAGGCGGAGTAGGGTAGGAAGGCGCGCCCGGCCGGTCAAGCACCGCCGGGCGCCGCCCCCGGAGACTATCCTCCGCGTCCCTTGTTCACCGGCATCGTCGAGGGGGTTCGTCCCGTCCGGTCCCTCCGGCACCGAGGAGGCGGGATCGAGCTCCACCTTGACCTCGGCCCCCTCCGCCGGGGCGTCCGGGGGGGGGATTCGATCTCCCTCGCGGGGGTCTGCCTCACGGTCGAGGCGCTCCGCGGTCGGGTCGCCCGGTTCCACGTCTCGCCGGAGACCCTGCGACGGACCCGGCTCGGCCGGCTGCGTCTAGGCGACCGGGTGAACGTCGAGCGCTCCCTGCGCCTCGGCGACCGGCTCGGCGGGCACCTGGTCTACGGCCACGTGGACGGGCTCGGACGGGTCCGCGCGCTCACTCGCCAGGGTGCCGGCGCGACCCTTCGGGTCGAGGCTCCGGCCCGGCTCGCCCGCTACCTCGTCCCGAAGGGCTCGATCGCCGTCGACGGGGTGAGCCTCACGCTGGCGCGGGTGCGCGGCCGCGTCTTCGACGCCGCGCTGATCCCCGAGACGCTGCGCCGGACGACCCTGTCCGGGCTCCGCGCGGCAGATCCCGTTCACCTGGAGGCGGACGCCGTGGGGAAGTGGATCCTGTCCCTCGCCAAGCCCGCACGCCGGTAGCGGGCCCTCCTTCCCCGACCCGGGTCATCGACCTGCCGCCATCGCGGTCCGTGCCTGCCTCCCTCTCGCGGCTCGAGGCCGCTTCTCGGCGACGATACCCTCGCCGGTGAGGGGCGGGAGGACGGGGAAGCCCTCCTTCGAAGCGGCCGCGGCGAGACGACGGTCGAGGGTGACGAACGGAAGTGTCTCCGGCTCTCCCTTCGCTCCCACGATCGCCGCGCCGAGCTGGAGCGCGTCGCCCGCCCGGAGGGCATGGGAGTCGAGGAGCCGGTGCGCGTGTTCTCGCACCTCCAGGGGAGCCGAGACCTCGGAGAAGGTCGTCCGCAGGTCGGTGAAGCGTTCCCAGATCGTCCCCCGCTCCTCCGGCGAGATCGCTCCGGCCCGCGCCCTCCGCGCCAGTCCGGACCGCACCTCGACCGACGTCAGGAACCAGAGCACCCCCTTCGGATCTTCCTCGAGGAGTCGGGCGAGACCTCGGCCGTGGTCCTCTCCGATCAGGATGGCCATCAAGGCGGAGGTGTCCCAGAACCTCACGGCGATTCCTCCCTCTCCTCGAGGATCGCCTCGACCAGCCTAGCGCGCGGAGCGATGGGCCCGCGCCTTCGGATCGCTTCAAGGAAACCGTTCGGCAGTCGACCCGTGCCCCTCCGGATGATCCCCTCGCGCTCGAGCGCGTCGAGCCGCTCGTCATCCGTGATCGGCCTCCCGGCGGGACGTGCCCCGATCGGGCGGATCTCGGCGATCGGCTTCCCGCGGTCCAGGACGACCACGGTTCCTCCCGCCCGGACGTGGTCGAGGTAGCGGCGGAGGTTGTCGCGGAGCTGCGGGATCCTGGCGCGCTTCATGGCGCCATCGTATCCCGCTGCGCCGGTCGGCCGACGCCCACCCGGGCGAGGCACCCGGATCCGCTTTCGCTTCGCTACAGCACCCCGAAGAGGAAACCCGCGAAGGTCGCGATCGGCGCGGCCTCGCGGGCGTCCTCGATCTGGCGCGTGACGCTCTTCAAGGCCATGCGCAGGTCGGCGAGGAGCTCCTCGTCGGTGAAGAGCTTCCCGATCGTCCCCTTCCCCTCGCGGATGTTCGCCGTGATCACCCGGACGTCCTCCCCGACCTTCGTCCAGGCGTCGTAGAAGGCGGTGTCGTGGAGGAGCCGGCCGAAGGTCCCCTCCCCAGCCTCGACCTTCGCGGCGATGCGGTTCACCGTCGCGGCCGCGGCCCGCGCCTCCTCGAGGAAGGCGGTGGCGCTGTCGAGGGCGTCCCGCCTGGAGACGAGGCCGCCGAGGGTCCCCTCGCCCGCCTCCACCCGTTCGACGATCGATCGCGTGCTCGAGGCGATGGCGAGCGCGTCGTCGTAGAGGGCGTCGTCGGCGAGGAGCTTGCCGAGGGTCCCCTTGCCGCCGCGGGCGTCCTCGATGGCGCGGCGCAGCTCGACGGCCGCGCCCGTGATCTCCCGGAAGGGGGCGTCGTCGTGCAGGAGCCGTCCGATCGTGCCCCCGCCGCGCTCGAGGAGCTCCGCCGAGGTCGCGATCGAGGAGATGAACCGGCGGATGTCCTGCTGGTTCTCCTCGATCAGGGCGTTCAGGGCGGCGAGGTGCTCGGGGCGGGCGTGTCCGGAGAGCTCGGTCGTCTCCAGGTCGAGCGGAGGCTGGTCGAAGCGGCCCGGGTCGATCGCGACGACCCGGCCTCCCAGGAGCGTCGACTCCGCGATCTCGATCGAGTAGTCCTTGTGGAGGACGACCGGTTGGTCGAGCTCGACGAGGACGCGCACCCGCTTGTCGAGCCTCTGGGCGGGGTCGTAGCGCACCTCCTTGACGCGCCCGGAGCGGACCCCGGCGACGTGGACCGGGTCCCCCTTCTTCAGGAACTTCGCCTCGGGGAAGTAGACCGGGAAGCGGGGGCGGCTGCTCAGGGTGATCTCCGTGAGCGCGATCGTCGCGACCGCGAGGCCGGCGAGCCCGGCGAGGAAGAGGAACCCGAGGGCGGCCTCCTTGTTGATGCGCATCGCTGTCTCCTTCAGTCCTGTCCGGTGCCGAGGAAGCGCTGGACGCGGGGGTCCGTCGAGCCGCGGAACTCGGGGGGCGCCCCCAGGGCGACGATCTTCCCCCCCTCGAGGAGGGCGATCCGGTCCCCGACGGTGAACGCGCAGGCGAGCCGGTGGGTGACGACGACCGAGGTGACGCCCAAGCGGTCGCGCGTGGCGAGGATCAGGCGGTTGATCTCGGTGGCGGTGCCGGGGTCGAGCCCCGCGTTCGGCTCGTCGTAGAGCATGATCCGCGGCTCCATCACGAGGGATCGGGCGAGGGAGACGCGCTTGCGCATCCCCCCCGAGAGGACCTGGGGCATGCGGTCGCGCGCCTCCTCCATGTGGACGAGGGCGAGCTTCTCGAGCGCGCGGCGCCGGATCTCGTCGGGGGGTAAATCGGTCAGTTCGCGCAAGGGGAGCGCCACGTTCTCGAGGACGGTGAGCCAGTTGATCAGCGCCCCCTCCTGGAAGAGATAGCCGATCCGGCGCCGGATCTTCCGCAGCCCCTCGCGGTCGGCCCCGCCCACGTCGACGCCGTCGACGGTGACCGTCCCCCGGTCGGGGCGGTGGACCCCGACGATGTGCTTCAGGGTCACGCTCTTGCCGGTCCCGCTCGGTCCCATGATGACGAAGGTCTCCCCCTCGCCGACCTCGAAGGAGAGCCCCGCCAGCACGGGGCGCCCCTCGAGCGCCTTCCAGACCTCCTCGAAGCGGATCACCGGTAGAAGAGGGAGGTGATGTAGTAGTTGAAGACGATGATCAGGATGACGGAGTTGCGGACGCTGCGGCGCGTCGCGTCGCCGACCCCCTTCGCCCCGCCGCGCGCCCGCATCCCGGCCGCGCAGGCGATGGCGGCGATCGTGAGGCCGAAGATGACCGCCTTGAAGAGCCCGACGTAGAGGTCCTTCGGGACGGGGAGGTGCACCGCCGTCTCCTTGAGCGACTCGATCGCGCGGTCGTAGAAGTTCGCGAAGGAGACGTCGAGCTGGAAGCGGGCGACGAGCGAGCCCCCCGCGATCCCGATCGCGTCGACGAAGATCGTGAGGAGGGGCGCGATGATCGCGAGCGCCAGCACCCGGGGCATGACGAGGAAGGCCGTCGTGTCGATCGAGAGGACCTCCAGGGCGAGGAGCTCCTCGGAGACCGACATCGTCGCGAGCTCCGCGGCGAGGGCGGAGCCGGTCGTCGCCGCGAGGATCGTGGCCGTGATGAAGGGGCCCATCTCCCGCACCATCGCGAGGGAGACGATCGTCCCGATCAGGTCCTGCTGGCTCCAGCGGGCGAGCTCGAGCCCGGTCTGGAGGGAGAGGATCATCCCCGAGAAGCACCCGACGAGGAGGACGACGTGGAGGACGCGGACGCTCCCGTTCGCCATCTGCTCGATCACGCTCGCCGCGCGCCGCTTCGCCTGCCCGAGCCGGGCGAGGCCCCCGAGGAGGAGGGAGAGCGCGTAGCCGGTCGCCTCCGCGAACTCCCGCAGCCCCTGGCCGCGGCGCTCGAAGAAGCGGATGGAGCTCTCCGTGGTGTTCATTCGAAGCCCGGCCCGGGGAAGGCGGGGGCGAGGAGGGAGAACCCCCCCTCCCCCGTCCGGAAGCGGAGGAGCCCCGCCAGGAAGGACCAGTCGCGGACCTCGCCGCGGCGCCGGGAGGCGGCGAGGATCGGGACCGACCAGCGGCCCTCCTCCTCGTCCCGCTCCGCTCGCCAGAGGTCGGCGAAGAGGCGCTGGGAGAGCCGCTCCCCCTTCCCCCGGCGGTCGTAGAGGGCGAGGAGGGAGTCGAAGTTCTCGTAGACGCCGCGCAGCTGCGGGAAGGGGAGGAGGGTCGGCGTCCGGAAGTCGTGCGCGTCCCCCTCGCTCTCCGCGTGGAGGAGCGGCCAGAGGTGGGCGAGGCGTCCCTTCGTCCCGTCGGCGCGGGTGGTGCGGGTGCCGACGAAGAAGGGGAGGACATAGAAGGAGCGGCGCTCGTACCTCTCCCCCTTGTCCTCGCGCAGCCAGACGATCGGCCAGAGGAAGGTGCGGTTGCGGATGTCGGGGCTCCGCGTCGAGGTGAAGAGGGGGAAGAGGCGGACCGCCTCGAGCCGCCCCCCCTTCGCCTGCCGGACGAGGCGGAAGAAGGGCCAGGGGGCGTCGACGACGAGGAATCCGGTCTCCGGGTTCCAGGTCCACCCGAAGAACGGGAAGAGGACGCTCCTCGTCTTGCGCGCCCCGTCCCGGGCCCACGCGAGGATCGGGGCGAGGAGGAAGGAGGACTTCTCCTCCCCCTCCCGGCTCCAGTGGACGAGGGGCCAGAGCGCGAAGCCCTCCTTCCGGTCCCTCCGCTTCACCTTCCCGAAGAGGGGCCAGAGCCGGAAGGAGGTCCCCTCGGGGTGCTCCCCCCACGCGAAGAAGGGCCACAAGACGCTGCGCGTGTGCCACCCCCCTTCCTTCTTCGTCTCGACCCAGAGCGGGAAGAGGACCCAGCGGAAGAGGTCGTAGGTGAAGAAGCCCCGGTAGCGGCCGTAGATCGGGAAGAGCCCCCACCACGACTCCCCGTCCCCCGTCCTCCCCCCGACGAGGATCGGAATGAGCCCCGCGTCGATCGCCTCGTGCCCCTTCGAGTCCGGCTGGCGCCGCCACCAGCCGAGGGGGAAGAAGTAGAAGAGGCGGCTCTCGGGATCCTCGCGGTCGAGGCCGAGCGGGAAGAGGAAGTCGGCTCCCCGCTCCTCCCCCTTCCGGAACCGGCGGAAGACCGGCCGGACGGCGGCCTCCGTCCCCTCCTCGTCCTCCTTCCACCGGAGGATCCCGGCGAGCGCCTCGACCTCCCGTCCTCCCCCCGCGGTCCGGTGGACGGAGACGAGGGGAGCGAGGTGGATCTCGCGCGGCGGGAGCGCGCAGGCGGGGAGGCACGCGGTGAGCGCGAGCCCCGGGAGGAGGGGGGTGGGGAGGGCCAAGCGGGGGGGAGACCCCGGGATCGGGGCGATGGGACCGGAGCGGGTCGGATTTAGCGGTGGGGGGGGGCCGTTTTCAATCGGACCCGGGACGGGGGGAACTGGAGGCCGCGGCCCGGGCCGGGCCTTCCTTGAACGTCTCGGGGAGGGGGTGCTACGGTCCCCCCCTCGGCGACCACCTTGGAACGGGTCTTCAGCGGAATCCAGCCCACCGGCGCGCTCCACATCGGCAACTGGCTCGGCGCGCTCCGCAACTGGATCGCGCTGAGCGAGCGCCACGAGTGCGTCTACTCGATCGTCGACCTCCACGCCCTCACCCCTTCCCCGCCGCCGAGCGCGGAGGAGATGCGCCGGCGCGTGCGGGAGGTCGCCGTGACCCTCCTCGCCTGCGGCCTCGACACCTCCCGCTGCACCCTGTTCGTCCAGTCGGAGGTCCCGGAGCACGCCGAGCTCGCCTGGGTCCTCGGCTGCCAGGCCGCGATGGGGGACCTCCAGCGGATGACCCAGTTCAAGGAGAAGTCGGAGCAGGCCCGGGAGATCGTCGGGCTCGGGATCTTCGCCTACCCGGTCCTGCAGGCGGCCGACATCCTCCTCTACAAGGCGACGCGGGTCCCCGTCGGGGAGGACCAGGTCCAGCACCTCGAGCTCGCCCGCGAGATCGCGCGCAGGTTCAACCGGATCTACGGCGCGACCTTCCCGGAGCCCGAGCCGATCCTCTCCCCGACGCCCCGGGTGTTCGGCCTCGACGGGGTCCGCAAGATGTCGAAGAGCCTCGGCAACGAGATCGGGCTCCTCGAGCCGGCGGAGAGCGTGAAGGCGCGGCTCGCCGGGGCGATGACCGACCCGGCGCGGAAGCGCCGCACGGACCCGGGCGACCCGGCGAAGTGCAACGTCTTCACCTGGCACGGGTACTTCACGCCGGCGGCGGAGCGGGAGGAGTGCGCGAAGGGGTGCCGGACCGCCGCGATCGGCTGCCTCGACTGCAAGGAGGTCCTGCGGACCCACCTCGAGAAGGTCCTCGCGCCGATGCGCGAGCGGGCGGCGGCCCTCCTCGCCGAGCCCGCGGCGGTCGAGCGCGCCCTGCGAGCCGGGGCCGAGAAGGCCCGCGCCATCGCCCGCGCGACGATGGAGGAGGTGCGCCATCGCATCGGCGTACGGTAGGGTCGCCCTCCTCCTCCTCCCCGTGATCGGCGGCGGGATCGGGGGCTGCGCGGGGCCGCCGGCACGGCCGGCCTCCGTCCCCAGCGGGCCGGGCCCGGAGATCCTCGCCCCGCGCCGCACGAGGGTCCTCGCGAACCGGGTCGTGCTCGACCTCCCCCGCTCGTGGTACCCGGAGGCCGCCTACCGGACGAACGCCGACTTCCACTCGATGTCGGCGAAGACGGAGGGCTCGACCCGGACCTGGCTCCTCGTCAACACCTCGGGCGTCGTCCTCCAGCCCGTCCAGGTCACGATCGGGAACCTCGACGTCCTCGGGATCGAGCGGATCGAGGCCCGCTTCGGGGCGGTCGAAGCGGGGGCGGCGAGCGTCGTCGCGACGGGGGAGGTCCTCCTCCAGGAAGGGGAGGCGCGGCGCCAGGGGCCCCGTGCCGAGTGGAGGAACGGGGAGTGGCGCGTCCTCTCCGACGCGGGCTGATCGCGGCGGCCCTGGCGGCGGGGGGGTGCCGCCTCCTCGGCGGGGAGGGTCTCC
>JAKEFM010000085.1 GCA_022616055.1 Planctomycetota bacterium
CTTGACGGTCCACGCGGCGCCTCGCGCTCTCCCGGCCCGGCGCCGCAGGACCGTCTCCCCTCCTCCCGAGCTCCCGAGCGGGGCCCCGGCAAGCCCCCCGTCAAGAGCCCCCGCAAACATCCCCCGAATCTCCGTCCATCCCCCACCCACCAAGCCCCCTGCTATCGTCCCCACCCCCCCGTGCTCCCCCGCTCCCCCCGGATCCTCGCCCTCGCTCTCACCCTCCCCCTCTCCTCCTGCTCTCTCACCCGCCAGTTCGATCCCCCCGCGATGCTTCCGGCCAAGGTCGTGCCCCTGGAAGAAGCCCTGACCTTCTACCCACCAGGAACCCAGCTCCTCCGGCTCACCCCCACCCCCGCCCTGCACGGCCTCTACGTTCCCTCCGACCCCAGCGCCCCCGTCGTCCTCCATCTCCTGGACTCATCGGGCTCTCTCGCCAGCCCGAAGCTGCACCTCGGGGAACTGGCCGCTCAGCTCTCGGATCTCGGACTCGCCTCGCTGATCTTCGACTACACGGGAGTCGGGGTCTCCGAGGGCACGCGCTCCGTGCGCAACCTCGCACAGGATGCGCAGTGCGCCTGGCGCGAGGCGGTCCGGCGCGCCGGAGGTGATCCCGGTCGCGTGGTCGTGCGCGCCATCTCGATCGGGACGATCGCGGCCGGGCAGCTCCTCGCATCCGGGGCGCGCCCGGCGGCCGTCGTCCTGATCGCTCCGGTCTTCCCGGACACGCTCGCGCCGCGCTTCGCGGCGCAGGCCTACAGCCCGCTCGTCGGAGGCATCGCCCGGCTCTGCCTGCGACCGATCGCCGACCTCGACCTGGCGGCGGTCATCGCCGGCTCCTCGGTTCCCGCCACCGTCATCGGCTCGCCCGAGGACGAGCTCGTCTCGGAGGAGGAGCTCGAGAGCCTCGGACGCGCCGCCGACCAGAGCGGCGGGAGACTCGTCCCTCGCCCCGGGGGACACCTCGTCGTCTCGGCCGAGGCGCGCTGGCTCCTCGACGAGGAGCTCTCCCTGTATCGAGAGCTCGCCTCCCCTCCGGCCGCGGAACGGCTGGACAGGATCCTCGCCGACCTGTCACCCGACATCGCGGCGCGGTTCCCGGAGGGCTCCGCCGAGCGCGCCCGGTTGCAGCAGCTCGCGCTCCTGCAGCGGGAGAGCCCGGCGGTCCAGGTCGCCGCCGCAGCCTCGACGAACGAGAACTCCCTGGCGGCGGCCCGGTTCCTGTGGCTTGCGCGGCGCCGTCCCTATCCGGAGCTCGACTTCGACGATCTGGCCGCGACCCTGTCGCTCCAGGATCCCGCCGGCGAGCTCTCCATCGAGTCGCTCGAGAGCTCCTCGCGCGGGCCCGACCTCGACCAGCGCTACCGCTGCGGCTGGCTGATGATGGACGCGGAGCAGATCGGCCACGCCGCCGCC
>JAKEFM010000086.1 GCA_022616055.1 Planctomycetota bacterium
CAATCTCGGCGGCGATCCCTCCGGGGGCCTCGTCTTCCGGCTCTGGGCGAACCTGATGCGGGCGGGACAGCCGAGCCGGCCGAGCGACGAGCCGGTCTTCCCGCGGGTCTACCTGCCGGACCGGAGCATCGACCAGATCCTCGCGCTCGCGGGCGTCGGGGAACCGGGGATCGGAGAGACGCTGCCGGTCCGGTTCGCGGAGACCCGCCGCATGAAGAGCGACGTCACGCTCGCCTGCGAGAACGTCGTCGGCTTCTGGCCGGGGAGCGATCCCGAGATCTCGAACCAGGTGGTGATCGTCTCCGCCCACTACGACCACCTCGGCGTCGGCTCCGACGGGCGGATCTACAACGGCGCCGACGACAACGCGTCGGGGACCTGCGGCCTGCTCGCGCTGGCCGAGGCCCTCGCCGCGCACGGACCCCTCGCCTGCTCGGTCCTGCTGATCTGGGTCTCCGGCGAGGAGAGGGGGCTCTGGGGGTCGCAGGCCTTCGTCGAGGACCCGTGGTTCCCGCAGGGGACCACGCCCGTCCTCAATGTCAACCTCGACATGATCGGCCGCGACGCAGGGCACCGGATCCTCGTCACGCCGTTCGACGAGGCGCACCCGGCCTACAACGGGGCCACGAGACTTGCGAAGGAGTTCGCGCGGGAGGAGGGGTTCACGGACATCGGGAGCAACGACGGGTACTACGCGCGCTCCGACCACGCCAATTTCGCCAAGCTCGGCATCCCGATCATGTTCCTCAGCAACGGTCCGCACGCCGACTACCACGAGCCGACCGACGACGCCGACAAGATCGACGGCGACAAGATCCGCCGCGTCGCCCGGGTCGTGTTCCGGATGCTGGCCGCGATCCAGGAGCGGCCGCGAGAGCGGGCGAAGTGACCGGAGCGCGCGTTCCCTCCCGGCGGTCCGGGGGAGGACTCGCTGGTGCTCCCGCAGGGGCTCCGTGAGAATCCGGGCGCCCCGGCCCCGCCTAGGTCGGTGCCGGACGCATCCGGAGCCCCGCGGGACGGCGAAGCCCTTCCCGACCCTCCATCCGGTTCCGATCGGGAACGCTCGAGGACCGGCGCGGAGGGGAGCCGGGCAGGTCCGAGGGGACCTCGGGTCGACGGACGAGTCCGGAGGAGGTGACGGCCATGGCAGAGCGAAGGACCGGAGTCCCGATTCCGCGTCCGATGCGGCGCGTCCTGACCTGGTGCGCGGTCCTCGCGGCGCTTCTCGCCGCGACCGTCGGGACCTCCCCCCGACAATCGGGCCCGTCGCTCGACGCCCAGCTGGCGGAGGTCCTGGAAGCGGCCGGGTTCACGGGGGAGGTCGAGGCGTCCCTCGAGGCGCGCCTCGGAAGGCCTCTCGACCCGAACAAGGCCGAGCTCGGGAGGCTCCTCTTCTTCGACAACATCCTCGGCCTCCACGGCGACAACTCGTGCGCGGGCTGCCACTCCCCCGCCTTCGGCTTCGGCGACTCCCAGCCGATGGCGATCGGGGTGGACAACAACGGGGTCGTGGGACCCGGCCGGGCCGGGCCCCGCAACCAGCGACGCTCGCCCCTCGTCGCCAATACGGAGTTCTATCCGGCCCTGATGTGGACGGCGCGCTTCGTGGCGCTGTCGGGCGACCCGTTCGACAACTCGCTCGGCTTCCAGTTCCCGCCGCCGGAGAACGTCGTCGCCACGACCCAGACCCTCCTCCAGGCCCAGGGCTCCCTCCCCTCGACGGAGCTCGTCGAGATGGCCGGGTTCACCGGCATCACGGCGAACCCGGGGCCCTTCGGCCCGGCCCATTTCCAGTTCGACGACGGCCACGGGGAGGCCCTGCCGGCCCCCGACGCGACCGGGTTCCACAACTTCCCGATCCAGGACGCCGTCGACGCCCGGCTGAACGCGATCGAGGCCTACCGCGTCCTCTTCGGAACGGCCTTCAACGGCGGCGTGCCGCTCCCGCCCGGCGGGATCACGATCGCGATGCGCCGGGAGGCGATCGCCGAGTTCCAGATGTCGCTCCCCGGGGCAGACGCCCCGATCGACCGCTTCGCCCGGGGGGATCACGACGCGATGACGGCGAAGCAGAAGCGGGGGGCCCTCCTCTTCTTCGGCAAGGCCGGCTGCGTCGCGTGCCACGCGGTGGCGGGGCCCGCGAACGAGATGTTCAGCGACTTTGAGCTGCACCGCATCGGCGGCCCGCAGCTCTTCCCGGGCTTCGGCGTGGGCCTCGGCAACGTGATCTTCGACGGACCGGGGGCGAACGAGGACTTCGGCGTGGAGCAGACGACGGGCGACCCCACGCTGCGGTACATGTTCCGGACGGCGCCGCTCCGCAACCTCGCGGTCGCGCCCGCCTTCTTCCACAACGGGGCGTTCGGGTCGATCGAGGCCGCCATCGAGCACCACCTCGACGTGATCGACTCCGTGGCCGACTACGACCCGGACGACAACGACGTGCCGGCGGACCTCTCCGTCGGACCGATCGATCCGGTCCTCGCGGCGGGGATCGACCCGCTGCTGGCGAGCCCGATCTCGCTCACGAGGAAGGAGCGGAACGAGCTGACGGCGTTCGTGGCCCAGGCCCTCCTCGACGAGCGCGTCCTCGACTTCTGCGACCTCGTCCCGGCCTCGGTCCCGAGCGGCCTGCCGGTGGCGCTGTTCCAGGGCTGCGGGGAGGACTGATCGAGGGCAGGGGGGGACGAGACGGGGTTGCGTCTCTCCCTCCGACCCGCGGGCGGCGGCCGTCTACCGCGAGCCCCTCCGACCCCGGAGCGTCTCCGGGGTCGGCTTGTCCCTGGATCCGGAGACGTCGGGTCACCGGGGAGTCCCGAAGAGGACCGCCAGCGTGGCGGCGAGGAAGACCGCCTGCAGCAACGCGCGGGGGAGAAGGGGGTCACCGGCCGTCCCGCGATGGTCAGGCCCTCGCGCGCGGCCAGCACGTTCGCCGGGAAGAGGGCCACGAGGAGGAGAGCCAGCCCGAGCGCCGCGGGCGCGGCAAACCCGGGGACGAGGAGTCCGACGGCTCCGAGGATCTCGAGCACGCCAGTCAGCGTCACCCAGAGCCCGGGGTTGCGAAAGGTGCGCGGGACCATGCGGACGAGGTCGGGGCGCCGCCTTCCCCAGTGGGCGCTGGCGGTGAGGAGGAACATCACGGCCAGCGCGCCGCGAAGCGACGCGGTCCAGTGCGAGGGGCCGAGCCACTTGGCGAGCGAAAGGGCCTGGAGCCCGAGGAACGAGACGACGAGGACGAGGAAAGGCGCCATGCTCCTACCCCCGCCGAGTCACGAAGGCTTGCCGTCGCGCCCGGGGACCTCCCACCCTCCCCCGAGCACCTTGTAGAGGAGGACGAGGCTCGAGGCGATCGCGGCGTCGCTCGCCGCGAGCCGGTCCTCCGCGTCGTAGAGCTCGCGCTTGGCGTCGAGGACGTCGAGGAAGGTGACGAGGCCCGCGCCGAAGAGGTCGTCGGCGAGAGCGACGGCGCGCCGGTTGGCCGAGGCGGCGTCGGCGAGCGCACGGCGGCGATCCCACTCGCGCAGGTAGCCGACGAGAGCGTTCTCGACCTCCTCGAGCGCCTCGAGGAACGCGCGCTCGTAGGCCGCCGCCGCCTGCTCCGCCCGGGCGTCGTTCGCCTCGACCGTCGCGCGAATGCGCCCCCCGGCGAAGAGGGGCCAGCGGACGGCGGGGCCGAGCGCCCACGCCCGGCTCGCCGCGTCGAAGAAGTCCCCCGAGTCGAGGCTCTCGAGCCCGAAGGCCCCCGTGAGGGAGACGCGCGGATAGAGGTCGGCCTCCGCCTCCCCCACTCGCGCCGTCGCCGCGGCGAGGCGCCGTTCCGCGGCCCGAAGGTCGGGACGGCGCTCGAGGAGGTCGGAGGGAAGGCCGACGACCACCCTCGGGGGAGGAACCGGGATCGGCGCCTCCTTCGCCAGCTCGGCGCGCAGGGTGTCGGGGGCTCCTCCGAGGAGGACGGCGAGGCGGTGCATCGCCTCGTCGCACGCGGCCTCGAGCGGGGGCACCTGCGCCTCGACCGAGGCGAGGAGGGCCTCCGCCCGAGAGACGTCGAGGTCGGTCGCGAGGCCCGCCTGACTGCGCGCGCGCGTCAGGGCAAGCGTCTCCCGGGCGGAACCTTCGTTCTCGCGGAGCACGGCGAGCCGCCGCTGGCTGCCGCGCAGCGCGACGTAGCTGCGCCCGACCTCCCCGAGGAGGGAGACTAGGACCGCACGCCGGTCCTCCTCGGCCTCCCCGAGGTCCGCCGCAGCCGCCTCCGTGCCTCGCCGGAGCCCGCCGAAGATGTCGATCTCCCATCCCGCGTCGAGGCTTGCGCGGAAGGAATCGAACTCCGGGTCCTGCTGGACGGCGGGACTCTGGCCGAAGAATCCGTTCTGGCTCGCGCGCTCGCGGGCGACCCGCCCGCCTGCGTCGAGCGTCGGAGCGAGGGCCGCTTCGCTCACCCGGTGGAGGGCGCGGACCTCGCGGACGCGGGCCCGCGCGATCCGGAGGTCGAGGTTCGAGCGGACCGCCCCCTCGACGAGCGAGGAGAGGACGGGGTCGTCGAACGAACTCCACCAGCGCGCGAGGTCGGCCGGGGCCTCGTCGACCCGTCCCGCCTCCGCGCGTGCCCACTGCGCAGGCGACGCGAGGTCCGGGGGGCGATAGTCGGGACCCACGGTGCACCCGCCCAGGGCCGCCGAGAGGAGGGCGGGAAGAGTGCGTCGCGGATTCATCGGACCTCCCCCTTCCCGTGCGCGCCGGAGTCCGCGGGGGGCTCCGCGCCCTCGATGAAGACGTCGACCTGCTGTCCGGCGAACAGGGGAGGCCCGCCCGTGACGAGCCGGTAGATCACCTGGAGGACTCGGGTGTCGACGCGCTCGCCGACCGAGCCGGTGAGGGAGCGCTTGGGGATCACGAAGGGCTCGAATCGGACGAACTCGAGGGGCACGCGGAGCGAGGCGTTGCCGCGGACGGAGGCCGTGGCGGGCGCGCCCGGCCGCACGCGCCAGGCGTCGGCCTCGTCCACATCGGCCCGGACGTGGAGCGGCTCGACGGCGCCGAGGAGCATGAGCGGCGTCTCGAGCGCGGCGCTGGCGGCGTACTCCCCGGCGCGCACCTTCACCTGGAGGACCTCGCCGTCGAGGGAGGCGCGGACGATGCGCCGCTCGATCTCCGTCTCGACGCGACGCGCCTCGGCCTGGGCCCGCCGGATCTCGGCGCGCGCGACCTCGAGGTCCTCGGACCAGGCGCCCGCCTCGAGCAGGGCGAGGTCCGACTGCGCCCGGTCCCTCCGGGCGCGGGCGGCGTCCACGGCGAAGCGCCGCCGGGAGAGGTCCTCCTCGCGGATCGCGCGCAGGTCGTGAACCTGCTCCATCCGCGCGAGCTGGAGCGTCGCGTCCCCGAGGTCCGCCTCCCCCTCGCGAAGGCGCGCCTCCGCGGAAGGGATCTCCTCCCTCCGCGGCATCGCCTCGAGCCGGGCGAGCCGGGCCTGCGCCGCGGCGACCGCCGCGCCCGCGACCTCGAGCTCGGCGCGGAGCTCCCGGTCGTCGATGGAGAAGAGGGGGTCCCCCGCCTTCACGCGATCCCCAGGCCGCGCGTGCACGGCCTTCACGACGCCGGGGACCGGCGTGCCGACGGCGACATTCTCGCTCGACGCCTCGACGAGGCCGGCCGCGGCGACCGGGCGATCGAAGGTCGTGCTCGGCGGAGGCTCCGGAGGAAGCGTGACCCGGGGGGAGGGGAGCGCCTTCACGACCGAGACGACCGCGAAGACGAGCATCCCCAGGGCGAGTGCGGGGAGGAGGATGTGCTTCACCATGACCGTTTCCTTGTCAGGCCAGGGCGGGCTCTCCCCGCCGCGACCGCTTCTCGGTCCGGACGACGCGCCCGTCGTCCATGAAGGCCATCGCGTCGGCGAAATCGAAGACGCGGCTGTCGTGCGTCACGACGAGGACGGCGCGGCCGGGCTGCACGGCGATCCCCGAGAGAAGGCGCATGACCGCGTGGCCCGTCTCCCCGTCGAGGGCCGCCGTCGGCTCGTCGCAGACGAGGAGTCGCGGCTCGTGGATCAGCGCCCGGGCGATCGCGACCCGCTGCTGCTGCCCTCCGGAGAGGTGACGGGGGAGGGCGCCCGCGCGCGGACCCATCCCGAGGGTCTCGAGGAGCGCGCGCGCCCTCGGGAGCGCGTCCTTCCGGCGCACGCCGGAGGCGAGGAGGGGGACGGCGGCGTTCTCGGCCGCGGTCAGGGCCGGGAGGAGGTTGTACTCCTGGAAGACGAAGCCGACGTTCCGGCGCCGGAAGAGGATCCGCTGCTCTCCCCGGAGCCCGTCCGCGTCGACTCCGAGGACCCGGAGGGACCCGGCCGTCCGGTCGAGGAGGCCCGAGATCACCGAGAGGAGGGTCGTCTTCCCCGATCCGCTCGGGCCGACGAGCATCGTCATCCCGCCGAGACGCACGTCGAGGTCGACCCCTCGGAGCACGAGGGAGCGGGACTCGCCCCGGCCGAACTCCTTGGTCACCCCGCGGCACTCGACCGCGAGGGAATCTGCGTCGTTCGTCATGGCGTTCATCCCCGGAAGACGGTGGCGGGCTCGAGGAACCACACGCGGCGGACCGAGAGGAGGCTCGCGAGGAGGACGATCGCGATCACCGCGCCTCCCGTCCCGACGAGGATCTGCCAGGGGAGGAAGAAGGCGCGCAGGTGCGGGATGTTCTGGGTGGCCGCGAAGAAGGCCGCCGCGAGCCCGCTCCCGAAGCCGAACCCCATCCCGCCGACGACGATCGCCTGGAGGGCGATCATCGCGGTGATCCGGCCGTTCCCGACCCCGATCGCCTTGAGCGCCCCGAACTGCTTCAGGTTCTCGATCGTGAAGATGTAGAAAGTCTGGCCGGCCACCACGGTCCCGACGAGGAACGCCATCGCGATCGTGATCCCGAAGTTGACCGGGATCCCCGTGTGCGTGAGGTAGTAGCGGACCGTCGCCCAGGCGAAGTCGTCCCTCGGGAGCGCCTGGAGCCCGGTCTTGTCCCGGATCCGCCGCGCGAGCTCCTCCTGCGGGATCCCCGGGGCAGGGTGGGCGAGGACGAACGACATCTGCTTCCTCTCTCCGCCCGTGTACTGGAGCGCCTGGCTGTAGCGGGTGTAGAGGAGCGGGACGGTCTGGAACGGCGGGTTCGCGCGGCAGATGCCGACCACGACCGCCCTCCGGTCGTTCATCTCGAGGGTCTTCCCGAGCGCGAGCGGCTCGCCCGGCCAGAAAAAGCCGAACCCGACGTCGTCGACGATCACCCCGTCCGGGCGGCGGAGGTCCGCGACAGAGCCGTGGAGCATCGTCCGGGGCGCGCCGACGAGCGTCGCGTCGTCGTGGCCGAGGAGGAACGCCACCTGGAAGCGTCCCTCGGCGGTCTTCGCGCGGGCGAGGATCTTGGCGAGCGGCACGGCCCACTCGACCCCTTCGACCCCCCTCACCCGGAGGAGGTCGTTGTCCGTGAGCGGCTCGTTCTCGTCGAAGTACTGGACGCGGGGGTCCATCACCCAGACCTCGGCGTCCGCCACGTCCCGGATCTGGCTCGTCGTCCGGCGCATGAGACCCACGAAGATCGACGTCTGGTGCGCGATCAGCATCGAGGCGAAGGCGATCGCGAAGACGAGGCCGAAGTACTTCGCGCGGTCTCCGAAGAGCATCTTCAGGGCGATGAGGTTCACGGGGAGGTCTCCGGCGGCTTGTACGGGATTCGAGCTACTTGTCGATCATTGACAATTCGTCAATCAGGTGGACACGAAAAAAGTCAGCGCCGCGGGGCGCGAGAGATCTCCTCGGGGAACACTTCGGAATGGATCCGGGCGTAGGTCTTCTCGTAGTCCCACCCGGAAAAGAGGGGGCGCCAGCCGTACCCGTCCATCAGGGCGTGGCAGTTCCTGCGGAGCGCGCCCCGCGCGTCCGCGAGGCCGAGGTGGCGAAGCGGCAGCTCCGCCGACATCAGGAAGTAGGACCCGAACGTCATCGACCAGAGGCCGAAGGAGAGGACGACGGGGTTCGCCGGCGGCCGGAGTTCGAGGTCTCCCTGCGCGACCGCGTCCCGCACGATCCCGCTGACCGTCCCCATGCACCGGTTCTCGCACCCCTGGAGCGCCTCTTGCCGGTCCGGGGCGCTCCTCTGCCTCACGGAGCTCATGCGGAGGATCTGCTCCGTCCGGAAGTGGGAGGGATAGAGGTCCACGAACAGCGCGCAGGCCTCCCCGACCGCGACCATCCTCTCGCGGGTCCCTCCCCGGAACTGCGCGGCGCGCTCGAACATCTCGGCGCGCCTCTCCGCCGTCTCGCGCGCGAGGGCCATCAGGACGTCCTCCTTGCTCCGATAGTGGAGGTAGACGGTCCCCTTCGAGTACTCGATCGCCTCTGCGATCGCGTCCATCGAGACGCCGTGGTAGCCCTTCGCGAGGAGGAGCTCGCGCGCGACCTCGAGGATCCGTCGGTCCCGCTCGCGGAACTCCCGCTCCTGGCGGGCGGCGCTGCGGCTAGGGGGGAGGGCTGCGGTCCGCTTCATCCGGGGTCCTGGGCGTCTCAAGGCATCCCTTCCTAGACGACTCGTCAACAGTTGTCAATGAGTCAATTCCCACGCCTCCGAGCCGGCTCCGGCCCCGGGGGGGGGGTCACCGCGCGCCCGGCCGGGCGAACTCGTCGCCGGGCAGATAGGCGGGCATCTCCGCTCCGTCCGCGATCGTCGCGCCGAGGACGAAGGCGAACCGGGCCATCTTCACCATCCCCTCGAGGTCCCACGCCGGGTCGAACTCGTCGCCGGGGCGGTGGTAGCGGTTCTTCCGGTAGTCCTCGTAGCGCTCCTCGCCCCAGGTCGCCGGCTTGCCGACGAACCGGAGCCCGGTCCCGAGCCGGATCGCGGGGACGGAGCCCTTGGCGAAGTTGAAGTGGTCGGACCGGTAGAAGAAGCCCTGCTCGGGGTGCGGGTCGGGCACGAGCGCGACGCCGAGGGAGCGGGCGGCCGCCTCGACGACCCCCTTCAACGTGCAGCGCTCGTAGCCGTCGGGCTGGACCTCCGCGGGCTCCCCGTCGACGGCGATCCCGTCGAGGTTGATGTCCGCCGCGATCCTCGGGAGCGGCACCGGAGGATGGGCGACGAAGTACTCCGAGCCCCGCAGCCCCTGCTCCTCCGCGGTCGGGAAGAGGAAGTAGACGGAGCGCGCCGGGGCCTTCCCCAGCGTCGCGAACAGCCGGGCGATCTCGAGCACCGTCGCGCAGCCGCTGCCGTTGTCGACGGCGCCGTTGAAGATCGCGTCCCCCTCCTCCTCGACCCCCACGCCGAGGTGGTCGTAGTGGGCCGTGTAGACCAGGGCCTCCTCGGGCCTCGTCGATCCGGGGAGCCGCCCGACGACGTTCGACGTCTCGAGGGGCCGACGCTTCGAGACCAGCGTCGCCCGCACGCGCAGTCCCGTCGGCACCGGGGCGAAGTCCCGTCGCGCCGCCCGTCCCGTCAGCTCTCCGAGGTCGAGCCCGGCCAGCGCGAGCGCCTCCTTCGCCTTCCTCTCCGAGATCCACGCCGCGACGGAGAGGCGCTTCTCCCCCGGCCCGGGCTCGAGGTAGGCGCGCTCGCGGCCCCAGGAGTTGCGGACGACGCTCCACCCGTAGCCCGCCGAGGCGTCCGTGTGGACCAAGAGCGCCCCGACCGCTCCCCTCCGGGCGGCCTCCTCGAACTTGTAGCTCCAGCGGCCGGCGTAGGTGAGGGCCTTCCCACCGAAGATTCCCGGCTCGTCGGCCGGCTGGGGCTCGTTGACGAAGGCGAGGAGGACCTTCCCCGCGACGTCGGCGCTCTTGAAGTCGTCCCACTTCTCCCGCGGCGAGGAGATCCCGTGGCCGACGAAGAGGACCTCCGCGTCGATCGACCCCGACTCCCGGAGGGTCTCGTCGACGGCGACCGCGTCGTCCAGGATCGCGAGGGAGAGGGAGGGCTTCCCCGGCGCCGAGATCTCGAGGCGCGAGCGGGCGGCGTCCGTCTCGACCCCGACGAGCGGGACCCTCTGGAGCCAGGAGCCGTCGGGCATCCCGGGCTCGAGGCCGAGCGCCTCCATCTGGGCCGCGAGGTAGCGCGCGGCCATCGCCCCGCCCCGCGCGCCGGTTCCCCGGCCCTCGCAGAGGTCGTCGGCGAGGAAGCGCAGGTGGGCCCGGAGGTTCGCCTTGCTCACGAGGGCGGAGTGGGAGAGATGGGGAGAGGGGGCTCCCTCCTGCGCCGGGACCGGACAACCCGACAGGGACGGAGCGAGGGTGAGGAGGAAGGGGAGGGTCATGACGTGGGCAGCGTGGAGGGCCCGGCGACGATACCGAGGCCCCGAGCGCGGCGGCCAGTCGGGAGGGGCAAATCGCCGATACAGGCAGGGCGACTCCCCCCGTCCCCCAGTTCCGTGGGCCCCGGAGAAGGAGCCTCCCGGCGCCCTCCGGGACCCCCTCGGGGGGAAGCCCGCCCCATGCCCGAGACTCCGGTCAAGGAGGCGCCCCCGCCTTCCTCTCCCCCCAGGGACGAGGAACCGCTCGGCCGTCGACTCCGGCGCCTCGTGATCGGCGCCCCGAGGAACCTCGAGGACCGGACCCTCTTCCACCGCCTCGCCCTGGTGCCCCTCCTCGCCTGGGTGGGCCTCGGGGCGGACGGGCTCTCCTCCTCCGCCTACGGCCCGGAGGAGGCCTTCCGGACCCTCGGAGGGCACACCTTCCTCGCCCTCCCGCTCGCCGTCCTGATGGCGGGGACCGTGTTCCTCGTCTCTTCCGCCTACAGCCGGATCATCGAGCAGTTCCCCCACGGCGGCGGAGGCTACGTCGTCGCGACGAAGCTCCTCGGGGAGCGGGCGGGCGTCGTCTCGGGGTGCGCCCTCCTCATCGACTACGTCCTGACGATCACCGTCTCGGTCGCCGCCGCGGGCGACGCGCTCTTCAGTTTCCTCCCGCCCCACGCGCAGTCGTTGAAGCTCCCCGTCGAGGTCCTCCTCCTCGCGGGTCTGACGACCCTCAATCTCCGCGGCGTCCGCGAGTCGGTCCTCACCCTCGCCCCGATCTTCCTCCTCTTCGTCGCCACCCACGTCGTCCTGATCCTCGGCGGGATCGTCGCGCACGCCCCCGCGTTCCCCGCGACGGCGCGCTCGATCGCCGGGGGCTGCGGGGAGGGGCTCTCGACGCTCGGCGTCGGGGGGGTCCTCCTCCTCCTGCTGCGGGCCTACTCGCTCGGGGGAGGGACCTACACCGGCATCGAGGCGGTCTCGAACGGCCTCCCCCTCATGCGCCGGCCGCGCGCCCGGACGGCGAAGCGGACGATGGTCTACATGGCCGCGTCCCTCGCCTTCACGGCGACGGGGCTCCTCCTCTGCTACCTCCTCTGGAACGTCGCCCCCGTCCCGGGGAAGACGATGAACGCCGTCCTCGTCGAGCGCCTCGCCGCCCCGCTCCCGGGAGGGGGGGTCCTCGTCGTCCTCACCCTCCTCTCCGAGGCCGCGCTCCTCGTCGTCGCCGCGCAGGCGGGATTCCTCGACGGTCCGCGCGTGCTCGCCAACATGGCGGTCGACTCCTGGGTGCCCCACCGCTTCTCGGCCCTCTCCGACCGCCTGACGACGCAGAACGGCGTCCTCCTCATGGGGGCGGCCTCCCTCGCCGCGCTCTTCTACACGGGAGGCGCGGTCGGCCACCTCGTCGTGATGTACAGCATCAACGTCTTCCTCACCTTCTCCCTCTCCATGCTCGGGATGACGCTCTGGCGGCTGCGCAACCGGCGCCGGGACGCCCGGTGGAAGCGCCGCGCCGCCCTCTTCGGCGTCGGCTTCGCCCTGTGCGCGACGATCCTCGTCTCGACGGTCGTCCTCAAGTTCCGGGCGGGGGGGTGGGTGACGCTCCTCCTCACGGGGTCGGTCGTCTCCCTCTGCTTCCTGATCCGCCGCCACTACCGGACCGTCGTCGCCAAGCTCGCGCGGCTCTACGCCGACCTCGGGACCCTCCCCCTCGTGCCCGCGGAGAAGCCGGGGGCGCTCGATCCGGGCGCGCCGACCGCGGCCGTCCTCGTCGGCTCCTACGGCGGCCTGGGGATCCACACGACCCTCAACGTCTTCCGCGCCTTCCCCAACCACTTCAAGAACCTCGTCTTCCTCACCGTCGGCGTGATCGACTCCGGCGTCTTCAAGGGGGAGGAGGCGGTCGGGTCGCTCCGGAAGCGGACGGAGGAGACGGCGAAGAAGTACGTCGAGGTCGCGCGCGCCCTGGGCGTCCCGGCGACCTACCGGACGGCGATCGGCACCGACGCCGTGGCGGAGGTCGAGCGGCTCTCGCTGGCCGTCGCGAAGGACTTCCCGCAGACGACCTTCTTCGGGGGGAAGGTCATCTTCCAGCGCGAGAAGTGGTACCAGCGGATCCTCCACAACGAGACCGCCTTCGCGCTCCAGAAGCGCCTCCAGTGGGCGGGGAAGACGATGGTCGTCCTCTCCGCCCGGGTCCTGTAGCGGGGAGCCTCCTACAGCGCCCCGACGATCTTGTTCGTCACCTTGGCGAGCGGGGGGCTCGCGACGTTGAAGACCGCCGCCTGCATGTGGACGAACGAGCCGTCGAGGACCGGGAGGACCGGGATCGGGATGGGAGGGGTCGCCGCCGCCGGCGTGACCCCGGAGGGGAAGAACTGGATCAGGATCGTCGGGTCGATCAGCACGTTCCCGAAGGGCTGGAGGACGAAGTTGAGGGGGCCCAGCGAGAAGAAGTAGGCGACGAACCGGGCCGCGGGCGCCGCCACGTCGAGGGAGAAGGTCTGCCCCTGCCCGAAGGTCCCGTTGAGGAGGAGCCGGACGTCGGTCACCTCGTCGTAGCCGATCTCCGGGACCGCGAAGGCGTCGTTGTCCGAGTCGATGAACCGCGGGTCGCCGTCGCCGTCCGAGTCGAGGAAGGGGGGCACGATCGAGGTCCCCGCGTCGACGAGGGGGGAGGTCGCGAGGAGATGGTGGTCGCCCGGGGGGACCGGGTTCACGAACAGCGGGTCGACGGAGACGTCGTTCGGCCCCGGGGCGATCGCGGAGTAGTCGGTCCCGTTGCCGAAGACGCAGTTGAAGTCGTTGAGGAGGTTGAGCAGCGCCGGTGGAGCGATCCCGAAGTCGAAGATCCCGAGGCCCGAGTTGTTCGCGACGATGTTGTTGAAGACGTTCCAGTTCCCCCCCTGGACCCGGATCCCGTTCAGGCCGTCGACGATCGTGTTGTTGTAGACGTCCCCGCCCCCGGGGCTCCCCGTCGTGATGTCCGAGATCCAGAGGTTCGCGTCGGTCGCGCCCTGGATCAGGTTTTCGTGGATCCGGAGGCCGCTCGCCGGCCCGAAGGTCGCGATCCCGTAGGCGGAGAATCCCGCGCCCGTCTCGACGACGCAGTGGTCGATCTCGATGTTCGTCGTCTGGAAGCTCGACCCGGCGGTGATGCTCCCGATCCGGACGACGCCGAACCCGCCGTTGTGGTTGCGGAGCGTGAACCCGGAGAGCCGGCCCCCGCTCCCCATGGCGCGGAAGGAGATCATCCCCGCGACCGACGTGCTCGCCCCGCCGCCGTCGACGATCGTCGCGGCGGCGCCCCCGACGCCGAGGATCTGGACGTTCTGCTGCGGGACCGCGACGCCTCCGGGGAGCCCGATGTTGATCGGGAAGATCTCCCCCGTCGTCCCCGGGGCGTAGGTCCCGGGGCGCACGAGGATCCGGTCCCCCGGGACGGCGATGGTCGCCGCCGCCGTGATCGACAGGAGCGGGAGGGAGAGGGTCCCGGGATTGGCGTCGTTGCCGGTCGCGGCGTCGACCCAGATGTCGACCGCCGACGCGCGGGAGACGGCTCCGGAGAGGAGGAGGGCGGAGCCGAGGAGCGAGGCGAGGCGCATGGAGACCTCCAGATTCGGGCCTTCGGTCGGGCCCGACGAGGGGCCCGCATCACGGCGTCCGATTCTAGCGAGCCGCCCGGAATCCGCCGCTCTATTGCAGCGTCACGGCGAGCCCGCGCGTCATCACCCCCGGGAGAGGGGCCGGACCGGGATCGACGACGAACCACTGGACGTAGGCGACCCCGCCCACGAGGAGGGGATCGGGCGGGATGGCGAAGGGGAACGAGACGCGGCCGGCGCCCGGCCCCGGTCCGCTCGTCGCCGCCGGGAGCATCGCGTCGAGGGAGACGAGGAGGCTGCAGGCGGGCATCCCGAGGAGGCCGAGGTTGAGGGGAAGGGGGAGGCCCCCCGGCAGGGACGCGTTCGACGCCCCGAGGAGGAGGAGGGCGAAGGTGCCGGGGAGGGTCCTCGAGAGATGGACCTCGAAGGTCGCCCCGACGAAGGGGGTCCCCGTGACGCCGATCCGCGGCGCGGCGCCGAGAGACCCGGGGCATCCCGAGCCGAACGAGTCGATGCCGGGCGGGACGCCCGAATAGGCGTAGGCCTTCCCGACGTCCCCGGTCCCGACGTCGTGGAAGTGGGCGCCGACGGAGACCTCCCCGAAGCCGTCGCCGTCCATGTCCCCGCCGGGGCCGAGCCCGGTCCCGAAGAAGTCGGCGAGGGCCTCGCCCCCCTGCTCGAAGAGGAGGGGCGGGGGGGGGACGGGGGACGGGCCGCCGCGGAAGACGTAGATGCGGCCGGTCTGCCCGTTCTGGGAGGGGGCGCCCGCGGCGTAGTCGGCGAATCCGTCGCCGTCGACGTCGCCGGCCGCCGAGACGGAGGTGCCGAGGGCGTCGCCCGGAGCGAGGCCGTCCGCGGTCGTGAGGAGCGCGCCGGTGAGGCCGGAGTAGAGGTAGACGCGCCCGGCGAACGCCCCGCCGCCGCTCGCCTGCCCCCACGCCCCGACGAGGATGTCGGCCCGCCCGTCGCCGTCCGTGTCCCCGGGCCCCGCCACCGCCGCGCCGAAGGCCGCGGCGGGGGACTCCCCGTCGAACGTGAAGAGGGGGGCGCCGGTGAGTCCCGAGAAGACGGCCACGCGGCCGGCGTTCGTTCCGCTCGGGGGGTCGAACCGCCACGCCCCCACGACGAGGTCGGAGCGGCCGTCGCCGTTCGCGTCTCCCGCGCCCGCCACCGCCGCCCCGAGGTTGTCCTGCTGCGCGAGCCCGGTCCAGGAGTAGAGGAGGAGGGGCGCGGCGGCGGGGAGCGCGTAGACGTAGGCCTTGCCGGCGTCGAGCGCTCCCGGGGCGTTCCACCGGTCGGCCCCGACGATCACGTCGGCCCTCCCGTCCCCGTTCACGTCCCCCGCGCCCGACACCGCGAATCCGAACCGGTCCCCGACCGCCTCCCCCGTGACGCTGAGGAGGAGGGTCCCGTCCGGCCCCGAGAGGACGTAGGCCTTGCCGGCGTCGACGCCGCTCGCCGCGTTGTGGAGCGGCGCGCCGACGATCACGTCGGCGGTCCCGTCGCCGTTCACGTCCCCGGCGAGCGCCACCGCGTACCCGCATTCGTCGGCCGCCGCCTCCCCGTCGAAGATCCAGAGCTGCGCGAGGCTCTGCGGGGAGTAGACGTACGCCTTCCCCGCGTCGATCCCCCCGGGGCCGTCGTGCCGCCAGGATCCGACGACGGCGTCGTCGAAGCCGTCCCCGTCGAGATCCGCCCCTCCCGAGACGGAAATCCCGAACCGGTCGTCCTGCGCCTCGCCGTCCTGCGACCAGACGAGGGTCTGGGCGGGGGAGGAGGCGGACAGGAGGGCGGAGGCGAGAAGGGCGGGACGGAGCGCGCGCAGCCTCATGGCGGTTCTCCCGGTCGTCCGGGGAACCTGGGATTATGCGCGGCGCGAGGCGGAGGGCTACGGCGAGTCGACGAGGGTCTCGGAGACGGGCTCCTCGCCGATCTGGACCATGCCGCGGACGAGCTTGCCCCGGCAGGCGCTGAGCTCGAGCGTGTAGATCCCGGGCGGCGCGTCGAGCGACACGAGGCAGCGGCCGTCGGCCCGCCGCGCGGCGCGGTAGACCGTCTCGACGACGGGGATCCCTCCCGGCCCGAGAAGGCGCGCCTCGCACACGACGGAGCGCTGCGGCCCGAGGATCTCCGGCCGCGGCCGGAACCGGACCTTGAGGCGGCGGGGGCGGCGGAGGGGGAAGCCCCGGTCGGAGTTCTCGCCGCTCGCGAGCTCGAGGCGGAGCGCGTTCCCCGCCAGGACGAGGAAGCCCGACCCCGGCGGGGCGGCGCCGAGCCGAACGCTCTCCCCCTTCTCGTCGAGCTCCCCGGGGCAGGGGAGGCGCAGGCCCGCCACGTTCCGGTACTCGAACTCGAAGCTCTCGCGCTCCGGCAGCCAGCCGTCGACCGGGACGAGATTGAGCCGCACCGTCGCGCGCCGCGCGAGCTCGACGACCGCCCGGGCGTTCCCGAAGGGGGGGATCTCGACGCGGGCGGCCGCCGCCGCGTAGTCCGGGGCGAGCACCTCGGCGGCGTACGGGCCCGGCGGGAGGCCCCGCGCGAGGAGCGAGGGCTGGGAGGACCCGGTGTGGAGAGCGCGCATCCCGAAGTCGCCGACCAGTTTCCGCAGCGAGACCTCCGCGCCCGCCACCGGCTGGAGCGACCCGGCGTCGAGGACGTCGAGCTCGAGGGCCCCGAGGGTGCGGTTGAGACCGGGGACGTCGATCCGGAACTCGAGGGGAGGATCGCCGTCCTTCCAGCGCTTCTCCGCGATCGCCTGGTCCCGGAAGACCACCGTGACGATCCGCTCGGACCCCGAGGGCACTTCCGCCTCGAAGAGGGCCGTCTCGAGGTCGATGTCGGCCTGCTCCCCCTCGACGCTCCCGCGCCAGGCGCCCGGGCAGAACGCCTCGGCGGCCGCGTAGATCCCGGAGGCGCCCCAGAAGTCGCGGACGCGGTGGGAGCCCGCGCTTCGGACGGCCTCCGGGAAGAGGAAGAGGAGGTTCACCGGGCGGAGGGGCGCCCCCTCCAGGTCGAGGAGCCTGCCCCGCACGCGCGAGACCTTGCGCGTCCGCAGGGCGAGGTCGACGCGCGTCTGGAAAGGGGGATCGGGGAAGTTCCGTCGCAGGGTCCCGTCCTCGTAGCCGGCGACGGCCGCCCGGAGCGCGAGCTCCCCTCCCATCCGCGTCTCCAGCCGATAGACGCCGCTCGCGTTCGCCCGGCAGTCCGCGACCTTCTCGAAGGAGACCTTCGTCTCCTCCCCCTCGTCGTCGACCTCGCGGCGCTCGATCGCGAGCGTGACCGACGCGAAGCGCAGCGGCGACCCCCGCTCGTCCGTGATCCGGCCGGAGAGGGTTCCCACAGGTCCGCTCGGCTTCGCGACGGTTGGCTCCGCGGGCTCGGGTCGACCCTCGTCTCCCTCGAGGGGAGGCTCGGCCGGGGGCTCGAGGTCCCCCTCCCCTCCCTCGGCCGGACGGCTCGCGGGCCGGGTGTCGATGGGCCATTCCGCGCCCGGCACCAGCGTGGTCTCCGGCCGCGGGAGACTGCGTGCGAGCTTCGGCGTCCCGCGAACGACGAGCGTCAGGACGAACGCGACGGCCCCGATGAGGAAGGCGGCGCTCGCGAGGACGAGGCGCTCCCGCTTCGAGAGTGTCATCGGGCGCCTCTCCGGTCGATGGAGAGGGCGTTCTCCGCGCCGAGGACGAGGGGAGCTCCCATGCGAGCGAGCGGGGGCTCCCCTGTTTCGGCCTCCGGGGCGCCCCGACCGAAGCCCCGCGGAGACCTCCCCGGCCGGCTAGGGAGAGGGGGGGGCGGCGAGCCGAGGGAGGGAGAGCGCGCCCCCGACCGCCCGCCAGCGGGAGGGCTCCTGCGTGAGGAGGGCCCGGTAGTAGAGGCGCACGTCGGCCGCCGGGAACTCGGCGAGGAGGGCCTCCGTCGCCTTCGCGACGACCTCGACCGAGGGGACGACGGGGTTCTCCTCCTCCCCGATCATCCCGTCCTCGTGCGGGATCCCGACGAGGTCGAGGAACCGGCGCAGGAGCGGGCGGCGCCTCTCCATGTGGAAGACGAGCAGGAGGGTCGCCGCGACGTCCTCCCGGAGATCGAGGGTCGAGGCGAGCATCCTCACGCGCAGGTCGAGCGCAAGCCGCAGGAAGCCCGCCTCGCGGAAGCCGCGGCGCGGGCCGATCTCCCGCGCGAGGGCCTCCGCCGCCTCGGGAGCGAGATCCTTCTGCTCGAAGAAGGCGCGGGCGACGGCCTCGCGCTCTTCCTTGGGGAGCTCCCGCCACAGCCGCGCCGCGGTGGGGACTTCCCCGGTCCTCGGGTCCGCCATAAGGGGTTCCCTCCGGGTCCGCCGGGATTCTCCCACGCCCTCCCCGGTCCCCTTCAACGGGCGAGGAGGGCGAGCGCCGCCTCCGGGAGGCGGCGAAGGTCCTCGACGACGGCGTCGGGCTCCGGGCCCTCGGGGGGCGACTCCCCGGCGAGGGAGGGGACCACGCGGGCGAGGACGCTCTTCATCCCCGCCGCCCGGGCCCCGGCGACGTCGACGAGCGGGAGGTCCCCGACGTGGACGCAGTCCCGCGGGTCGACGCCGAGGTAGTCGCTCGCCGCGCGGAAGATGCGCGGGTCGGGCTTGCGGAACCCGAAGGCGCTCGAGCTGACGAGCACGTCGAAATGCGGCCGCATCCCGAGCCGCTCGAGGGTCCGGGCGATCGGCGCGTGGTAGGTGTTGTTCGAGACGAGCCCGAGGCGGACCCCCGCCTCCCGCAGCGCCGCGAGCGCCTCGAGCGCGCCGGGGACCGGCCGGTAGGCGGCCTCCTCCTTCGCGCAGAAGACGTCGAGCGCCGCCTCGATCTCCTCCGGCGCCGGGGCGTGGAGCCCTCCGGTCTCGAACGCCGTCTTGAGGTGGCCCGCCGCCGGCTCCTCGACGTACGTGCGCCGGGCGCGCCCGATCCCCTCGCGCCGCAGGCGCAGGAACCGCGCGACGACCTTCGCCGCGTCGCGGTCGGCGAGCCGCCTCGACAGGTGGGCCTCGAGCACGGGGGCGGCGGCGGGGTCGTAGACCTCGAAGGAGGAGACCTCCCCGACGAGGGTGTTGCCGAAATCGAGGAGGACGGCGCGGCGGGTCACGGGGCGGCCTAGAGGATCGCGACCCGGACCCAGTTCGTCAGCTCGTTCAGCGCGCCGCCGCTGAAGGAGGCGCCGGCGAGGTAGAGGGCGAGCCCCGAGATCCCCGGGATCGCGGGGATGGAGAGCGTCATCGTCGCCTGCCCCGCGGGGTCGAGCGTCCCGACGTTCCCCGAGAGGACGCCGTTCCCGGGCGCGAGGAGGAGGAAGAAGAGCGGATCGGGGTTGAGGGGGACGATCCGCCCCGCGTCGATCGGGACGCCGGGGAAGTTCCCGAGCGAACCGGTCACGGCGAAGGGGAGCCCCGCCGAGCCCGGCAGCGTCACGGGGATCGAGCGGGAGGCGCCCGGCGCGATCGGGTCCTGGGGCGGGATCGGCAGCGGGGCGAGGTCCTCGAGGACTCGCCCCATGACGGCGTCGCGCGGCGCGCCCTCGACGATCGTCTCGAAGGGGAATCCGAACCCGATCACGTGGTAGCCCGGCGCCACGAAGCGGACCGCGGCCCCGCCCCCGTTGGCGTAGGTGAGGACGATCGCCCCCTGCAGGGAGGAGGGGAGGAGGACGTCGGGGAAGTTCGCGTCGTAGGTCCCCTGCGTCCCGTCGTCGAAGGTGAACCCCGGGATCCCGGCGAAGAACGAGCCCGCCGGCGGCTGCGCGATCGAGTGGGTGTTCGCGTCGTCGGCGACGTAGTTCAGCCCGAGGGTCGACTCGTAGAACGTCCGGTCGGCGACCGACCCGAGGAAGTCGAGGTCCCACCCGATCTCGGCGCCGGTCGCGAAGAGGTTGCCGCCGCCGGCGAGATAGACGGCCACGAGGGCCTGCTCGGCGGAGGAGAAGGTCTCGTCCACGGTCGACTCCTCCCCGAGGATCCAGTCGACCATGACATAGGGGGCGAGCGCGATCAGGCCCGGCACCGCCTCGTTGTTCGCGCCGTCGAAGCTCCACCCCGCGTCCACGGCGGCCGAGACGGCCGCCGCGTGCTGGCGCTGGAAGTCGAAGCTGTTGTCCCGCTCGAGGACGAAGGCGTCGAGCCGGTCGAACCCCGAGACGAGGAGGACCGGGACCGGCCCCCCCTTCGCGGCGCGGGCGGCGACGACCTCGGTCGGACGGCCCACTCCCCCGGCGTTGAAGGAAGCGACCCTGGCGTGCACGACCTCCCCGAGGGCGACGCCGGTCAGGGCGAGCTCGCCCGTCCCGCCCCCCGCCACGATCGTCCCGTCGTCGAACGCCTTGCCGTTCGGCGAGCGATAGACGACGTAGCCGGTCGCCCCGGCGACCGACGACCAGCGGACCTTCAGCGCGCCGTCGGCCTGGTTCTGGATCGCGACCTCGACGGGCGGCTCCGGCACGAAGGGCGCGCCCGGGAGGAAGTAGCTCGCGATCCCCCGGTAGATCGCCCGCCCGGAGATCTCCCGGAACTCGGGCTCGTGGAGGTAGGGGTTGTCGAGGGCGACGTTGTCGTGGAACGCGAGCTCGATCAGGCAGCCCGGCATCGTCACGAGCTCGCGCACCTCGCCGAAGTTCGCCTGGAGGAGCCCGCCGTTCGTCCAGGTCGCGTCCCACTCCGCCTGGATGTCGAGGACGATGCGGTTGTGGATCGAGGCCTGGAGCGCGGCGCTGCCGGGTGTCGCGCTCCCGCCGCCCGCCCCGTTGTAGATGTAGGTGCTCGTCCCGCTCCCCGTCCCGGTCGGGCTCGCGTTCGTGTGCAGGGAGACGAAGGCGTCCGCCCCCCACCATTCCGCGAAGTTCGGCCGCGTCGTCACGTCGTCGCAGTTGTCCTGGTTCGTGGGCCCGCAGGGGTCCCAGACGCTCGAGGGGGCTCCGGAGTACTCGGCCCAGTAGCGGGAGCACTCCCGCCACCGCGGGTCCCCGCTCGTCGTCCCTCCGCGCACGATCGAGCCCATCCCCGCCCCGATCCGGACGGCGTCGGCGATCACGACGCCCGTCTCGGCCGATTCGTTCGACAGGGTCACCTGCGCGAGGTCCCCCGCGAACCAGTGCCACGAGCCGAGGTAGTTCCAGCGCAGGCCGTCGATCTCCTGGTTCACCCGCACCTCGCTCAGCCCGCCCGGGTGGAGGACCCGGTAGAGCGCGTCCGTCACCCGGTTCGCCCCGTCGCGGGAGAAGACGTAGACGGGGTAGAGCCCGTCCGCGGGGATCACGGCGCTCCACGTCGCGGTTGCCGTCTCCGTCGGGCTCGCGTTGACGAAGCGGTAGGTGAGCCCGGCGTAGCCCGGGGTCCCGCTCGTCGTCCAGGTTCCGGTCTCGGCGTACGTCGCGGGGACGTCGTTGTCCCGGATCGCCTCGAAGGGGACGTAGCCCCGCTCGCGGCAGGCGATCACCTTCGCCCCCGCCCCCTCGAGGTAGCGGTAGAGATGGTCGATGGCGATCTCGTTCGTGTGGACGTCCTCGACGAGACCGTTGATCAGCGGGCGCTGGTAGATCCAGCCGAGCGTCGAGTGCCAGTACCGGCCGTGGCCGGGGGAGATGACGATCCGCTTCCCCGAGAGGGTCCCGGGCACGGGCGGGGTCTGCGCGGTCGCGGGGGGGAGAGAGAGGAGGACCGCGAGGACCGGGATCTTCTTCACGGGGCTCCTGTCGATGCGGCGACCTACGTGGGTCGCCTGCCGGAATGCTAATCGAGGTCGCTCGCCGCCGAAACGCGCGGGGCCCCCCGGGATCAGCCGGCGGAGAGCTCTCGCAGGATGTCGGCGCACCCCGCGACCCGGAGGAGGAACCCCCCCGCGCGACGCATGAAGGCGTGCTTTACATCCAGCCGTCTGGATGTAAATCACGGTTGCGGGGCGGCTCCCCCGGCTCCGGCAGGCCTCGGCTTCCGCCTCCTCGGGAGCGCCACGCGTTCGGCGGGGGTCCGAGCGGAGTCTGGAGCGCGAGGAGGGGAACGATCGCTCGACCGGGATCCCCTCCGCGGGGCATCCCTCGGCGCTGCGACCCACGTGAGTCGCCTGCCGGATCGTCGGACGGGCCGCCTCAGCGCGCCCGGGTCACCCGGAACTCGCCCTCGAGCCGGACGTCGGAGGAGGACGCGCCGACCATCGCCCGGAACGTCCCGGGCTCGACGAGCGGCCTCCCGTCCGGCCCCGGGAAGGCGAGGTCCCGCGGTCCGAGGCCGAAGGCCACGGTCCGCGTCTCGCCGGGAGCGAGCGCGATCCGCCGGAACCCGCGGAGCTCCTTCACCGGCCGCACGACGCTGCCGACCTCGTCGCGCAGGTAGAGCTGGACGACCTCGTCCCCCGGACGGGATCCGACGTTCTTCACGTCGGCGCGCACCTCGACGCGCCCCGCCGGGGGGATCTCGGCCGGCTCGATCCGGAGGTTCGAGTACTCGAAGCTCGTGTAGGAGAGCCCATGACCGAAGGGGAAGAGCGGGCGCCCCGTCAGGTCGACGTAGTCGTAGCCCCGGCCAGTCGGGCGGTGGTTGTAGAAGAGGGGGACCTGTCCGACGGACCGCGGGAAGGTGATCGGGAGGCGGCCGGCGGGACTGACGTCGCCGAACAGGACCTCGGCGAGGGCGCTCCCCCCCTCTTCACCCCCGTACCAGGCCTCGAGGATCGCCGGGGCCTGCCCGATCCAGCGCGCCATCGTGACCGCGCTTCCCCCGACGAGGACGACGACGAGGGGCTTCCCGACGGACGCGACGGAGAGGATCAGCTCCTCCTGCGCCGGGGAGAGGTCGAGGCTCGCGCGGTCGCGCCCCTCCCCCTCCTCGATCCCCGCGAGGACGACCGCGGCGTCGGCGCTCTTCGCGGCGTCGATCGCCTCCTCGAGGAGGGAGCCCGACCGCCAGTCCCAGCCGAGGCGCGCCACGGCCCCGCCTCCATTCTCGTAGTACTCGAGTCGGAGGTCGTGCGGCTCTCCTCCCGTCCACCGGACGGAGACCCGATCGGTCGTGGACGAGCGGTCGGACCAGGCGTCGACGAGGAGGCGGCCGTCGATCCACAGTCGAACCCCGTCGTCGGTCGTGACGGAGATCTCGTACGCCCGTGTCTCGGGAGGGACGACCTGCCCCCTCCAGCGGACCGAGAAGTGGTCCGCCTTGACCTCCTCGCCGGGCGAGCCTTCCTTCCAATCGAAGTCGACGCGATCGTCCGTGCGCACGAGGACCGCGTTCCCTTCGAGGTCCCGATTGCCGAAATACTCGCCCCGCAGACCCCGGGCCTGCGCGTCTCCTCCCTCGGGACGGAGGAACTCGGGCGGGATCGCCGGAAGGGCGGAGGCCATCTCGCACCCCCGGGCGTGGAGGACCTTCGTCCCGGGCGAGACCTTCGCCCGGATTCCCTCGAGCGCGCTCACGGTCTTCATCCCCGATCCGCTGTACCCGCCGAGGCGGACCTCGTCGGCGAGAGGCCCGATCACGGCGATCGCCCCGAGGTCCTTGCGCAGCGGGAGGAGGTCCCCCTCGTTGCGGAGGAGGACGATCGCCTCGCGCGCCGCGCGCCGGGCGAGCGCGCGGTGCTCCGCGCAGTCGGCGAGCGCCGCGGCCCGCCCCGGATCCACGCTCGCGTCCTCGAAGAGGCCGAGCCGGAACTTCGCCTCGAGGACCCGCGTGGCGGCGCGATCGAGCGCCTCGCGAGGGACGAGCCCCTCCCGCAGCGCCTCGAGCAGGGGAGGGCCGTAGAGCTCGACCTTGGGAAGCTCGACGTCGAGGCCGGCCCCGAGCGCGCGCGCCGCGCCCTCCTTCTTCGAGGCCGCGGCCCGGTGGAGGCTCACGATCCCGCCGACCGAGTCGTAGTCGGAGACCACGAAGCCCCGGAACCCCCACTCCTTCCGCAGGATGTCCGTGAGGAGCCAGGGGTTCGAGGAGCAGGGGAGGCCGTTGAGCGAGTTGTAGGCCGCCATCACGGATCCCGCCCCCGCCTCGCGGAAGCACGCCTCGAAGGGGACGAACTCCGTCTCGCGCAGCATCCGCTCCGGGAGGTCGATCGCCTGGCTGTCCCGCCCGCCGTCCCCGACGTTCACGGCGAAGTGCTTGGGCGTCGTGATGACTCCCGCCCCCTCGAGCCCGCGGCAGAAGGCGACCCCCATGCGGGCCGAGAGGTGGGGGTCCTCCCCGTAGGTCTCCTCCACCCGGCCCCAGCGGACGTCGCGCGCGAGGTTGACGACGGGCGAGAGGGCCTGGTGGATGCCGCGGCTGCGCGTCTCCCTCCCGATCGCCGTCGCGACCTCGAGCATGAGGTCCGCGTCGAAGGTCGCCGCGAGCGCGATCGCCTGGGGAAAGGAGGCGGCCCCCTTCCCGACGAGGCCGTGGAGCGCCTCGTCGTGGACCAGGATCGGGATGCCGAGCCGGGTCTTCTCGCGCGCGATCCGCTGCACGCGGTTCGCCTTCTCCGCCGCCTCGGCGGCGGGGAACGGGCGGAGGAAGGTCCCGAGGTTCCCGATCCCTTCCGCCGGGATCACGGGCTTCTCCTCCGGGTCGGAGAGGCTGCAGCGCAGCTGCGCCGCTTTCTCCTCGAGCGTCATCCGGGAGAGGAGGTCCGCGGCCCGCTCCTCGGGCGGCCTCGACGGATCTCGCCACGCCTCGGCCCTCCTTCCCCCCGGTCCCGCGCAGGCGGCGAGGAGGACGACGAGGACGGCACGCGATGCGTTTCTCACGGCGGCGCTCTCCTTGGCCCTCTTCCGGGAGCCCGGCCGGAGGATAGCCCCGGCGGCTCCCGCCGCGGAAAGAGAGCGCCCTCGAACCGCGCCGCCGACCGCCGTAGGTTCGCCTTCGCGACGGGTCGCGTCATGCCCCCCAACCCCGCCAACCTGGTGCGGCGATTCCTCGCGCACTCGACCTGCACGGTCTCCGATGCGCTCGACCGGCTGAACCTGAAGGGCGCCCCGAGAGGGATCCTCCCGATCTGGAGCGGCTGCCCGAGGATCGCCGGCCGCGCCGCGACGATGCGGCTCGTGCCGGAGGGGCCCGCCTCGCCCGTCCGCGGGACGCTCGAGACGATCGCCGCCGCGGGCCCCGGCGAGGTCCTCGTGATCGACCACGGGGGACGCCTCGACGTGAACTCCTTCGGCGGCATCGCCTCCACCACCGCCAGGCGCCGGAGACTGTCGGGCGTCGTGATCGACGGCGTCACGCGCGACGTCGACGAGATGAAGACGCTGCGTTTCCCGGCGTTCGGCCGGGGGGTGATCCAGCAGTCGGTCCGCGGCCGCTGCGCCTTCGGCGGCCGCGGCGTCGAGGTCGGGCTGGGTGGCGTCCTCGTCCGGCCCGGCGACCTCGTGGTGGCGGACGTCAACGGGGTCGTCCTCGTTCCCTGGGACCGGACCGAGGAGGTCCTCCGGATCGTTCAGGAGTGCGCGGCCGCGGAGAGGAAGGTGAAGGCCTGGATCGCGAAGGGGATCGACCCGGTCGAGGCGCACGAGCGGGCGCGCTACGACGTCCTGGGAAGCTCCTCCGGTTGAGAGGGGGGCCGGGGGAGTTCCTAGAATCGGGCGGACCCGGAGCCCTCACCCGACCGTGACCGCCCGCACCGTCCCGCGCACCCTGCGGGCGCTGTTCGAGCCCGACCCCGGTCCGGCGGCGTTCCGCGCGGCTCTCGCCTCGCTTCGTTCCGCCTCGACCGAGCCGCAGCATCCCGTCTACTCGACGGGATCGCCGAAGGACCTGTCCGCCCTCGTCGAGAGACACCGGGGAGCCGCCGAGCGCATCCGCGCGGACCTCGAGTTCTGGGCCCTCGAGCTCGCGAACCTGGCCGAAGGCTTCGAGGACGGACCTCCCCGGAGCGCCGAAGCGGAGGCGTTCCTGCGCGAAGGGTCGCGCTTCCGCCTCGGCCACCTGCTCACCGAACAGCCCCATCCGAAGACGTCGGACCTGAGCCGCGTCGTGGACCGGGACGTCGAAGAGGGGCTTCGTCTCCTGAACGCCGTCGACCGTGAGATCCCGCCCGCCTTCTCGCGAGCCGCCGAGTCGGGAGTCCTCGACCCCGCCGTCGACGCCGCGGCGGAGGCCCTGGCCGCGGGAGGCCGGATCTTCTTCACCGGATGCGGCGCAACCGGGAGGCTGAGTCTGCTCCTCGAATCGGCCTGGCGCGGGTTCTGGCGGCGCGCCGGCCGGGAGAACCCCGAGCCCGCCGCACGCGCGCGCGCGGCCTTCTCCTCGGACCCGGCGGAGCGCGTCCTCGGCGCGATGGCCGGCGGGGACTACGCCCTCATCCGGTCGGTCGAGCACTTCGAGGACGAGGAGTCCTTCGGCCGCCAGCAGGTCCGCGAGCTCGGGGTCGGGCCCGGCGACGTCCTCTTCGCCGTGACCGAGGGGGGCGAGACGACCCACGTCCTCGGCACGGCCTGGGAGGCCCTCGAGCGCGGCGCGCGCGCCTTCTTCGTCTACAACAACCCCGACGAGGTCCTCCGCGGCGTGGAGCGCAGCGCGCGGATTCTCGCGGAGCCGAGGATCCGGAAGATCAACCTCGCGACCGGGCCGCAGGCGCTGACCGGCTCGACGCGGATGCAGGCGGCGAGCATCGACACGCTCGTCCTCGGATGCGTCCTCGAGGCGGCCCTCGGCCGGGTCCTCTCGAGGAGGCTCCGTCCGGACGATCTCTCCGCCCTCGGCTTCCCTTCTCCCCCGGACGACATCCGGAGCGCGGCCCGCGCCTCGGCGCGGATCCCCGAGTGGGCCGCCGCCGCGATCCCGGCGCTCGCCCGGCTCGCCCGCATCGAGGCGCGGACCTATCGGGAGGGGGGGAATCTCGATACGCCGAGGGACGTCGAGCCCGCCCGCGGCTTCACCCTCTACCTCGCGGGGGAGGAATCGGCTCTCGTCCTCCTCACGGACACGACCGAGCGCTCCCCGACGTTCGCGCTCCCTCCCTTCCGGCCCGTCGACCGGCCCGAGGCGAAGGCGCCTCCCGCCTCGCTGATCCTCGAGGCCGCCACGAACGAGGAGGCCTGGTGCCGGCTCCTCGGGCGCGAGATCCGCGCCCTCGAGTGGCAGGCCCCGACCTACCGGCGACTCCTCGGGGAGGAGGGGTTCGCCCGCTTCGGCGGCGCGGCGCCCGCGATCGGCCGCGAGGCCGTCCTCCGGTTCCGGATCGGCGGAGAGGGCGCGCTCGAGGAGAGGCCCCTCGGGCGCGGAAACCTCCTCGTCGCGGTGGGGATGGAGGAGGACCTCGAGGCGGCGCGACGCCCGGGCTCCCTCCTCGGGCGTGCGTTCGCGCGCGCGGAGGCGGAGGGAGCCTCGCGGACCTGGATCGTCGTCTCCTCCCGCGGACGCTCGCGGGCCGGGCTCCTCCCCCACGACGAGGCGGTCCTCGTCGAGGGGGTCCCCCGGAGCCCGCTCGACCTTTCCCGATCCCTCGTCCTCAAGCTCCTGCTCAACTCCCTCTCGACCATCGTGATGGTCTCCCTCGGCCGGGTGAGGGGGAACTGGATGACCTACGTCCTGCCGACGAACGGCAAGCTCGTCGATCGGGCCGGTCGGATCACGGCCTCCCTCTCCGACCTCCCCTACGAGGAGGCCGTCCGCCTCGTCCTCTCCACGGCGGAGGAGACGAGAGAGGACCTCCGCGCGGGGCGAGGTCTCCCCCCCGTCGTGAACCTCGCGGTCGTCCGCGCCCGGCTCGGGGTGAGCACCGCGAAGGCGACGGCGCTCCTCTCCCTCCACCGCGGCCTCCTCGCTCCGACGCTCGAGGCGGCGGAGGCCTTCGGCGGGATGGCGGCGCGGATCGTCGAGCGGTCGCTCGAGGCTGTTCCGCCCGGAGAGAGGACGCGGCTCCTCGCCGAGCTGCGGCGCGCCCTGCCCCTCCCCGGCGACCTCGAGAGCGCGCTCGAGCGGCGCCCCGAAGCCGCTCCGCGCCTGCTCGCGAGCCTCCAGTCCCTCGCCCCGCTCCCCGAGCCGCTCCGCTTCGCCTCGCTCCCCGTCGCCCCGGACCGGCGAAAGGCGTGACGGGAGGGGCGAGGCACGAGCGGGTCCGCGACCTCTTCCTGCGGCTCCTCGGCCTCGTCTTCCTCGACGCCTTCGTCTCCCTCGCGGTCCAGGTCGCAACCCTCGTCGGGGAGGGCGGCCTCCTGCCCGCGGGCGAGTTCCTCGACGCCGTCGCGGGGAGCCTCGGCGCCGAGCGCTTCCACCGGGTGCCGACGCTCTTCTGGATCGCGCACGGCGACGCCGTCCTGGTGACCGCCGCGTGGCTCGGGGCGGCCCTCTCGATCCCCCTTGTCCTCGGCCGCGCCCCGATCGCCCTCCGCATCGGCCTCTGGGCGCTCTACCTCTCCTTCGCCTCGATCGGGCAGGACTTCCTCTCGTTCCAGTGGGACAACCTCCTCCTCGAGGCCTCCTTCGCATCGATCTTCCTGGGACGGCGGGGCCGGCCTCCCTGCGGGGCGGGGCTCTTCCTCGGACGCTGGCTCTTCTTCCGCCTCCTCTTCGAGTCGGGCGTCTCGAAGCTCGCCCTCGGGGATCCGACCTGGCGCGACGGGACGGCGATGGTGGCCTACTTCGAGACCGCCCCGATCCCGACCGCGCTCGGCTGGTGGGCCCACCAGCTCCCCGCGGGCGTGCTCCGGTCGAGCGCATTCCTCTCCCTCTTCGCCGAGCTCGTCCTCCCCTTCGCGGTCTGGGCGCCGCGTCCCGTGCGATTGGGTGCTCTCGCGGCGCTCCTCCCGTTCCAGCTCGGCATCCTCCTCACCGCGAACTACGGATTCTTCAACCACCTCTCGATCGTCCTCCACCTCTTCCTCCTCGAGGACCGCGACCTCGAGTGGGCCTCGGCGCGCCTGCGCGGGCTCCTCCGCCGTCCCGCTCCGATCGAACCGCTCCTCCCGACCGAGCCTCCGCCTCGCCCGCCCCTCCCGCGAATCGCGCTCCGGATGCTCGCCGGTGCCGTCGTCCTCTGTTCCGTTGCCGATTTCGCGCTCGTCGTCCTGCGCCCTCGCCGGGAGCCGGTCCTCCCCTTCCTGTACGCGGCCGCCGGGGAGATCCACGAGTTCTACGGCCCCTACCGGTCGGTGAACTCCTACCACCTTTTCGCGTCGATGACCCTCGAGCGGTACGAGGCGGTGATCGAGGGGACGGCGGACGGGAGGGAATGGAGACCCTTCGAGTTCCGGTGGAAGCCGGGCGACCCGAAGAGACGGCCTCCGTTCGTCGCGCCCCACCAGCCGCGCGTCGACTTCCAGCTCTGGTTCTTCCCCCTCGGCGGGAGGTCCGCCTACCTCGCGCGCCTGCTCGATCGGATCTGCGAGAAGCCGGGCTCCGCGCGCGGCCTCTTCGCTCCCGACCCGTTCCCTCAGGTTCCTCCGATGGCGCTCCGCCTCGGCCTCTGGAAGTACACCTTCACGGATCGGGCGCGGCGGCGGGAGACGGGAGAGTGGTGGCACCGGACGTTCGTGCGCTACGTCGTCGAGAACCGCCGTTGCGGCGAAGGGCGTCCACGCTGACCCGCGCTTCGCGCGGAGGCTTGATCCGTCCCAGTCTCCCGGAGACTCTGCGGCGCGGGAACCCGCTCCGATCGTCGCCGTGTCTCGAAGCTCGTCCAAGGTAGCCCACTCCCCGGGGAGGCCCCCATGAGTCCGCGTCCGGTCGGAAGAACCAGCGCCTCCTTCCTCGCCCTGGCCGCGTTCGCGATTCCTCCAAACGGCGGAGGCAAGCCGCGCGCCCGCGACCTCGGCGTCCCTTTCGACGGCACGCCGGGCCCCCTGAACTCGATCACCGACGTCGCGGGAGTCGAGGTCGGGCACGCCACGATCGTCTCGGGGGAAGGGAAGCTTGAGGTCGGGAAGGGCCCCGTCCGGACGGGCGTGACGGCGATCCTGCCCCGGGGAAAGAGGTCGGCGACCGATCCGGCGTTCGCCGGCTGGTTCTCCCTCAACGGCAACGGGGAGATGACCGGCACGACCTGGCTCGAGGAGTCGGGATTCCTCGAGGGGCCCGTCCTCCTCACGAACACCCACAGCGTCGGCGTCGTCCGCGACGCGGCGATCGCCTGGCGGGTGAAGCAGGGGGGGGCGGACGCGACGGGCTACTGGTGGTCGCTCCCGGTCGTCGCGGAGACCTGGGACGGCTACCTGAACGACATCAACGGATTCCACGTGAAGGCGGCCCACGTCTTCGAGGCCCTCGAGGGGGCGCGCGGCGGTCCGGTCGCCGAGGGGAACGTCGGCGGCGGGACCGGGATGATCTGCCACGAGTTCAAGGGAGGGATCGGGACCGCCTCCCGGCGGCTCGACGCGAAGGCGGGCGGCCACACGGTCGGGGTCCTCGTCCAGGCGAACTACGGGTTGCGCCACCAGCTGCGCGTCGCGGGCGTCCCGGTCGGCGGGGAGATCCCCGAGGGCGCCCTCTGGAGCCGGGAGAACGGCTCGATCATCATCGTCGTGGCGACGGACGCGCCCCTCCTCCCCCACCAGCTGAAGCGGCTCGCCCGCCGCGCGTCCCTCGGCCTCGCCCGCCTCGGCAGCGTCTCGGGGAACGGCTCCGGCGACATCTTCCTCGCCTTCTCGACCGCGAATCCCGGCGCCGCGGCGACGGAGGGAATCATTTCTCTCCAAATGCTCCCCAACGACCGGACGAATCCGCTCTTCGAGGCGACCGTCGAGGCGACGGAGGAGGCGATCGTGAACGCCCTGGTCGCGGCGGAGACGATGGTCGGGATCGACGGGAAGAAGGTGGTCGCCCTCCCCCACGACCGGCTGCGCGAGGTCCTGCGGAAGTACGGCCGCCTCTCCGCCCCTCCCAAGTAGGAACCGGCCGGGCTCCACGAGGCGGCCCGGCCGGGAGGGAGGGAAGACCCGCCCGTGTCAGGGAATCGTGCGGGTCACGGGTGCGGACTTGACCGAGTCCTCGCCTGCCGGACCTCGGATCGCGATCGCCTGGAAGTGGACGGCGATCGGCGGGACGTTCGAGGGGACGGGGATCGCCAGGGACGCGACGCCGTTGGGCCCCGCGACGGGCGAGGCGAGGAGGAAGATCGGCGGCAGGAGGTCGAGACACAGTCCCCCGAGGGAGGGGATGCAAGGCCCCGCCCCGATTCCGGCAAAGGAGAGGCCGACGTGGACCGTCTCGCCGGGCTGGGCCTCGGAGACGACGAGGGCCGACGCCTGGCCCGGGACGAGCGGGTCGACGTGGAGGTGGAGGGGGAAGGGTCCGACGGGGTCGCGCTGCTCCTCCGTCAGGAGGGCGATCCATCCCTCGACCTCGGGCGAGAGCGCCCCCGTCCCCGCGAGGGCGACGGTCTTCTGGATCCACCCGTCGTGGGTCATCGGCAGGGGCTTCACCCCCTGTCCGCCCGTCCCGTCGGTCGCTCCGGCGCCGGGACTCCCGTTCGAGAGGAGGATCGTCCCGACGACCGCCGCGTCGCACCCTTCCCCGTCCCCGTCCGGGTCGGGATCGATCACCGTGAGGACGTTCGCGTGCTGGTTCGTCACGTAGGCGTAGTAGCCCCCGCCGAGCTTCGCCCCCCAGTTGACGCCGTGCGTCCCCGCCGGGGTCGGGAGGAGGGCGACCACCTCGTCGAGGCTCGTGTCGATGATCGCGACGTGGTCGGCCGAGCCCGTCGTCGCGCGCGGGACGGTCGTGAGGGAGAAGACGGCGGTCGCGACCCAGCGCTCGTCGGGGCTGACGGGAGTCTGGATCGGGACCTGGAGGGTGTGCAGCAGGCCGAGCCCCGTCTGGCCGTCCGGCGTGAGGGTGACCGGGATCGTCCCGAGGAGGGCCATCGCGTCGACGTCCACGACGGTGAGCAGGCCGGAGGCCGCGTTCGCGACGTAGGCCTTCTGCGCGCCGTTCACGTGGCACTCGCCGGCCGCGATCGGCATCAAGAGGGAGGAGCGGATCGGGTCGGCGGGATCGTGGAGGAACTCCTCGAGGACCTCCCCGCTCGCCGTGTCGAGGATGGAGATCGAGCCCGCGAAGCCGATCCCCTTGAAGACGTTGGGGACGACGACGCGCGTCCCGTTCCCGCAGGTGATCCAGTGCCCGTGGGGGTGGGTCTTCCCGGCCCCGGTCGGCGAGGAGTCCACGGCGTCCAGGCCGTCCGGTCCGTCCTCGACCTCGACGAGCAGCCGGTCGGCGCTGAGGGGGATCGTGAGGTGGCCGAGCTGCGGGGAGCCCAGAGTCGGGATCGTCACGATGTGGGTGGGGGCCTCCCCGACCTGGAGGCTGTCGAGAATCGCGCCGCTCGATCGGTCGAGCTTGTTGATCCAGCGGCCGAACCAGTTGGAGTTGTAGACGACGTCCAGGGCGAAGTTCGCCCAGAGGTTGTGCGGGTTGTTCCACATCCCGTCGGCCGAGAGCCCGTCGATCTCCCGCTCGACGCCGAAGGTGGCGGCGTCGACGACCGTCAGCGTTCCGGGCTTCGGGACGTCGTGGTCGTCGACCTGGCCCGCGACGCGCTCGAACTGCGTCGTCACCCAGACCTCTCCCACGCCGGGGACGGGGGGGATCACCACGCTCGAGGGACCGAGGAGATCCCACTTCGCCTGCTTGTCCGCATCCGTGGGGGCGATCGTGGTCACGACGGCGAGGACGTCCGCGGCGGGAAGGGAGGCGAGACCGAGGTGGGAGAGGAACGGGAGGGAGGTCGCCGTCACGTCGGGGAGAGCCCCCGCGGCGTCGCCGACCCCGACGACCGCGGTCATGTAGGGGTGGATCTTGCAGACGAAGAGGTAGACGCCCGGCACGTCGAGGTCGACGGAGAGCGTCCCGTTCTGGGACTGGTCCTGGTCCAGCGTCGCGGCCGATCCGTCGGGGCGCACGAGGAGGGTCGCGGTGTGGCGCGTGTTCGTGCAGCAGTTGCCGATCTTGAAGTCGACGCGCGCGCCCTGGGGAACGAGGGTGAAGGGGATGCCCGTCGTCTCGCTCCGGAACCAGTTCCCCGGCTCGTCCGAGAGGTGGAGCTCGTCGGCCGCGCCGCCCCCCTGCGTCGGACACGGCGCGAGGGAAACGACGGCGGGGGTGGCGAAAAAAAGCGCACAGGCGAGGGTTCTTTGCATGCCGTTCTCCAGTGGGTCTCGCCGCCTCCCTCCGAGCGGATGCAGGGGCGGCCTGCCGCGCGACGCGGCTGGGGCGGTCCCGCCGGGCCTCCTCGCGTTCGACTCGGACTTCCGCGCGGCAAAGGCCGTTCCCCGCGGTCGCGCCACCGGGGAGAGCGATGGACGACGACCGCGACGTTCCGAGTCTCGGACCGGACGTCCGGGATTCGGACGCTCTGCGAACCCTCTCAGGTCTTCGGGCCGGGAGGAGGAACGGTCGGCGCGGGTTTCTTCCCGGGTCTGGAGGGGACCTTCGTGCCCGCTCCCGCGCAGTCGACGCAGGCGACACCCTTCACGTAGCCCTTCCCCTGGCATGTGTTGCACATCTCGATCGTCATGGGCTCGATTCCCTCGTCCGGCGCGGATCGCGGCCGATGACTGTGGCGAAGCGCGCCGCGAGTTCAAGAGGGCGCCTCCTCCTTGCCTCCCCCGCGGGTTCTTCTACCCTTCGCGATCGACCTCTCCTCCCGAGCATGCCGACCCTCGACGACGTCCGGCGCGCGGCGAAGTCCCTCGCCGGCTCGATCGAGCGGACCCCTCTCGCGCGCTCGGAGGCCCTCTCGCGGGAGATCGGCGCCGAGGTCTTCCTCAAGCTCGAGAGCCTGCAGCGGACGGGGTCCTTCAAGGTCCGCGGGGCGACCTACGCGGTCTCGCGGCTTCCGAGGGAGGCCCGCGCCCGCGGCGTCGTCACGATCTCCGCCGGCAACCACGGCCGCGGCCTCGCCCACGCGGCCGCCGCGGCGGGGATCCCGTGCACGGTCGTGATGCCCGCCGGGGCGAACCCGGTGAAGGTCGAGGCGACTCGCGCCCTCGGCGCCGAGATCGTCTTCGCGGCGAACGCGAACGAGGCCTTCGCCCTCGTCGACCGGATCTCGGCCGAGCGGGGGCTGCGGTTCGTCCCCCCCTTCGACGACGAGGACGTGATCGCGGCGCAGGGGACGGTCGCTCTCGAGGTCCTCGAGGACCTCCCGAACGCCGACGTCCTCCTCGCCCCCGTCGGGGGGGGAGGCCTGGTCGCCGGGTGCGCCCTCGTGGTCAAGTCGGCGGCTCCGAAGTGCCGCGTCGTCGCCACCGAGCCCGCCGGCGCAGACAAGCTCCGCCGCGCGCTCGAGGCGGGGAAGGTCGTGAGGCTCGAGCGGGTCCAGACGGTCGCCGACGGCCTCGCCGCCCCCTTCACCGGCGAGCGGAACCTCCGGATCCTCCAGGGCCGCCTCGACGGCCTCGTCGTCCTCTCGGAGGAGGAGATCCTCGCGGGCCTCCGCTTCCTCCTCGAGCGGTGCCGGGTCCTCGCCGAGCCGGCGGGGGCCGCCTCCGCGGCCGCCCTCCTCACGCGCCGCGCGGGGGTGAAGCCCGGCGAGCGGGTCGTCGCGATCGTGAGCGGGGGGAACCTCGACCTCGCGCGGCTCCCCGAGTACCTCGGAAAGGGGTAGTGCCCCGTCGCGTCGTCGTCGTCGGGTGCGGGATCGTCGGGGCCTGCGCCGCCCTCGAGCTCGCCCGCAAGCGCTTCGCCGTCACGGTCCTCGAGCGCCTCCCCGCCCCCGGCCGCGGCAGCACGCGCCGCTCCTCGGCGGTCATCCGCTGCCACTACGGCGAGCGCGAGGCGATCAAGCTCGCCCACGAAGGGCGCGCGACCTGGGAGACGTGGGCCGAGCACCTTCGCCTCCGGAGGACCCGGGCCCGCTTCGTCCGCTCCGGCGTCCTCTTCCTCCTCCAGGAGACCGCGGCACGTCGAAGCGCCTCCGCGCTCGGCCTGAAGCCCGAGGCGAGCGGAGCGGACCTCCACCGGATCGTTCGCGGGCTGCGGTCCCTCGGCGTCGGCTGCGACCTGCTGCGGGGGAGCGCCCTCCGGGAGGCCTTCCCCTTCTTCGCCTTCACCGGGCCCGCCGAGGTCGGCCTCGTCGAGCCCGATTCGGGCTACGTCGCGGGGCCGCGCGAGGCCGTCCTCGACGCGGTCGAGGCCGCCGGCGCGGACGGCGTCCAGTTCCGGTTCGGCGAGCGTCTCCTCGCCGTCGACACGACGGACGGCGATCCACCGCGCATCCTCGGGGTCCGGACGACGAAGGGTCGGATTCCCGCGGAGGCCCTCGTCAACGCCGCGGGGCCCTGGTCTTCCGAGGTGAACCTCCTCGCCCGCTGTCCGCTCCCGCTCGCGACCGTCCCGCTCGGCCAGACCGTCGTCGAGGTCGCCCTCGCCGGGGCGCGCGAGCCGCGACTCCCCGCCATGATCGACTTGCGGCAGGGCTTCTACCTCCGACCCTCGCCGAGCGGCGTGCGCCTCGGCTCCGGGCTCCCGCGCGAGCACCGCGACTTCCGGTCGAAGCCGCTCGAGCGGACCGACCGCGACGCACTCGCCGCGTTCGCCCGGGAGAAGGTCGCCGCGTTGCGCGCGCGCTGGCCCGCTGCTCGAGTGCGACGGCTCCGCCCGCTCCCCGCCCTCTACGACTGGACTGTCGCCGACGGTTATCCGCTGATCGACCGGACGGACGTCGAGGGCTACTTCGTCGCGATCGGGACCAGCGGCGCCTGGTTCAAGGGCGCGCCCGCGATCGGCCGGATCGTCGCCGACCTGGTCGAGAATCCCGGCATCCGCCGCGCGCGGCTCCCTCGCACCGGACACCTCCTCGACCTCCCGGTCCTCTCCCGTCGCCGCGCCCCGATCGGCTAGGGGCGCCGCTCAGGAGAAGTCGGCGACGACGGGGGCGTGGTCGGAGGGCTTCCCCTCGCCCGTCGACTCCTTGCGCTCCTCCCGGTCGACGGTGACCTCGCGGCAGCGCTCGGCGAGGGGAGGGCTCCCGAGGAGGAGGTCGATCCGCAGCCCCCAGCCCCGGTGGAACGATCCCATCCGGTAGTCCCACCAGGTGAAGATCCCGGGCTCGGGGTGCTTCCGTCGCAGCAGGTCGACGAGTCCCCAGTCGCAGAGGGCCCGGAGCCTCTGGTGCTCCTCGGGATGGAAGAGGACCTGCCCGCGCCACCGCTCGGGGTCGTGCACGTCGCGGTCCTCGGGCGCGACGTTGAAGTCGCCGCAGACGAGGATCGGCTCCGAGGGGTCGGTCGACCCGCGCAGCCACGCGGCGAGCCTCTCGAGCCAGCGCAGCTTGTAGGGGAACTTCGGGGAGTCGACCGCCTCGCCGTTGGGGACGTAGATGTTGACGACGCGCACCCCTCCGACGGTGGCCGCGACGAGACGGGCCTGCTCGTCCCCCTCGGCGTCCGGGATCCCGCGCTGGACGTTCTCGACTTCCGACCGCGAGAGGATCGCGACGCCGTTGTAGGTCTTCTGCCCGTGGAGGGTCGGGCGATAGCCAGCGGCCTCGAACGGGGCGGAGGGAAACTCCGCGTCCGCAACCTTGGTCTCCTGGAGGCAGAGGACGTCGGGGCGGTGGCGATCGAGGAGGGCGAGGCAGCGGGGAAGCCGGGTGCGGATCGAGTTGACGTTCCAGGTGACGATCCGCAACGGAGGGGTCCGCTACCGGCGCGCGAAGGAGATCTCTCCCACCCCGGTCTTCGCCGTGATCCTCCCCGGCCCGCCTCCGAGCCTTCCTCCGCAGGAGGCGCTCGCCCCCGTGCGGTCGACGTGCACGTCCGAGGCGTTCCGGACGTCGATCTCGCCGACGCCGGTGCGGAGGGAGAGCTCCCCGTCGAAGGCGGCGGGAACGGCGAGGGTGATCTCGCCGACGCCGGTCTCGCACTCGAGGGCGCCGGCCGGGCCTTCCGCGCCCACCTCGACGGTGAGTTCCCCGACCCCCGTCTTCGCGCGCCCGCCCCGCAACGACTCGGCGCGGACCTCGAGCTCTCCGACGCCGACCTCCGCCGAGATCTCGCCGAAGGCGCCCGAGAAGGTGCCGTCCCCGACCCCCAGCCGGAACTCGAGGTCGAGGCCGGGCGGCGCGGAGACGACGATCGACATCTTCCAGTCGTCGCGGTCCGGGTCGTCGCGGTGGGCGTTCTCGACGATCACGGCCTCCCCCTCGACCTCGACGCGAAGGTCCTCGGGCCCGGCGGTCCGGATCGTCCCGTCGCTGCGGTGGTAGACGACGGCCTTCGCCGTGACCGTCGCCTCGGCGTCCGTCCGGACGATCACATCGCCGACGGTGTTCCGGACGACGAGGCGGCGGGCGCCGCCGACCTCGATCCGCGCCTCGGTCTCCCCGATCCTCTCGAAGTCGGACTGGCGGATGATCCGGCAACCGGCGAGGAGCGCGAGGACCGGGACGAGGGGGGCGACGGGGAATCTCATGGGGACCTCCCTGGGGGGGGACGGGCCGGATACGGGGCGCCGTCCCGCTATTCGCGAGGGGGGGGATTGTAGAACGACGGCTCCCGGGCCGGGGTTCCTCCCCCCTCCCCGCTACCAGGGAAGGACCGAGGGGTAGAACTTCGGGAGGAACGCGCCGAGGAGCTCCGCCCCGAGGAGCGCGAGGAAGGTGCCGGCGAGGAGGGCCGGGATCCGGCGGAACCGGCCGGGCCCCGCGACCTCCTCCAGCGTGGACACGGCGGCCGCCGCAAGCGGAGCGAGCACCGGGAAGAGGAAGCGGCCCTGCGACTGGCCGTACCGCCACCCGAAGGAGGCGACGAAGGCGAGGAGGAGGACGACCCCCGTGTAGGCGGCGAGCGCCAGGGCGCGCCGGCCCCGGTCGGGGAAGCGGACCTCCCGCCCGGCCCATCGCGCGAAGACGAGGAGGAGGACGGCGCCGAGCGCGAAGAGGAGGGGGCGGAGGGCTTCGACCTCGACCTCGTTGTGGCGGCCGAAGGAGACCCAGAAGGTGCGCGCGGCGTAGCCCGCCTCCCACGCCGCCGCCTCGAGGGCGGGAGGCCGATCCCCCCAGGGGACGTTCGCGATCTCGTGGGGGAGGAGGCCTCCGTAGACGAGGAGGTTGCGCAGGTACCAGGGCGAGGCGAGGAGCGCCGCGCCGCACCCGACACCGGCCGCCTCCGCGCATCCCCGCAGGCCGCCCCTCGCGACGAGGAGGCCGAGACCGACGACCGGGAGAAGGACGGCGCCCGAGACCTTCGTCAGGAGCGCGGCGGCGAGGAGGAGGGTCGAGGCGAGCCGGTCGATCGGCCGCAGGCGAGGCGTCCGGACGGCGTGGCCCAGCCGCTCGAGCGCCAACGTCGAGAGGAGGACGAGCAGGGCGTCGTTGTTGACGGCGGATCCGTTCGCCGCGAACGAGGGGTGGAACGCCAGGAAGGCCGCGACCCCCACGGGGAGGGAGGGCCGATCCGGGGCCCACGTCCGGACGAACCGGGCGCCGGCCGCGACGGTCAGGACGGAGAGGATCGCGTTGAGGACCCGGACCGCGTAGAGCGCGCGGTCCCCCCCCCCGGCGATCGAGTGGAGCGGCGCGGCGAGGACGTAGAAGAGGGGCGGCTGGTAGTACTCATAGCGGTCTCCCTCGCCGGTGCGCTCCGTCTGGACGGGGAGACGCCGCTCCTCGGCGAGGAAGCGCACGAACTCCGCGTGGGCGCGCTCGTCGGGGGCCTCCCCGGGCGGGACCGCCGCCGCGAGGAAGAGGCGCAGGAGGATTGCGCCGAGGAGGACGCGGCGGAGCCCGCTCACCCGGAGTCGAGCCAGGCCGGCCCGCGTCCGCTCCGCCGCAGCAGCGCGTCGCGCAGCGCGGCGAGCTGGGCGCGGGCGCGAACGAGGTCGCGGCGGTCCCTCCCCTTGAGATAGCCCGCCGCGTAGTAGGCCGCCCCCGCGACCAGGTTCTTCCAGAGGTAGCGGGGGAGGAAGCGGAGCCTCGTCCCGCGCGGGGCGTGGAGGGCGAGGAAGCGGGGGAGGTTGCGGGCGTAGTAGTAGAGGAAGTAGGGGCTCTTCGTGAGGGAGAGGGAGCTCCCCTCCCGGTGCGAGGCGAGGGGCTCGGCGAGGAGGGAGACGCGGAAGCCCGCCCGCAGCATCCGCGTGCACCAGTCCACCTCCTCGAGGTAGAGGAAGTAGGCGGGATCCATCACCCCCACGCGAAGGACGGCCTGCGCCCGCACGAGCATCGCGCAGCCGGGGATCCAGTCGACGTCGAGGATCCCCCCTTCCTCCCCTGGGCGCGGCCGTCGGATGTCGGTGCGCCCTCGGATCCAGTCGACCGTCCCGCCGGCGTAGAGGATGCGCTCGGGCCGCTCCGCGGAGAGGACGTAGGGGCCGATCGCCCCGATCCGCTCGTCCGCCTCCGCCGCGGCGACGAGCCGGGAGATCGCGGAGGGGGCGACCGTGGCGTCGCTGTTCACGAGGAAGACGAACGCCGCCCCCCCGGCGACGGCCTCGAGGAGGGCGGGATTGTTCCCGCCGGCGTAGCCGAGGTTGGCTCCGTTCGCGCGGACCCGGACCGTCCCGATCCCTTCCCGCAGTCGCGCGAGGGCCTCGGGGCGCGAGTCGTTGTCCGCGACGACGACCTCGTGGGCGGGGTAGTCGGAGCGGAGGAGGGAGGCGACGCACGCCGCCGTCTCCTCGGGCTGGTTCCAGTGGACGACGACGCTGACGACGCGACCGCCGCTCATCGCCGGGTCGAGGCGGGACGTCGCAGGAGGACCGACACCTCCCCCAGGATCTCGCGCTGCGTCCCGGGCATGAAGAGCCGTCCCGCGAGGAGGTAGGCGACGACGCCCAGGCCGACCCGGGCCGCGAGCCTCCCGAGCGGGCCCGGCCCCGGACCGAGGAGCGAGCCGGCGAGGAGGACGAGCCCCGCCATCGCGACCGCCGAGGCGAAGGGGCCGGAGAGGTCGAGGAGGATCTCGCGCGCAGAGACCCCGGCGATCCCCGCGGCGGCCCGCATGGCGATCGACGTCGCGACGAGGGCGGCGAGGACGCCCGCGGCCGCCGCGCCCGGCAGCCCGAGGGCGGGAACCCCGAGCAGGAGCCCCCCGAGGAGGACGACGAGCATCGCCCCCTGTCCGACGGTGACCACGTGGGGCCGGCCGGCCGAGAAGATCACCGGATGGCTCACCCGCTCGAAGGAGAGGACGAGGCCGAAGAGGCACAGGACCTGGAGCGGGACGATCGTCCCGTCCCACTTCCCGGGATCGCCGGGGGGATTGAGGACGGCGCGGACGAAGTCGGGCGCGACCGCGGCGAGGCCGAGCGTCAGGGGGAAGACGATCGCGCCCGTCGCCCGGAGCGTCGCGCGCCAGCCCGCGCGCCGGGCGGCGGGGTTGGCCTGCCGCCTGGCGAAGGCGGGGTAGAGCGTCTCCGAGAGGAGCTGCGCGACCTCGGCGACCGCCCAGGTGCCGTAGACGTAGGCCTGGCGGAAGTCCCCGACCGCCGCCACGCCCAGGAGCTTGCCGAGGACGGGGCTCGCGACGTTCCCGTTCGCGAAGAAGAGGAGGTCCGCGGCGAGGACGAACCGGCCGAACCCGAACAGCTCCCGCGCGACCTCGCGGTCGAATCTCAGCCGGGGCCTCCAGGGGGAGAAGGCGGCGTAGCACGCCCAGGTCGCGAGATTCCCCGCCACGACTCCCACGACGAAGCTCCAGACCCCCGCGCCGGAGATCGCGGCGAGGAGGATCCCCGCGCCCTTCGCCGCCTCCCCGGCGAACTGGGCGAACCGCGTGCGGCCGTGCCGGTAGTCCCGGTAGAGCCGGACGCTCGGGACGAAGAAGAGGCCGGAGGCGACCGTCGGCACGAGGATCGCCCACACGAGCGGAGCGACGAGCGGCTCGCCGGTGAACGAGGCCCAGAAGGGCGCCAGGGCGGCGAGGATCGCCCCGGAGACGAGGAGCGCCCCCAGGCGGAGCGTGAAGGCGGTCTCGAGGGTCGCCGGATCGTCGCGCTGGCGCTGGACGACGGCGGCGGCGAGCCCCATCTCGCTGAATCGCGAGAAGAACCCCGTCAGCACCGAGGCGATCGCGAACAGCCCGAAGTCCTCCCGCGACAGGACGCGCGCGAGGACGATGGCCACGGCCCAGTTGAGGATCCAGGAGAGGCCCTTCCAGAGCCCCGCGAGCCCGAGGTTCGAGACCGCCGCCCGGCGCAGGCCCGCGCCGGCGTGGGGGGAGCCGGCCGACGCGGCGGGGGCGCTCACGGGGAGACCGCGAGGCGCCGTCCCGCCTCGGACGCCGGCCGGGGCGCGGGGCCGGGCCCGCCGAGGAGACCTCCCTCGGCGAGGCGGCTCAGGACCTCCCCCGCCCTCGCCTCCCAGGAGTTCCCGCGCGCGAACGCGCGCCCGCGCTCGACTTCCCCCGGATCGCGCCGCGCGAGGGCCTCCTCGATCGCGCGCTCGAACGCCTCGGACCCCGTGGCCACCCGGACGAACTCGCGGACCCGCTCCGCGCCCGAGGCCTCCGTCGCCACCACCGGCCGGCCCGCGGCGAGGTACTCGTAGAACTTGATCGCGTCGGCGTCGCGCGTCGCCTCGTCGCGCCGGAACGGGACGAGGCAGACGTCCATGCCGCGGTAGAGGCCCGGGATCTCCGAGGCGGGCCGCGGCCCGAGGCGGCGGACGTTCGGGAGCCCGAAGAACGCCTCCCCCGCCCCGCCGAGGCGGCGCTCGGGGCCGACGAACGCGAACGTCCACTGCGGCCGGCGCCGGGCGAGCGCCTCGAGGAGCGGGAAGTCGAGACGCGGCGAGAGGAATCCGACGAAGCCGAGGACGGGACGCGGCAGTCCGGCGACCTCTTTCGCCGCGGGCACCGTCCCCTCGGCGGCCGCCTCGAAGAACTCGGGATCCGTCGCGTTCGGGAGGAGGAAGGAGGCGGGGTTGAGGGCCGCCGCCCGCGCGCGAAGACCCGGCGAGACGGCGAAGACGAGGTCCGCGCGCCGCAGCCACTCCTCCGTCCAGAGACGGGTGACATCCCGCTCGGAGGGAGAGGCGAACGCCTCCCAGTCGTCGGACCAGTGGAAGACCGTTCCCCGGACGGGAGCCGCGGCCTCGAGGAGGCGGGGCTCGAAGGGCCGGTTCACCCAGAGGAGCGGCTCGCGGATCCCGAGGCGGCGCAGGGCGCGCCGGAAACCGGAGCGGAGGAGCGCGCGGTCGAGCGCCCCGAGCGCTCCCCAGCGCCCGGCGAACGGGACGCGGTGCACGGGAGTCCAGACCCCGATCTCCCGGGCCGGAAAGGAGAGGCCCCCGCGCAACGCCCGGGAGCGAGCCTCCGCCTCCCCCGGTTCGGGACGCTCGAGGGGCTCGAGGAGCCTCGAGAGCCAGGCCTCGGGCTCGACGAAGAGCACCCGCCCGATCTCCGGCCGGGCGGCCAGGCGGCGCATCAGCCGGTGGATGTTCTTCTCGTAGGCCCCCCAAGGGTCGTAGGAGAAGCAGACGAGGGGAGCCTGCCCGATCCCGCCCGCCCCGCCCCGTCCCTTCTCCGGCGCGTGCCGCCCCGATCCGACTGCGCCCGCCATGGAGAGGCGCTTAGTATATCGGCGACCGGCCCGCGCCCGACTCCGATGAGCGAATCCCGACCCCGCTCGGTGCGCGACGCCGCGGTCGCGGGGGCGTGGGTCGGAGGCGGCTTCGGCCTCGTCGAGGGCTGGGGTCTTTGCGCCCAGCCTCCCGCCCCGCTCCCGGGCCGCGGGGCGGTCGTCGCCCTCCTCCCCGCGCTCGTCCTCTGGCTCCACTGCGCCGCCGGGGCGGGCGGACTCTCGCTCGCGGGGCTCCTCGCGATCCTCTTCCGGAGGACTCCCGGCCTCGCCGGATGGTTCGCGATCGGCGCCGGCCTCGTCGCGGGCGGAGCGCGCCTCGCCGCCCTCCTCGCGCAGAGCGCTCGCCCCGCGGCGTGGATGGGGGGCCTCGAGGTCCTCGCGGTCGCCGGCGCATGCGGGATCGCGGCGAGCGCCCTCGGCCCACGCCTCGTCCTCGGACCCGTCGGCTCTCGCCCCCTCCTTCTCGCCTGCGCTCTCACCGCCGCCGCCCTCTGGGGAGGGATCGCGACCTCGCTCCGCGCGGGCCGGATCTGGGGACCGGGCTCCCTCCCCCGCGTCGAGGCGCGCGATCCCGCGACCGGCCCCAACGTCCTCCTCCTCACCGTCGACACCCTGCGGGCGGACGCCCTCGGCTGCTACGGGAACGGCGGCGCCCGGACGCCCCACCTCGACGGGCTCGCGTCCCGCGCCGTCCTCTTCGAGAGCGCGCACGCGGCCTCCCCCTGGACCCTCGCCTCGCTGAGCGCCCTCTTCACCTCGAGGTTTCCCTCGGAGTGCGGAACCGGACGGACGGGCGAGGAGGAGGGGCGCGTTCTCGAACGCTTCCTGCTCCGCCGACCCCCCCGATCGGGGGAAGGGGGCTCGCTCCCCGGCGTCCTCGCGCGGGCGGGCTACGCCACGGAGGCCCAGGTCACGAACGTGTGGTGCGAGGCGCGCTTCGGACTGGACGAGGGCTTCGCTCGCTACCGGCGGCTCGACCGCCCCGGGTGGATGGCCCACCTGCGACCCCTCCACCTCGCGCGTCTCGTCCGACGTCTGCGTTCCGATCCGGACGGGGATCCGGCCCGGGCCCGCCCCGTCACCGACGCGGCGATCGCCTCGATCGATCGGCTGCGGGACCGCCGGTTCTTCCTCTGGGTCCACTACCTCGACCCCCATCTCCCCTACGACGCGCCCGGCTCCTCCCGGCCCGTCCCGCTCTCCTTCCTCGAGGACGTGCGCGTGGGTCGGGTCGCCCCCGCCTCGGCCCTCCCCCGCGCCCGCGAGGCTTACGCGGAGGAGGTCGCCTACGCGGACCGGGAGATCGGCCGGCTCCTCGCCCACCTGCGGGCGAAGGACCTCGAGAGGGAGACGCTCGTCGTCCTCACCTCCGACCACGGCGAGGAGTTCGGCGAGCACGGCGGCTTCGAGCACGGACATTCGCTGCACGACGAGGTCCTCCGCGTCCCCCTCCTCCTCGCCTTCCCCGGAGGTCGCCACGCGGGCCGGCGCGTGGCGCCGCCGGTGAGCCTGCTCGACGTCGCCCCGACGATCCGCGCGGTCGCGGGACTCCCCCCGGATCCCGGAGCGGAAGGCGCCTCCCTCCTTCCCCTCCTCGAGGAGGGCGGCGCGCCGGCTCCTCGGACCGCTTTCTCCGAGAGCCTCCTCTACGGGGAGGAGGCGAAATCGCTCCGGACCGAGCGCTGGAGGCTGATCCTCCGACACGGGGAGGCCGAACCCCTCGTCCTCGACTACGCCCGGGACCCGGCCGGGGAACGCGCGGACCGGACCGAGGACCCGGACGTGCGCGGACTCCGCGACCGGCTCCTCGAGTGGGCCGGGCGCATGCGTGGCGAGGCCGTGAGGGTCGAGGCGCATCGCACCGCCGACCCCGCGGACGCCGAGACCGAACGCAGCCTCCGCGCGCTCGGCTACCTGCGGTGAGGGGTCGGCTCGCCGCGATCCTCCGCCGGTCCACCCTCGCCTTCTGGGTCCTCCTCGCCGGCCGGCTCGCGTGGGCGCTTCTCCGGTTCCGCGCTCCCTCCGAGCCCGCCTGGCTCGTCCTCCTCGACCGGACGGAACGGGACGCGCCGCGTCTCGCCCTCCTTTCGCTCGTCGCCGGCGCCGCCCTCTCGTTCCTCCGGAGAGACCGGCTCGACGAGGCACGACCCCGGAGGATCCCGTTCGCGGCGGCGCTCCTCCTCCTCGCCGGATTCCCCCTCTTCCGGCTCCGTTCCCCGCGCCCCTTCGTGGACGTCACCGAGGGGGCCGGCGTCGGCGCGCCGCCCGACCTCGTCGGCGACGCCTTCGACGCCGCCTGCGCCGACGTCGACGGGGACGGGGATCCCGACCTCCTCGTCAATGCCCACAACCTGCGCGACTCGATCCTGTACCGGAACGAGGGGGGGATGCGCTTCCGCGACGTCGCCCGCGAGTGCGGCCTCGTCCCGGAGCCGGGCGTGAGCGCGTTCCTCGGCGAGCCGAGGGAGCCGCCTCCGGAGGGGGGCTTCGACCTCTACCACGACCCGCCGCGCGGAGAATCCGCGCCCGGGAACTGGCGCGTGCGTTGGCGCGCCGGCGAGGCGCGCCGGAGGTTCGAGGGGACGATCGAGACCAACTCGACGATCCTCGGCGCGGAGGCGACCGGGGCGCGGGTGGAGCCGGCCGCGGACGGACGGTCCGTCCGCTTCGACTCGCAGGGGCCCGCGGCCGGAGGGGTGCTCGAGTTCCGGACGAAGTTCCTCGAGGGGACCTACCGGTTCGACCTCCGGGTCGACGGACGTCCCGAGGTCGAGCGCGTGCGGATCGGACCGGCCGGCATCCGGCCGGCGAGCGCGCCGATCCGCATCGTCCTGGGGGATCCGCACGGGACCGCGTTCGGGGATGCCGACGGCGACGGGGACGCCGACCTCTACGTCGCGCACGGGGCGATGGCGGGGGAGCTGCGTCCTCCGGCGGAGCCCAAGTCGGACCGGTTCTACCGGAACGACGGAGGCCGCTTCCGGGAGTCCGGCGCGGAGGCGGGGATCTCCAACCCCTACGGCCGTGGCCGCTGCGCCGCATGGCTCGACCTCGACCGCGACGGTCGCTCCGACCTCTTCGTCGGCAACCTCCGCCAGCCCGCGCTCCTCCTCCGTGGACGCGCCGTAGGCGGTTTCGCGGAGGAGGCGTCGGCGCTCGGGCTGGCGCTCGAGGGGGCGTCGGCCTTCCGCTGGTCCGACGTGGAGGAGGACGGCGACCTCGACCTGCTCTCCATCGCCCCCCTCGCCCTGTTCCGCAACGACGGCGGCCGCTTCGAGGAGGTCCCCGACGCCGCGGGCTTGCCACGCGGCGCCTTCGCCGGGAGGGCGGCGCAGGGTCTCTTCCCCGAGGTCTCCGCCTCCTTCGCCGACGTCGACGGGGACGGCGACCAGGACCTTTACCTCGCGGGCCCGCGGCCGGAGGGGAGCCGGCTCTTCGAACGCCGAGGACCTTCCTTCGCCGACGCCACGGACCGGAGCGGACTGCCGGAGGGAGTGCGCCACGCCGCGTTCGCCGACTACGACAACGACGGTCGCGTCGACCTCTACCTGGTGGGGCAGACCGGGCCGAACCGGCTCTTCCGGAACGAAGGGGGAGGACGATTCGCCGATCGGACGCGGGCGTGCGGTCTCGCGCTCGACGGCTCGGTCGGGCGCACGGCTCTATGGCTCGACGCCGACGGAGACGGGTCGCTCGACCTCCTCGTCCTCGACCGGACGGAGCGGCGTCCGTGGGACGTTTTCTTCGATCCCTCCGGCCCGCACCGGCTCTTCCGGAACCGCGCGTCGGGGTCGAACCGATGGCTCGAGGTCTCGCTGCGCGCCCGCCGCAGCGGCGCCGGCGGGCTGGGGGCGCGGGTGCGCGTCGCCACGGAGAACGGCGAGCAGATCCAGGTCGCCGGAGACCGGTGGTTCACCGTCTACGGGCAGAGCCTCGCGCCGCTCCACTTCGGCCTCGGGTCCGCCGGCCGGGTGCGCGCGCTCGAGGTGTCCTGGCCCTCGGGCGGGCGCAGCCTGCACCTCGACGTGCCGGTGAACCGCCGGGTCGAGATCGAGGAACGCTGACCTCCCCCCCCTTGTCCGACCTCGCCCCGGGTCTATTCTCGCTCACGCCAAGCGCCCAGGAGTCTTCCATGAGAGAATTTCGGGTCTCGCTGCCCAACCGGCCCGGAGAGCTCGCGCGGCTGGCCGAGATCTTCTCGACGAAGGAGATCAACCTGAAGTCGGTCGCGGTCGTCGCCGAGGGGAACCGGGCGATCGCCTGCCTGGTCGCCGAGAACGTCACGGCCATGCGCGACACGCTCCAGGAGTCTCGCATCCCGTTCGCCGAGGCCGAGCTCCTGACCGAGCTCGTCGAGAACGAGCCGGGCGTCATCGCCGGGCTCGCGGCGAAGCTCGCCGGAGCCGAGGTGAACATCGAGTCGCTCTACGTCCTCGCGCGCGACTCCGACCTGACCGAGCTCGGCCTCACGGTCAACGACCCGAAGAAGGCGAAGAAGGCGCTCGGGCACTGAGCGGGGATCCAGCCCTGCTCCCCGGCGCCGCGCCTCTCATCCCTCCCCTTCGCCGAGAATCTGCTCGAGCGTGCGCCTGCGCAGGGGATGGCGCTCGAGCCGCAGGGCCCGGCCGGCGAGCTCGCGCGCCTCGGTCCGCCGGTCCTGACCGTCGAGGAGCTCCGCGAGTCCCTCGAGCGCGGAGAGGTGCTCGGGATCCCGCTCGAGGGCGCGGCGGTACTCCTCCTCCGCTCCCGCGAGATCCCCGCGGACGACCCGCAGGGAGGCGAGGTCGTGGTGCAGGTCGGCGGCCTCGGGCCGCAGGTCCCGCGCGGCGCGGAGCTCCTCCTCGGCCTCCGCGAGGAAGCGCGCGTTCGCGGGGGCGCCCGCGATCGCCTTGCGGTAGAGCGCGGTCCCGAGCGCCCGACGTCCCTCCGCATCCCCGGGGGCGATCGCGGCGAAGCGTCGCAGCCCGACGAGGGCCTCCTCCACGTCCCCGATCCGGAGCCGCGCCCTCGCGGAGTGGTAGAGCGCGTCGAGGTCGCCGGGCGCGCGCGCCGACAGCCGGTCGTAGACCGCGATCGCCGCCCGCTCCTCCCCGAGCGACTCGTGCAGACGGGCCTTCAGGCGCAGGGCCTCGTTCCGGTCGGGCTCGCGGAGGAGGGCGGCGTCGACCGTCTCGATCGCAGCCCGGGCGAAGCCCTCCGAAGCGAGCGCGCGCGCGCGCGCGAGGTGGGCCTCGACGGGCGCAGGGGCGGCCGGCGCCGGAGGGACCGGTCGGACCCCCGGACCCGCGCAGGCGGGACCGAGGAGGAGGAGCGCGGCCCGGAGACGCCGGAACGGAGAGCGGCCCTCGATCGACATGGCGGGGGACGTCGCGGGGCCCCGGGGAAGACCCGGACGGGGGCGCGCCGCCGGTTTCGGGCCGATATGGTATCCATCCCCGCTCTCCCCGCCCGTGCCCGATCGCCGCCTCCCCACCCGCCCCGTGCGCGCCGTCTTCTTCGACGCCGGGAACACCCTCTTCCGCGAGCAGCCTCTGCGCTGGGAGATCTACGCCTCCGTCGCGCGCGAGTTCGGCCTGCCGGGCGAGGTGGAGCGCGTACGGGCCGAGATGATCCGCGCCCACGACGCCCTCCCGCAGCGGGTCGAGGGGCACTTCCGCTACACGAACGGGTGGTTCCGGGCCTACATCGCCCAGGTCTTCCGGCCGCTCGGGGCGCCGGCGGGCCAGCTTCCCGCGATCGAGGAGCGGCTCTCCGCGACCTTCCGGGACCGGCGGACGTTCCACATCTTCCCCGAGGTCGAGTCGGTCACGCGGACGCTCCGCGAGCGGGGGCTCACCCTCGGCATCATCTCGAACTGGAGCCCGCGGCTCCCCCGGCTCCTCGGGGATCTCTCCCTGGAGGACCGCTTCGACTTCACCGTCTGCTCGGCGATCGAGGAGGTCGAGAAGCCCGACCCCGAGATCTTCGGCCGGGCGCTCGCCCGGGCCGGCGTCGAGCCGGCCGAGTCGATCCACGTCGGGGACTCCGTGGAGAAGGACGTCGAGGGGGCGCGCGCGGTCGGGATCGTCCCGGCCCTGGTCGAGAGGGAGGGACCCTGCGGCCTCGACGGGGACACCGCCGACGCCCATCTCTGCCCGCCCGCGCCGGGGGACGGCCCCTTCGCGCGCCTGCACGACCTGCGGGGGCTCCTCCCCCTGATCGACGGGCGGGACGCGTGAATCCGGCCGAGCTCGAGAGCCTCGAGCGCGAGATCGACGCGCTCCGGGGAAAGGTCGACGCCCTGCGCGCCGAGGTGGGCCGGGTCTTTCTCGGGCACGAGGACCTCGTCGAGCAGGCGATCCTCGCCCTCCTCGCCGGCGGCCACTGTCTGCTCGAGGGGGTGCCGGGCCTCGGCAAGACGCTCCTCGTGCGGGCCCTGGCGCGGGCGCTCGAACTCCGGTACGCGCGCATCCAGTTCACCCCCGACCTCATGCCGGCCGACATCACCGGCACGAACCTCCTCGTCGGGGACGAGCGGGGGAACCGGGGCTTCCGGTTCCAGGAAGGACCCGTCTTCGCCAACGTCGTCCTCGCCGACGAGATCAACCGGGCCACGCCGAAGACGCAGGCCGCCCTCCTCGAGGCGATGCAGGAGTCCGCGGTGACCGTCGCCGGCACGCGCCATCCCCTCGAGGAGCCCTTCCTCGTCTTCGCGACGCAGAATCCGATCGAGATGGAGGGGACCTTCCCCCTCCCCGAGGCCCAGCTCGACCGCTTCCTCCTGAAGCTCCGGATCGCCCCCCCCACGGTCGACCACCTCGTCCGCATCCTCGACGCCACGACGGGAGGGGATCCCGCCTCGGTCGAGCCGGTCCTCGGGCGGACCGACATCCTGAGGCTCCGGCAGCTCGTCCGGGAGGTCCCCGTCGCGGAGCACCTGAAGCGCTTCGCGGCCCTCGCGGTGACCCTCTCCTCCCCCTCCACGCCCGAGGCGCCGGAGCCGGTGCGGAAGTACCTGCGATTCGGGTCGAGTCCGCGAGGGGCCCAGGCGATGGTCCTCTGCGCGAAGGCCCGGGGCCTCCTCCGCCGCCGGTACCACGCGAGCTTCGAGGACCTGAAGCAGCTCGCCGTCCCCGCCCTCCGCCATCGGCTCATCCTCAACTTCGAGGCGGAGGCGGAGGGGATCGATCCGGACCGGATCGTGGACGCCGTCCTCGAGGCGGCCGGCGCCCGGGCCTAGGTAGAAGTACGGAGGCCCTGGGAGCGGGTCCCCTCGAACCCCACCCCCACCAGGGGACGGAACCCCTGGTAAACCCTTTATGTTTAGCCCGTTAGGGGCTACTAGAAAAATGCTTGCTAAACCGCCCTTCGAGCCACGGATATAGTGACCGAGCGTGAATAAAGGTTTAGGGTCTGGGTCTTCTTTCCTTCATTAGGCTTACTTTTTCTTGGAACCTTCCATCACACCCACATTTCCCATCACCTCTGATTCCAGATCCTAAACCCTTTTGAACCGGATGGGCCGGACGCGGACGTCCGGCCCTTTTCGTTTCTCCCGCGGGGCGGCCCGCGTGTTTTTCCCCCCCACTACAATCCGCCCCCTCGCCGGATGGACTACCTCGCCGCCCTCGTCCAGAACCGCCCCGTCCTCGGAGACCTGGACGAGAACCTGACCCGTCACGAGGAGTCGGCGCGGAAGGCGATCGGGAAAGGAGCGCAGCTGGTCGTCTTCCCGGAGCTCTCGCTGACCGGCTACCACCTGCGCGACCTCGTGCCGGACGTCGCGCTACGCGCGGGGGACCGGAGGCTCTCGGGGCTCGCGCGGCTCTCGCGACGGGCCTCGCTCGCGGTCGGCGCCGTGGAGGAATCCGCGGACCACCGGTTCTTCAATTCCGCCTTCTTCTTCGAGGGAGGCGCCCTCCTCGCCGTCCACCGCAAGGTCTACCTCCCCGACTACGGGATGTTCGAGGAGGGGCGGCACTTCGCCCCGGGCGACCGCTTCGAGCCGGTGCGCTCGAGGCTCGGCACGCTCGGCATCCTCGTGTGCGAGGACCTATGGCATCTCTCCTCCTCCTACCTCCACTTCCTCCGGGGGGCCGACGCGATCCTCTGCATGGCGGCCTCCCCCGGGCGGGGCGTCGCGGGGACGGAGGGGGAGGTCGCCACGGCCCGCGTCTGGAACGCGCTGCTCGAGGCGCAGGCGCTCGCCTTCACCGTCCATTCCCTCTTCTGCAACCGGACCGGCTTCGAGGACGGGGCCTACTTCTGGGGAGGCTCGAAGGTCCTCTCCCCGTTCGGGAGGGTCCTCGCCCAGGCGGGCGACGCCGAGGAGATCGTGCTCGCCCGGATCGAGGACGGGGCGCTCCGGCGGAGCCGCACGCTGACCCCGCTGAGGAGGGACGAGAAGGCTCTCCTCACGCTCCGCGAGATCGATCGGGCGATCCGGACCGAACGTGACGCTCCCCCTTGACGCGCCTCTCGCGGCCCGCCTCCTCGCGGGGTTTCTCCGCGAGGAGGCGGGGAAGTTCGGCTTCCGGCGCGCCGTCCTCGGACTGTCCGGCGGGGTGGACTCCGCGGTCACCGCCGCGCTCGCCGCGCGCGCCTTCGGCGGCCGCAATGTCCTCGCGGCTCTCCTCCCCTACCGGCACTCGGCCCCGGAGAGCGTGCGCCTCGCCCGCGGCCTCGCCCGGCAGCTGCGCCTGCGGACGGTCGAGATCGACATCACCCCGATGGCGGACGGCTATCTCGCCCGCGCCCGCGGCGCGAGCCGGGTCCGTCGGGGCAACGTCCTCGCGCGCTGCCGGATGGCGGTCCTCTACGACCTCTCGGCCGCGTGGCGGAGCCTGGTCCTCGGGACGAGCGACAAGTCGGAGTGGCTCCTCGGCTACACGACCCTCCACGGCGACTGCGCGAGCGCCCTCAACCCGATCGGCGACCTCTACAAGACCCAGGTCCTCGCGCTCGGCGCGCACCTCGGCGTCCCCGAGGAGATCCTCCGCCGGCCGCCGAGTCCCGACCTCTGGCCCGGACAGAGCGCGGAGAAGGAGCTCGGCTTCTCCTACGCCCGGGTCGACGCCCTCCTCAACGCCCTCGTCGACCGGCGCTACTCGGAGGCGGAGTGCGTCGCGGAGGGTTTCCCCCGGGCGCTCGTCCGGGGCGTCGCCGCGCGGATCCGCGACTCCCAGTTCAAGCGCCGGCCTCCCCTGATCCCGAAGGTCTCCAACCGGACCCTCCACTGGGACTTCCGGTACCTGCGCGACTGGGGGCGGTAGCCTCCGCCCGGGCTCAGGCCCCGAGGAGGCGCTGGAGGAGCGTCTCGAGATTCACCGTCCGGACGTCCTCCAGCCGCACGGGCGGCAGGCGCCGGAATCGGCGGAACTCCTCGAGACTGGAGAGCTCCACGTAGTCCCGGAACGTCATCGGGCGCGGATCGGGCGCCGGGGCGTCGGGACGGCGGACGGAGTCGTTCGGCTCCTCGTGTTTCATCGCGGTTTCCCCCGAAGTCAGTCCGGGCACGGCTTCGCCACGCTCGAGCCCCGTTCGCGCCCGCCGGCAGACGCGAAGCGTCCGACTGAGGTTCTCGCTGACGCGGGTGAGGCGCTCGGCGTCCGCCCGGGGCGTCCTCCGTTCCGCCTGGATGCGCGCCAGGGCGACCTCGAGGATCACGATGAGCCCTTCGAGCTTCCTCAGGAGCTTCTCCCGGTATTCCCCCGAACGCGGGTCCGGGGGAGCGGGCAGGATCGGACCCTCCTCGACCATGACTGGCCCGGCGAGGGGCAGGCCCCGTGCCATCCCGCGGGACGGCGCGGCCCGCGGCGGAGGTCCGACCCCAACCTCCGGTTCACCAGATCCTTGGGAGATCGGAAGGAGGAACGGCGAGCCGGTCGGGAGAAGGCGCCCGTCTCTGCGGCGTCGAGTTCGCTCGACGCCCGTCCTGCGGATTGAACGTCCCGGAGACGGGGGGCGGGCTAGAGGAGGTCGGCGATCTCGCCGAGGAGCGGGAGGCTCACCCGGTAGTTGGCGTTGAAGAACGCCTCGGAGAGGAGCGGGTAGGTGTGCGCGTCGCCGAGCGAACCGAGGGCGGCGCACGCGTAGACGGAGCGGTCCGGGATCGGCGCGCCCCGGGAGAGGAGGTCCGACAGGATCCTGGCCGCCGCCGGATCGCGGAGGAAGCCGAGCGCCATCGCCGCCGATCCCCGCACGACGTCGCGCCGCTCCTCGCTCAGGGCCTGAAGGACCAGGGGCGTCCCGAGGCTCTCGCCGAACAGCCCGAGGCCGAGGAGCTGGCCCCGCCGGAAGTCGTCGACCGCGTCGGCCTCCTCCCGGACGACCCTGAGCAGTCGGGGGAGCCCCTCGTCGGGCCGGATCATCCCGATCGCGATGGCGGCGTACCCTCGGAGGTCCGGATCGAGGCCCCGGTTCTCGAGGACGCGGAAGAGCGTTTCCGCGGACTCCTGATCGCCGAGGAACCCGAGGGCGATCGCGTAGGCCCCGCGGACCGCCTCCTCCCCGGGGGCCTCGAGCGCCCGCCGGAGGTCGGCGGCGGAACCCTGGTCCCAGGCGAGGCCGAGGCCGAGCGCGCCGTAGCTGCGGGCGACGCGGGAGGCGCCCTTCGCGGAGAACGCCGACCGGAGCGCCGCGACCGCCTCCTCCCCGCCGATGCGTCCGAGGGAGATCGCGGCGAATCCGCGCACCTGCAGGTCGGCGTCCCCCGACAGCGCGGCGGCGAGGCGGGGCACCGCCGCGGGATCGCCGAGTTCCCCGAGAGCGAGGGCCGCGGAGCGTCTCAGCTCGATGTCCTTCTCCTCGACGGCCTCGAGCAGGGTCGAGAGCGCGGCGGCGTCGCGCAGCCTCCCGAGGGTCGTCAGGAGGGCCCCGAGGACGGTGCGGCACCGCGAGCGCCGCTCCTCGAGGAGGTCGCGGTATCGGCCGACCAGGAAGGGGACGAACGACGGATCCCCGACCATCCCCGCGGCCACCAGCGAGCCGACGAGGAGGTCCCGCGCGTCCCCTCCCGCGTGCTCGACGTCGAGGTTCTTCTGGAGGTAGTTGCGGAGGATGGGCGCGGACTCGCGCCGGCCCTGCAGCCCCATGCCGAGCGCGGCCGCGGCGCGCAGCTCGTAGGCGGCGGAGGGATCCTCGTAGACCCCGACGACGGCGAGCAGGGCCTCCCGCTCCCCGGAGAGCCCCAGGGCGAGAAGGGCGTGGCGCCGCGTCTCGGGGGACCCGTGGCGGAGCGCCTCGAGGAGGGGCGGGACCGAGGCGGGCCCGCCGATCTTCCCCGCGGCGAGCAGGGCGGCGTGCACGAGGTGGGGATCCCCCGGGCCGCAGCGTGCGAGGACGAGGGGAAGGATCTCGTCCCGGGCGAACGTCGTGTCCACGCGGGCCGCCTCCCCCTCCCGCAGGGCCGGCATCTCCGCGCGCCGGGGGTCCCGCGATCGCAGGAGGATGTCCTTGTTCCACTCGAACCAGAACTCCCAGCGCTGGTATCCCTCGATCGCGTTCTCGGAGTCGAGCCCCCCGCCGGGTCCGAATTGACCCGCGCCGCCGCCCGGTCCCGCCGTCGCCCGGCCCATCGTGAGGACCTCGTCCGCGGGGCCCCGGTACTGCCCGTGGTGGAGGAGGGCCGCCAGGAAAGCGGCGATCGCGGCAGCCGGCGGTCCCATGGCGCCCTTTCTAGTCCGCGCCGCGCCCGGGCGCGAGGGCGGAACCTAGCGCCGCAGCGAGGCGAGGACGATCTTGAGATCCTCGGTCGCGAGCTTCCCGACGACGGTCACCAGCGCGTCCGGGAGGTCGACCTCGAGCAGCTCGATCGCGCCCACGTTCAGGCGCCGGATCTCGACGAACGGCGAGGCCGGGGAGTTCGAACCGGGAGCGGGTTGCTGGAAGAGGAAGAGTCGATCGATGCCGTCCGTGTACTCGTCGACACGGGCCGTCTCGCCGCCCGGGATCTGGCGGCCGAAGGCCTGGCGGTGACGGAACCCCGGCGGGAGCGCGTGCGGGAGGTACCCGGGAGGGGGCTCCTCCTCGGCCGGCTCGACCACGACGGGAGGAGAGGGGGAGGGACGCGAGGCGTACTGGACGGGGCCGTACCGCATCGCGACGGCGAGACGCCCGGGGGAGGGGCTCTCCTCGACCTCGAGGACGAGCCCGGTCTCGACGTCCCAGGCGACGGAGAGGGTCTGCCCGTCGAAGTTCCGGCGGAAGCGCGCCCGCCCGGTCGGCCGGTCGAGAATCGGGGCGGGGCCCTGCGCTTCCTCGATCGTGTAGTTCTCGAGGAGGAGCTCGGCGTCGACGACGGCGAAGTCGCGATTCGTCGCGAAGAACCCCGTCCGGCCCGCGTAGGAGTTCGCGAAATCCGCCCACTCGGCGGCGCGGCCGGCGGCCCGGAACTCCTCCGCGCTCCAGCCGTCGAGCCGGATCGGCTCGACCTTGGGCTCGCCCGTGCCGTCCCCCTTGACCCTCTCGACGAACTTCCGGAGCACGACCCCGTCGCGGGAGATCGTCACCTCCCGCTCCCCCACGAACGCGAGCCTCCTCGGCGTCACCGCGAGCGAACCGAGCCCGGTCGCCGGCAGAGGCAAGGCGTCCGCCGACACCCGAGAACCGGGGGGCGGGGCGCTCGCGACGCGCCGCCTCGGGTCCTGCGGGGGAGGGAGGGAGACGAGCTCCCGCGACGGCCCGGGGGCGAAACCGAGCGCGCCGGGGTTCCGCATCTCGTCCCGGCCCACGTCGCGGATGACGAGCGTGGCCCCCCGCAGCGGCTCCTCGGTGGAGAAGAGCGCCGTCCAGACGAGCAGGAGGGCGGCCGCGGCCGCGGCCGCCGCGGCGGAGAGCCCGAAGAGGCGCCGGCGCGCGGAGGGAGCGGATCCCCCGATCTCCTGCAGGACCCGCGCGTCGAGCGCGGCGGGCACGGGGAGGCGGCCGACGCGAGAGAGCCATCTGGAGACGAGACGCTCGCGGGAGTCCGCCGGGGAGGCCTCCAGGGCCGCGATCTCCGCTTCGACGGCGCGGTCGAGCGCTTCCGGCGCCGCCGTCCGGGGGAGGGAGCGGAGGAGGCCGATCCGCGCGCGGGTCTCCCGCTCCCGGGAGGCGCAGGCGGAGCAGTCCCGGACATGCCGCTCGATCGCCGCGGAGTCCTCGCCGGGCGGACCGCCGTCCGCCCGGAAGAGGAGCGCCGTCGCGAGTCGATCGCAGTCCTTCACGTCCGTCCCGTCCTCGGTTCGCCCACCTTATCGGCTCGGGGGAGGTCCCGTCGTTCGCTCACTCGACGTAGTGGCGCTCCACCACGCCCACGAGGGCCTTCTCCAGAGACTCGTGCGCCCGCGCGAGTCTCGATTTCACGGTCCCCATCGAGCAGCGGAGGACCTCGGAAATCTGCTCGTAGGAGAGGCCCTCGATGTGCCGCAAGACCACGATGGACCGGAGTTTCGGGCTCAGGTGGTCGATCGCCCCCTGGACCTCGGCCTCCAGTTCCCTCCCGTCCGCCCAGCGCTCGGGGCCCCGGCCCCGGTCGCTTTCCTCTTCCAGCTTTTCCATCGTCACAGGCTCCGGGGCGGACGGGAAACGCCGCGCGACTCCTCGCCTCCGGAGGTCGATCGCGGCATTGATAGCGATCCGGTAGACCCAGGAGGAGAACTTCGAGCGGAACCGGAAGTCCCGAATCTTCCGGAAGAGAATCCCGAAGGTCTCCTGAGAAGCATCCAAGGCATCCACAGAGTTTCCCGTTATCCGATAGGCGACGTTGTAAACCCTTTCCTTATAAAGGTTGTAGAGCTCCTCGAAGGCCTTCCTGTACCTCTCGGGGCCAGATCGCTGGCAGGCCTCGACGAGCTCCCGGTCCGGGTCCATCCGTTCACCAGGCTCTCGGATACGACGAGGGCTGATCGCCCGAGGTTCCCCCCCCGTCGCGGGGGGGCGAGGGACCGCCGTCGGGCCAGGGAAGGACGGCTCGCCCGCCGACCCGATGGTGCCCCCGTCCGGGATGGTGCTCATTCGACGCCCCGTTTCGTCCCGCCGGGGCGCCGACAAGACGACAGCCCGGCGGATCCGCCGGACTCTTCCCCGTCGGATCGGGAGCCTATCCCCCCCCGATGAGCCCTAGGACATCGAGGACGTGGCGGACGGAGCCGACCTTGGCGCTGCAGTCCCCCGCGTTGCAATAGGCGGGGTACGGCGAGCAGGATGCGCCCGTCACCTCGATCAGCACGTAGGGGCTCCCGCTCCCGCCCCCGCTCCCGCTCGACTGCATCGTCAGGACGCAGGCGGTCCCGAAGGTCCCCCACGCGAGCGCTCCCGGGTCGAGCGGCGTGAAAGACGCATTCGCCGCGGAGCCGGAGCTTCCCGGCGGAAGCTGGATCGGCTGCAGGGAGTAATAGCCGAGGAAGCCACCCACCTCATCGAAGCTGATCGAGTCCAGACCCGGACCGTTCGCGGCCAGGGATCCCGCCCCGAAGCTGAAGGGGAGGAAATCGTCGACGAGGGCGACCGGGAGGCTGAAGGAGAATCGCGCGATGAGCGAGCCCGGGTCGTGCCCGGGGTAGAACTCCATCCCCTGGGAGTCCTGGAAGGCGAGGGGGGTCAGGACGATGGGGGGCCCCGTACTGTTGGCGCTGTCGAAACTGGCCGCCATCACGAGCTGGCTCAACCAGGCGGTGTTCCCGTCGGGGGAGTAGAGGGCCACTCCCATGCGGACCATGGGATCCGGCGCGAAGGACTCCGTGTAGGCGTAGGCCCGCGCCTTCGGAGCCGGCGCCTGATCTCCCACCGCGAGGTTGCTCGTCGGCGGCGTGCGGCGGATCCATTCCTCGAGGTCGCCGTATCCGTCTCCGTCCGTGTCGGGGACGCCCTTCGAGCTCCCGTACTGGAGCTCGAGGATGTCCGGAAGCCCGTCGCAATCGAGGTCGACGGCGCAGTAGATGACGGGGCTCGCGACGACCGTCCGAGGAGAGAGGGCGACGGTCAGGGCGGCGGCGCCGGACGCCGCGCCCATCCCCGCGAGGAGGAAGAGCCGCCGCGTCCTCAGCCGGCCGCGCTCCTGCACGCGCGAGCCGTTGGGGCTGAATTCGGGCTCCATCTTTGGCACCCTCGGGGGGACTCGAGGTCGAATCCCTGGAACCGGTTCGTGGAACCGTAACCGTGGACCCTGGTTTCGGTCAAGGGAGAGGCGTCCGTTCCCGTTTAGTCCCCCCGTCGACCCCGGTAACCGGTCCCTCCCGCCCCTCCCCGATTCCCGCCCTCCGGCGTCCTTGTGACGGGTCGGGGGGAGCCCTACGATCCCTCCCGTCCGCGCCCGTAGCTCAGCTGGATAGAGCGTCAGCCTCCGGAGCTGAAGGTCCCGCGTTCGAATCGCGGCGGGCGTACCACCGGGGCCGCGGGAGAGGAGCTACGGCGCGAGGCGCGAGATCTCCCAGGCGGCGCCGGTCCGCCGGTAGAGGAACCGGTCGTGGAGGCGGTGGTCCCGGTGGATCCAGAACTCGATGGCATCCGGGATCACGCGGAAGCCCCCCCACGACGGCGGGCGGGGGACCTCGCGCGCCTCGAATCGGCCCGCGGCCTCCCGGACGTGCTCGAGGAGCTTCTCCCGCGAGGCGAGCGGCTCGCTCTGCGGCGAGGCCCAGGCCGAGATCTGGCTCTCGCGCGGCCGCGTCCGGAAGTACGCGTCCGCCTCGCCCGGCGGGACGGGGAGGACCGTTCCCTCGATCCGCACCTGGCGCCCGAGAGCCTGCCAGAAGAAGAGGAGGGAGGCCCGCGGGTTCTCGGAAAGCTCGCGCGACTTGCGGCTCCCGAGATTGGTGAAGAAGTCGAAGCCTCCTCCACGGATTCCCCGGAAGAGGACGAATCGCGCCGAGGGTCGCCCCTCCCGGCTCGCCGTCGCGAGGCCCATGGCGTCGGGCTGCGCGATCCCCGACCGGACCGCCTCCTGGTACCAGGCCTCGAAGAGCCGGACGGGGTCGCGCTCGGTCCCGGCGCCGAAGCACTCCCCCTCGGTCATCCCCTTCGCGCCTCGGCGGGGCTTCAGAGCGCGCGGAGGGCGGGGGACTCGGTCGTCGCCTCGCGCCGCTCGCCCGTCGACTCGACCCTCTCCTTCTCGATCGAGGCGAGGAGCTCCGGGGTCACGTCTCCCGTCGGGTAGATCCCCGTCATGCAGGCCGAGCAGAACGTGTCGATCGAGGGGTTGTCGGCCCGCACGGACGCGACCATCGCGTCATGCGGGAGGTAGAGGAGGTAGTCGGCCCCGAGCTCCCGTCGAACCTGGTCGACGGTCTTGCCGCGCGCGATGAACTCCGTCTTCGTCGCCATGTCGATCCCGTACGGACAGGGAGAGATGAGCGGAGGGCAGCAGATCGCGAGGTAGACCTCGCGCGCGCCCGCGCTCCGCACGATCCGGACGAGGCTCCTCGCGGTGTTCCCGCGGACGATCGAGTCGTCGACGAGGAGGACCCTCTTCCCCTCGAACTCCTCGGGGATCGGGTTGAGCTTGCGCCGGACGGACCGCCGCCGCATCTCCTGGTCCGGCATGATGAAGGTCCGGCCGATGTAGCGGTTCTTGACGAGCCCCTCGCGGTAGGGGACGCCGAGGGAGCGCGCGAGCGCCGTCGCGGCGTCGCGGGCCGAGTCGGGGACCGGCACGACGATGTCGGGCATCGGGGCCCCGCGGCGGCGCCACTCGGAGCCGAGGGCCTCCCCGAATCCCAGGCGGGAGCGATAGACGCTCGCCCCGTCGAGGCGGGAGTCGGGGCGCGCGAAGTAGACGTACTCGAAGACGCACGGACGGTGGGGGCGGTCGGAGAGTTTCGCCGCGTGGAGGCGCCGCTGCCGGTCGACGAACACCCCCTCCCCGGCGGCGACATCCCGGAGCCGGTGGAACCCGGCGACGTCGAGGGCGACCGACTCCGACGCGAAGGCGTACGCCACTCCCCGCTCGTCCCGCCGCTCGCCGAGGACCAGGGGCTTGATCCCGTAGGGATCGCGGAAGGCGACGAGCCCGGCCCCGGCGATCATCCCGACGACGGAATAGGACCCCTTGACCGTGGCAAAGACGCCGCGGATGGCCTGGAAGACGCGCTCCGGGGTGACGCCGTCCGGGCCGGCGTCGATCAGCTCGCGCGCGAAGACGTAGAGGATCGCCTCGAGGTCGCACCTCGACTGGAGGTGGATCCCGCGCGCGCGGAAGTAGCTGTCCTTCAGCTCGAGGAAGTTCGTGACGTTCCCGTTGTGCGCCAGCGCGACGCCGTGCGGGAAGGTGATGACGAAGGGCTGGACGTCCTCGCCCGCCCCGGCGCCCACGGTCGGGTAGCGGACGTGACCGATCCCGAGGTTTCCCCGGAGGCGGGAGACGTTCTTCTCGACGAAGATGTCCCGGACGAGGCCGTTCCCCTTCTTCACGTGGAAGGCGTCGGAAAACGTGACGATGCCGGCGGCGTCCTGGCCGCGGTGCTGGACCGCGATCAGGGCCTCGTAGAGGAGGGGAACGACCTCCTCGCCGTCGGAGCCGTAGATCCCGATGAATCCGCACATCGAAGCGCGTGGAGATAGGCCCGGGACCGGCAGCCTCGACCCGCCATCACCCGGGCGCGCAACCTAGCATTCCCGCGCGGGGGACGGAAGCGCTCGCGCCCGCCTGCGCGTGGACGCCCGCGGAGGCGAGGGGCTATCCTCGTCGGGCGGTGCGATTCCGCCTCTCGACCCTCCAGCGCGTCGACCGCGACCTCGGCCCGCTCGTCTGCGGCGCGCTGCAGCCCCTCCGATGGCTCCGGGGATGCCGGGATCCCGACGTCCCGGTCCGCTCGATCCTCGCCGTCAAGTTCTGGGGGATCGGGAGCCTCGTCCTCCTCGGCCCGGCGCTGCGCGCGCTCCGCGCCCGCCACCCCGGCGCGCGGCTCGACCTCCTCACCCTCGAGGGGAACGCGCCCCTCGCCCGCCTCCTCCCCGTCCTCGACGGCGTCCTCCCCGTGAGCCTCGAGGGGGGCGCGATCCGGATCGCCCGGAACCTCGCCGCCCTCTTCCTCCGCCTGCGCCGGCGCCGCTACGACCTCCTCGTCGACTTCGAGTTCTTCTCGCGCTTCTCGGCGATCCTCGCCTTCCTCTCCGGGGCCCGGCGGACGGCCGGATTCTGGGCGCCGAACGCCTACCGCGGGGACCTCCACGACGATCGCGTCCCGTTCAACCGCTACTGGCACGTGACGCGCAATTTCCGCGCCCTCGCGGGCGCGCCCGAGGAGCCGGTTCTCGCCCCGGACCTCGTCCGGCCGGTCCTCGGAGCGGCGGCGCGCGCGCGCGCGTCGGCCCTCGAGGCGGAGCTCGGCGTCGGCGAGGATCGGCCGCTGATCCTCCTCAATCCCAACGCCGGGGACCTCGCCCTCGAGCGGCGCTGGCCCGCGGAACACTTCGCCGCGCTCGCCGACCGGTTCGCTCCCGAGGCCGCTCTCGCCTGGATCGGCGCGCCCTCGGAGCGCCCCTACGTCGAGTCGATCCGGGCGCGCATGGCTCGCCCTGCGGCGAGCGCGAACCTCGCGGGGACGCTCTCGATCGAGGAACTCCTCGCGCTCCTCGAGCGCGCCGCCCTCCTCGTGACGAACGACTCGGGGCCGCTCCACCTCGCCTCCTCGCTCGGCGCGCCCACCGTCGCCCTCTTCGGCCCGGAGACGCCCGTCATGTACGGTCCGCTCTCCCCCGGGGCCGTCACCTTCTACCGGCCTCCCCCCTGCAGCCCGTGCATCAACGTCCACGAGAACAAGATGCACGCGTGCTACTTCAGCCGGGCCGAGTGCCTCGTGCGGATCCTCCCCGAGGAGGTCCTCGCCGCTTGCCGGGAGCTCCTGGCGCTCCGCCGCCTGCGGCCGAGGCCCGCCGTCGCGGCGGTCGAGGCGGCGCGGTGATCGCCTCGAGGCTCCCCTCCCGCCACGCGCGGCGCGTCGTCCTCCTCAACCCCCCGGGCCGCGAGCTCTACCTGCGCGACTACTACTGCTCGAAGACGACGAAGTCGAACTACCTCTACCCGCCGATCGACCTCGTCGTCCTCTCGGGCTCCCTGGCGCGCGACTTCGAGGTCCGCGTCCTCGACGCGCTCGCCGAGCGCCTCGATCCGCCCCGGGCCCTCGAGCGCCTCGCGTCCCTCGCCCCCGACGCCATCGTCTCGCTCGTCGGGGCGGTCTCGTGGGAGGAGGACCGCCCCTTCCTCGAGGAGGCGAAGCGGCGCACGGGCGCCCTCCTCCTCGCGACGGGCGACCTCTTCCGGGAGGGGGCCGCGGAGACCCTCGCCGCCAACCCCTCGATCGACGGCGCGCTCCTCTCCTTCGCGAACGGCGACGCCGGGGCGATCCTGCGCGGGGACATGGGAGCCGTCGAGTCGGCGGTCTTCCGCGACGGCGGGGGGATCCGCGAGCGGCCCCCGCGCGCCGCGCGCGGCTCCTTCCGCGTCCCGACGCCGCGCCACGACCTCTTCCCCCGCCGCGGCTACCGCTTCTCCTTCGCCCGTCGCCGCCGCTTCGTCTCGATGCTCACCGACTTCGGCTGCCCCTACCCGTGCACCTTCTGCATCATGGGTACGCTCGGCTTTGCGACGCGCCCCCTCGCCGACGTCCTCGAGGAGCTGGCGTTCGTCCGCTCGCTCGGCGTCCGGGAGATCTTCTTCCTCGACCAGACCTTCGGCGTTCAGGCCGAGCGCGCCCGCGACCTGTGCGCCTCGATGGCGGGGAGGGGCTGGTCCTGGACGGCCTTCACCCGACCCGATCGCGCCTCCTCCGGCCTCTTCGAGGCGATGGCGGGGGGGGGATGCCACACGGTGATCCTCGGCGTCGAATCCGCCGACGACGCGCGCCTGCGCGAGTACCGCAAGGGATACACGACCGAGGAGGTCCGCGAGGCCTTCGCGCGGGCGCGCCGCTCGGGCCTGCGCACCGTCGGCACGTTCCTGATCGGCGGGCCGGAGGACGACGAGGACTCCTTCCGCCGCGCCGTCGAGTTCGCGGTCGAGCTGCGCTGCGACTTCGCCTCCTTCAACGTCGCCGTTCCGAGGTTCGGTACCCCCTGGCGCGAGGAGCTCGTCCGGGACGGACTCGCCGAACCGAATCGAGTCGACATGGACCAGGCGGGCGAGCGAATCGCCATGCCGACCCGGTTCCTGACCCGCGAGGAGGTCCTTCGGGCCAAGAGGCGCGCGATCCGCTCCTTTTATCTCCGGCCGTCGTACCTCGCGCGCCGCCTCCTCGCGCTCCGCACCCTCCACGAGGCGCGCTCCCAGTTCTCGGAGGGGCTCGCCCTGCTCGCGCGCAATCGCGGATAGCCTCTCTCCCCCCTGACGTCCCCTCCTCCGCGCCGCACGGATCGCGCCGACGCCGCCCGCGGCGCCCTTTTCGTCGGGGCGCTCCTCGCCCTCGCCTACGCCGACGCGCTCGTCGGCGGGAAGGCGCTCGCCCCGAGCGTCGGTCTCCCGGGCGTCCTTCCGACGGGTCCGGTCGCGGCTCGCGCCCCCGCGCCGCCGGCGCCCTACGCCGACGTCTCGGCAGCCTTCATCGACGAGCCGCTCGCCCCCGTCGTCTCGGACGCCTGGGCGCGCGGGGAAGCCCCGCTCTGGAACCCCTACAACGGCTGCGGGTCCCCGCTCCTCGCGAGCATGCAGCCGGCCCCGCTCTCTCCGCTGCGCCTCCCCGCCTTCCTGTTCCCCGCGGACCCGTTGGCCCTCGACCTCGGCTACCTCCTGCGTCTCTTCGTCGCCGGATGGTTCACCTTTCTCTTCCTGCGCGGTCGCGGGATCGCGCAGGCCGGGGCCTGCGCGGGGGCGGCCGCCTTCGCGCTTACCGGATACCTGACCCTCCATCTCCCGATGCACCACCTCGGCGTCGAGGTGTGCCTCCCCGCCGCCTGTTTCGCCGTCGACCGGGCTCTCGCGAGCGGCACTCGCGCCTCCCTTGTCGGCGTCTTCCTCGTCGCCTGGTCCGCCGGAGTCGGCGGGAATCCTCAGGCGACCCTCCTCCTGTACGCCTTCACGGCCGCCCTCGGGCTGGGCCACGCGCGGCGCTCCGGCATCGGCTCCCTCCTGCGGGTCGGAACCGCGGCCCTCCTCGGGGCGCTCGCGGCCTCCCCGGCCCTCCTCCCCGCGGTCGAGTACATCCGCCGGTCCTCGAGCCCCCACGATCACCTCCCCGGTCTCGACCACTTCCAGCCGGGCGCCCTCCTCGGGGCGTTCGTGCCTGGAGCCTGCCGCGCGAGCGCCCCCCCGGGGGGGGTCTCCCCTTACGCCCCCTTCCCGATCGGAGCGGCGGTCGGAGCCCTGGCGGTCCTCGGGATCTCGCGCCGGGAGACCCGCCTGCCGTCGCGGGCCTTCGCGGCGGCGGCCCTCCTCTATCTCCTGCAGGCCTTCGGCGCCCCGGTCGTCTCGGAGGCGATCGGAGGACTCCCGCTCCTGGGCGAGACGCGGATCTACAAGTACGGGGCCTCCCCCTTCGCCTTCGCCGCCGCCTGCCTCGCGGCTCTGGGCGTGGACCGGCTCGCGCGGGCGCGGCCCCGCGCGGCCCTCGCGGCGGCCGCGCTCGTCCCCCTCGAGCTCGTCCTCGCCGTGCCCCGAACCCGTCCCGAGCGCGTCGAGCCGTTGACCGCAGCCCCCTACCTCGACTTCCTCCGGCGCCAGGAGGGGCCCTTCCGGACCTTCGGGATCCTCGGCGCGCTCCCCCCGAACGTGAACGCCCCCTTCGGGATCGAGGACGTGCGCATCCACGAGGGGATCCTCGACGCCCGCTTCGACCTCTACCGCAGGCGCTTCCTCGACCGCAACGGCCTCGACCCCTTCTTCGACGGCTCGGACATCGGCGAATGGACGAAGGCGGACTACGCGGCGGCGATCGCGGAGGCCCGCCGCTTCCTGAGCCATGCGCTCCTCGAGGACGCGGCGGAGCGGACTCCGACCGCGCTCGACCTCGCTTCGGAGGAGAGCATGAGGTACTTCGACCTCCTCAACGTCCGCTTCCTCCTCTTCGGACCGGATCAATTCGCCGCCGCACGCGTCCTGGCGGCGAGTGTCCCCGAGCGCTACCGCGTGGTCCACGATCCCGGCGCGTCGTCCGCGGACCTCCTCGTCCTCGAGAACCTCCGCGCGTACCCCCGCGCCTGGCTCGTCGAGCGCGCCCGGGCCGTCGCCTCCCCTGCCGAAGCCGCCGACATCCTGGCGGAGGAGGCGATCGACCTCCGCCGGGAGGCGGCCGTCGAAGGGCCCGCGCTTCCCAGGCCAGCCGACCCGCCCGCGGGTCCGGGGAGCGGGGTCCGCTTCCTCGAACGGGGGGAGAGCTCCTCCCTCCTCGAGGTCGTGGCGCCGCGGGAGGGTTACCTCGTCGTCTCCGAGACCCACTACCCGGGCTGGCGGGCCACCCTCGACGGAGCCCCCGCGGAGATCCTCCCGGCTGACGTCTTCCTGCGGACCGTCCGGGTACCCCCGGGCCGCCATGAGGTGCGCTTCGAGTTCCGGCCCGCCTCCTGGACCGGGGGGCTGCTCGCCGGCGCCCTCGCGACGGCGGTCTTCCTCGGATTCCTCGCCATCCCCCGCGGCGCGGCGCGCGAGGAATCTCCCCTCCCCCCTCCAGGCTAGCGGGGCCCTCGGGAAGGGGGGTCGGGCTTCGGGAAGAGATGCGGCTCGAGCCGCCGCAGCTCCGCGATCGCCTGCTCGCGCGGCAGCCCGGCGATCCGCTCCGCCTCCTCCGGCGACAGACCGGCGACCTCGCGCAGGTGGACCCGGATCTTCTCGCGGAGCAGGCGCTCCATCTCGCGCCGTCGCTCGGGGGGAGGGAGGGGCTCGAGTCTCGCCCGCTCCTCCGGGGTCGGCGCGAGGAAGGCCGGGAGGGGAGGGAGGGGACGGCCGCGGAGCCCAGCGCGAAGGAGGGCGAGCTGGGCGAAGAAGGGACGCGGGGGGAGCGCCTTCAGCCTCGCCCACTGCTCGGGCGACAGCCGCTCGGCGAACTCCGGCTTCGCCTCGATCTCCGCGATCGTCCGCGCCTTGCGCAGGAGCATGAGCTCGGAGAAGCGCTCGGCCGGGGGGAGCGCGCGCAGGCGCTCGAGCTCCGCGGGGGGGAGCTCGCGCTCGCCCCACCGGAGCCAGTCCTCCTGGATCACCCCCTGCGCCTCTCTAAGGAGCCGGCGGATCCGCCCGGCCCGCTCGGGGGGGGGAAGGTCCTTCAGCCGCTCCATCTCGGCGGGGGGGACCAGCCGCCGCAGGAGGTCGCGCCTCTCCCCGAGGTGGGCCTCGAGGGCGGAGCGCACCGCCTCGAATCGCTCCCGGGGCGGAAGCCTCCGCAGCCGCTCCGCGACCTCGGGAGGGAGGAGCTCCTCCATCCGCCGCCGCAGATCCTGCAGTCCGCGCGAGCGCTCCCGGAGCCTCTCCTGGTCCGGCCGCGCCAGTTTCCGGAACTGGTCGTAGCGCTTCCGCAGGGCGCTCCGCTCCCCCTCGGTCAGGGACTCCCACCGCATCCGGCGCGCGTCCTCCGTTCCCCGCGGACGCCCCTCCTGGGCGGCGCCGAGCGCCGCCGGCGCGAGGAGGAGGAGGGCCGTCGCGATCCGCCTGCCGACCGGGAGGCGCATGGGGCAGGCTACCTCCCGCTCCCTCCGCCGAGCGGGAGGAGGTCCTCCTCCGGCGCGTCGAGCGCGACGGCGAGCTCGGGATCCGAGACGAGGTCCCAGTTCTCGAGGAGATCGAGGTGCGCGATCACCTCCTCGTCGGAGAGGACGGCGCGCGTCCCCCGCAGCGCGAGGGCCCCCGCGAGGAGGGCGATCGAGGCGGCGGCGGCCAGGGGAAGGATCCGTCGCCAGCGCGAGGAACGGCGCGCCGCCTCCGCGACCCGCTCCGCGAAGGCGGAGGGAGGAGCGGCGCCGGGGACCGCGTCGAGCGCCCGCCACGTGGCGCGCTCGAGGCGCTCCTCCGCCCGGCAGGCCGCGCACGAGCCGAGGTGCCGCGCCACGGACTCCGCCTCGGCGGGGTCGAGCGCCCCCTCGACGTGGAGCGCGAGGAGGTCGCGGACGCCGTCGCAGGAGAGGTTCACGCGGGGATCTCCCCGCCGAGGTAGGGCGCGAGCCGCTCCCGGACGCTCCGGCGCGCGCGGGCGAGGAGCGACTTCACCGCCTTCTCGGTCGAGCCGAGGGCCTCGGCGATCTCGCGGTAGGAGAGGTCGTGGTACTTGTTCATCACGAGCGCCATCCGCTGCGTCTCGGGGAGCGTGTCGAGGATCGATCGCAGCCGCCGGGCCATCTCCTCGTGCTCGACCGCCTCGTGCGGCGGACGGGCTCGCGGATCGGGCAGGTCCGCCCGGGGCGAGCGGTCTCCCGACGGCGACGGCGCGTCGAGGGAGGCGAGCCGGAGCTTGCGGCGCGATCGACCTTCGTTCACGCACAGGTTGAATGCGACGCGGTAGAGGAACGTCGAGAACTTCGCCTTGGGCCGGTAGCGCCCCCTCGCCCGCACGACGCGGAGGAAGATTTCCTGGGCGAGATCCTCGAGCCCCTCCCGGGAGCCCGTGAACCGGAAGAGGAGGTTGAACACGGTCCCCTCGTAGAGCTCGACGATCCTCCGGAACGCGGACTCGTCTCCCCGCTGGTAGCGGACCATGAGGTCCGCACCAGGGTCGGAGCCGGAAGGCGATCCCACGGCGGAGGGTTCATTCGATTCCCCAGCGGGCGAATCTGGGCGGATGAAACCCCTCCCTCTCTCGGAGGTTCCGGCTCCCCCGGCGGGGTCGGCACCGGGGTCCCGGCTCGGGCTCACAGCCACCGCATCCTGCGCGGAGGCCAGTAGATGAACACCGGCCTCCCGAGGAGCGCCCTCCCCTCGACGGGGCCCCACTCCCGGCAGTCGAGGGACTCCGCGGAGTTGTCCCCCAGGAAGAAGTACTGGTGCGGTCCGAGGTCCAGGGGCCGCTCGACGGCGAACCGGCCGCGCGCCTCGTAGTGGAGGTCGCGACGGAGCCGGATCCGCCCCACCCGAGCCCGCAGGCCGAGGCCGCCGAGCGCCGCGCCCCCGGCCGTCGCCTCCCCTCCGTCCCCGAGGCTCCCGGGGCCTCCGAGGGGTAGGCCCGCGATCGGGCGGTCGTAGTCGTGGGGAGGGAGGACGTCCTTCCCGTCGACGCGGAACTCGAGCCTCTGGTCGACGTTCACCGCCTCGAGGCGGACGGGAACGCCCGTCGTGACGGCCGCGGTCTCCCCCCGGACGAGAACCTCCTCTCCCTTCGGGCCGTTCCGGGTGACGCGCGCCAGACTCCGGTCGGCTCGTCGCTCGAGCGCGAAGAGGAACCGGTCCCCCTTGCCGGCGAGCTCGATCCGGAGCTCCCCTCCGTCGGAGAGCGGGGTGAAGTCCGCCTCGAGGACGAGATCGGAGACCGCGAGGCGGCCCGCTACCCGGCGCCCGTCCGGGTCGAGGTAGTCGTCCCGGACGGGGGCTCCATATCGCACGACCGCGGGCGAACCCGCCGCGTCCGTCGCGTCGAAGATGCGCGCTCCCCCCTCCGCCCGCCACGCCCCGCCCGCGGGTTCCCAGAAGCCGGCGTCCGGATCGCGATCCGAATCGAAGACCGTCACCAGGACCGCCTCCCGGTCCCCGCGGCCCTTCCGGAGGAGTGCGCTCTCGGCGTAGAGGTCCCCCTCGAGGATCTGCACCCTCTCGTTCGGGCGTCCCCCCAGCCGCTTCACACAGTGGACGCCGTCGGGGCTGCGGAACACGGCGAGGTCGAATCGCCGCAGGGTGGGGCCGAGCCCGCCGATGCGCCGGACGAGGACCCGGTCCCCCGTCGATCGGTCCCCGTGGAGGAGCGGCTCCATCGAGCCGGTCGGCACCGCGTAGGCGTCGAAGCCGGCGTCGAGCCCGACGACCGCCGCGAGGAGGAGGGAGAGGAGGACGAGGAGGGCCAGCCGGCGGCGGGCGCTCAAGCGGATCCGCAAGTTCGACTCATCGTACGTACGGGAGGTTGCCGATGCCCTCCTCGCGACCTCCCACCGGCAACCTCCGGCGGGTGGGCCTATAATCGCACCCGGATGGTGGCGCCCTCGCCCTGCGATTTTCCGCCGGAGTCGAACCCGTGACCCCCGCGCCCCGACCCGACCCGGCCTGGAAAGGCGTTCTCGACCTGTGCGACGAGATCGGCGCGCTCAAGCGCCGGATGGGGGAGGGGCACGCCTCTCGTGAGGCGCTGAGCCGCCTGCGGGAGGAGACGCACCGGAAGGCCGCGGACCTTCGGCGGACTCTCGCCGAATCCCGCCAGCCGAGCGTCTTCGCCGACCTCGCCCGTCGCCACGGGCTGACCCCGGAGGACCTCGCCGTCCTGGCCCACCTCCTCACCCGGTTCACCTCCCCGGGCCGGGGCGACGTCGCGGGCCGCGACCTCCTGGACCTCCTTTGCGGCTCGACGTTCGAGAAGCTCGCGGCCATGCGCCTGCTGCGGCCGGAGGGGGCGCTCCGGAGGGCCGGACTCGTGATCGCCACCTTCCGCCCGAGGGGAGGCCAGGATCCGCTCGACGTGCGTTTCCGGCTCTCCGATCGGATCGCGCGCCGCTTCACCGGGGGATCCTCCCGGCTGCGCTCGAGGGCCCCGTCGCGGGGAAGCTACCCCGACGAGCACGAGTACCTCCTCGACCTGCGCGACCTCGCCGCCCTCCACCGGGAGCGGGCCGCGCTCCTCTTCGACGGGGGAGCCGGCGAGGGAACCCTCGCGGACGCGGACCTGAGGGCGATCCGGCTCCGGATCGAGCAGGCCTGGCGGGCGCTCGAGCGCAGGATCCGGGCGAGCCCCGAGGCCCCGCGCTACCGCTTCGAGGGCCTGCGCCGCGAGTTCAGCCTCACCGAGGACGAGGTCCTCGTCGTGGTCGCCCTCCTCTTCCAGGAGTGCTTCGAGGCCGACCCCTACGTCCCCGTCGTCGACCTCGTGAAGATGGTGAGCGACGGGGAGGCCGCCGTGCTCCGGAAGCGGGCGCTCTTCCACCGGGAGGGGAGGCTCCTCTCGAAGTCCCTCGTCTCCCTCGAGGACCCGATCGCCGAAAAGGACGTCTCCGCCGTGGCCTGCCTGAACAACTGGGTGGTGGAGCGCGTCCTCGCCGACCCGGGCCGGGAGCGCGCCATCCCTCCCGACGAACGGATCGATTTCCACCTCTACCTCAAGGACCTGAAGTCCTCCTCCTCGTTCTTCCGGGACCTCGACGAGGGTCGTTCCGCGCACTGATCGCGACGCCATCCCCCGTGAGCGCCGAGCGCCCCGACCTCGTCCACGACTGGAACGTGGCGGCCTCCCGCTTCGTGCCCGAGCGTCCCGTCGAGCTGGACGACGAGACCCTGCGCGACGGTCTCCAGTCCCCCTCCGTCCGGGACCCCGACATCGACCGCAAGCTGCGGATCGTCCGCCTGATGGACGCGCTCGGGATCGACACCTGCGACGTCGGGCTCCCGGGGGCCGGACCGCGGGCGCGCGAGCACATCGAGACCCTCGTCCGGGAGATGCGCGACGGGGGGCTGAAGATCGGGGCGAACGTCGCGTGCCGCACGCTCGTCTCCGACATCGCGCCGGCGGCCGACCTCGTCCAGAAGCTCGGGCACCCGGTCGAGGTCTGCGCGTTCATCGGCTCGAGCCCGATCCGGCAGTACGCGGAGGGGTGGGACCTCCCGACGCTCCTGCGCCACACGCGGGAGGCGATGGCCTTCTGCCGCCGGCAGAACCTCCCCTGCATGTTCGTGACGGAGGACACGACCCGGGCGCACCCCGAGACCTTGCGGGCGCTCTTCCTCGCGGCCATCGAGGAGGGAGCCCGCCGGATCTGCGTCTGCGACACCTGCGGTCACGCGACGCCCGAGGGAGTGCGAAACCTGATCCGGTTCGTCCGCGGGGTGACCCGGGAGTCGGGCGTCGAGGTGAAGGTCGACTGGCACGGACACCGCGACCGCGGGCTCGGCCTCGCCAACTGCCTGGCCGCGATCGAGGCGGGGGCGAACCGCATCCACGGGACGGCGCTCGGGATCGGCGAGCGCGCCGGCAACGCCGAGATGGACCTCCTCCTCGTCAACCTGAAGCTCCTCGGCTGGAAGGACCACGACCTCCGGCCTCTGCCCGACTACTGCCGGGAGGTGGCGGAGGCCGTGGGGGTCCCGATCCCCCACAACTACCCGGTCGTCGGGCACGACGCCTTCGAGACGGCGACGGGAGTGCACGCCGCCGCCGTCGTCAAGGCGTTCCGGAAGGGGGACCGCTGGCTCGCCGACCGCGTCTACTCGGGGGTCCCGGCGGGCGAGTTCGGCCTCGAGCAGCGGATCACGATCGGCCCGATGAGCGGCCGCTCGAACGTGGTCTGGTTCCTGGAGCGGCGGGGGGTCGAGGCCTCCGAGGAGCGGGTGAGCCGGATCCTCGACCTCGCGAAGCGATCCGCCCGGGTCCTGACGGAGGCGGAGATCCTGGCGTCGATCTGACGGCCCGGGAGCGTCGGGCGCCCGACCCTACGATCCGGAGCCGTCGGAGGCCGCCCTGGAAAGGGTCGCCGGCTCCGCCTGGGGGATCCTCGCGTCCGGGGGGGCAGGCCAGGCCAGGGGGCCGATGAGCCGGGCGGGCTCTTCGCCTTCGACGAGGCGCTCCCGGAAGAGCTGCACGAACCGCGCCTGCTCCAGCGCGCTGTTCATGCAGGAGAAACACTTGTGGTACTGCTCCCCCTGGCGCTTCGAGCAGGTTCCCCTGGAGATGTGGTGGAAGATGAGTGGACGATGAGGGGAGACCGGGGTCGGACATCTCAACGACCCGTTCGGTGCCGCCGGTTCGGCCGCATCCATGACCTCTCCTAGGTCCGCGGCGGTATCCCGGCGCCCATCTCGTCGCGGCCCTCCGCCGACCCGAAGCAGCGGAATTGTGGATGCACCTCGGGCGCAGGGTCAATCACAACCGGAAGCAGGCTCGGACCCTCAGGCGCTTCCTCCTGCGTAAGTCGTTAATGGCGCAGGCTATATGCGAATCGTTCGCGCTCCGCTCACCGGGGGAGTTTCCGTTCCTCCGCGCGCAGAGCCCGGATGGCGCGCTCCGCCGCGACGGGCGCCTCGTGCCCGTGGCGGGAGAGTTCGACGTTGAGGAGCCCCGAATAGCCCGACGATCGGAAGCCGAGGAGGGCCTCCGCCAGGTCCACGTCGCCCTCCCCGAACATCCGGTGCTCGTGCCGGCCCCTCGGGGAGTCCTCGAGGTGAACGGTGAGGAGGTGACCAGAACGCTCCCGGACCTTCGGGGCGACCGGAGTCTCCCCCGTGCAGTAGAGGTGACCTACGTCCAGGCACAGGCCGAGGTTCGGCCGATCGACGAGGGACCGGATCCGGTCGAACTCGGGGAGCGTCTCGATCAACATCCCGGGCTCGGGCTCCAGTGCGACGCCGAGGCCCGAGGCCGCCGCCTCCGCGCACACGGTCCGGAGACCCTCGACGAGCCGGACCTCCAGTTCCTTCCGTCCCTCGCCCTCGGGAGGCCGGCCCGACCACAGGCTCACCACGCGCGCCCCGAGGTCCACGGCCGTCCGGCAGGCTAGGCGGAGGAAATCCAGCCTCCGGCCCCGCTCCTCGGGACGGGAGGAGAGGAGATTCGGCTCGTGCTTCCGCCGCGGATCGAGGATGAACCTCGCTCCCGTCTCGACGACGGGTTCGAGCCGCAACCGCCCGAGCAGGCCCGCGATCCCGGCGACCTCCGTCGCGCTGGCGTGGAAGGGGTCGAGGTGCTGGACGTCGAGCGTGAGGGCGACCCCCTCGTACCCGAGGTCGGCGAGGATGCGGAGGACGTCTTCCAGCCTGTGGTGGGGGAAGCCGTTCGTGTTGTAGCCGAAGCGCAGGGGCGCCACGCGGCCATCTCACGCCCCGGGAGACCCCGGGGCAACGGGGGTCCGGCTGAGCCGGGTCAGCGCGGCCGCGTAGCCCCCGTCCTGGTCCGTGGTGGGCGGGCGGAAACGCTCCTCGAGGACCTCCACACCTCTCACCGACCCGACCACCTGCCGGACGAGGTCCCCGTTCTCCTCCGGCTCCAGGGCGCAGGTCGAGTAGACCAGACGTCCTCCGGGCCGGAGAGCCCGGAGGCCCACGCGGAGACACTCTCCCTGGAGGCGAGTGACCGCCCGGAGGTTCGCCGGGGAGAACCGCCAGCGCGCCTCCGGCCTGCGGGCGAGGACCCCCGTGTTCGAGCAGGGCGCGTCGACGAGGACCCGGTCGAGCCCCTCCGCCGGAGGTTCCCGGCGGTCCCGGCAACGGAGGATCGGCCGGATGGAGCGCAGCCCTAACCGCTCGGCGTTCTCGCGGAGCCGGGCCAGCCGGTCCTCCGAGACGTCGCAGGCGAGGACCTCCCCTCCGTCCTCGAGAGTCTCGGCGATCTGGGTCGCCTTCCCTCCGGGAGCCGCGCACAGATCGAGCACCCGGGCGCCGGGATGCAGGTCGAGCAGCGAGACGGCCTCCATCGCCGTCTCGTCCTGGACCGTGAATCTCCCCGCGCGGAAGGGCTCCGAATCGAGCAAGCCTCGCGCCCCGGGCTCCACCCGGACGGCGAGAGGGTGGACGCCGGCCATCGACTCGAACCCGAGGGCGCGCAGGTCCCCGAGGAGCCCCTCCCGGGTCGTGCGCATGCGGTTGACCCGGACGGTCACGGGGGGGACCCGGTTGTCCGCCTCGAGGATCGACCTCGCCCCCTCCTCGCCGAACCGCGCGATCCAGCGCTCGACGAGGACCCGCGGATGAGAGTGGATCGCGGCGAGGTGCTCCAAGGCGTCCGTCGACGGATCGGGGAAGACGTCCCGCCCGAACCGGAACCTGCGGGGCCCGACGTCGAGGACGCGCCTCGGATCGCCCGGCTCTGCGGTCGGAGACCCTCCCTCGAGGTCCCTCAGAGCCCCCCTCAGGACCGCGTTCACGAAGCCCGCCTGACGGACTCCCCGGCGCATCCGGGCGAGACCGACGGTCTCGTCGACCGCCGCGTGCGCGGGCACCCGCTCGAGGAAGAGGAGCTGGTAGAAGCCGAGGCGCAGGAGGGTTCGGAGGTCTCGAGGCAGGCGCGGTCGAGGAACATAGGCTGCGATGACGGCATCGAGGGTCCCCCGCCTGCGTTCCACGCCGGCGACGAGCTCCCTCGAGAGCGCCCGGTCCTCGGGCGTCAGAGGAAGATCCCGGGCGATCTCGGAGAGATCCCGGGTGGCGAGTCCCCCGCGCAGGAGGGTCGCGAGGGCGAGGTCCCGTGCCGTCCGCATCCCTCTCTAGGGAGGGGAGCCGAGCGTGTTCCCCGGCTCGAGGCGGCTTCCGCGGACGAACTCCCCGGCCCCCAACTCCCGTCCACCCGCCCGGCGGAGGCGCTCGATCCGGTAGCCCCCCGCGCCGCAGGCCACGAGGATCCCGTCCTCTCCGGCGGAGAGGACGCGTCCGGATGGGGCCGCGCCGATTCCCCGTTCGGGACGGCCGCGGAGGACGGCCAACTCGACCCCTTCCAGCTCTGTGAAGGCCCCCGGCCAGGGGGTCATCGCCCGCACGTGCCGGTCGACCTCGGCTGCGCTCCGGAGCCACGCGATGCGACCGTCCTCCCGCTTGAGGCGCCGCGCGAGGCTCGCCCTCGACTCGTCCTGTTCGAGGAGTGTCGCCCGCCCGCCCACCACCCCGGCGATCGCCTCGAGGAGGAGGGAACCCCCCATCTCCGCGAGGCGCGCCGTCAGCTCGCCCGCGGACTCCCCTTCCCCGATCGGCGTCTCCCGCTGCAGGACGATCGGCCCGGCGTCCAGCCTCTCGACCATCCGCTGGACCGTGAGGCCCGTCTCTCGATCCCCGGCGAGGATCGCGGCGGCGACCGGCGAGGCGCCGCGGTGTCGGGGAAGGAGCGACGCGTGGAGGTTGAAGGGGCCGAGGGAGGGGAGCTCGAGGAGGGTCCTCGGGAGGATCACCCCGAAAGAGACCACGAGGAGCAGATCGGGCCGTCCCCCCGCCTCCTGCGCCAGATCCGCGGGCGCGGGCGCGATCGCGCGGCGGAGGACCGGGACTCCCGCCTGCTCGGCCTCCCGTGCCACCTCGGAGGGGGCGACCCGCAGCCCCCGACCGCGTGGTCGGTCGGGGGGCGTCACGACGAGCGCGGGCCGGAAGGGGGACCCGAGGAGCGCCCGGAGCGACGGGACGGCGAAGGGGGGCGATCCGAGGAAGACGACGCGGGTCAGCCGAGGTGCTTCTGGACCAGGGTCTTCAGGTCGTTGTAGGAACGGGAGCCCACGATCGTCTCGACCACCTGCCCCCCCTTCAGGAGGACGAACGTCGGGATCGAGGTGACCCCGTAGCGGATCGGGACCTCCGTGTTCTCGCTCGTGTTCATCTTCCCCACCTTCAGCCGCTCGACGAACTCCCCCGCGAGCCGGTCGACGGAGGGCCCCATGGCGCGGCACGGGGCGCACCAGGGCGCCCAGAAATCGACGAAGACGGGGACCTGGGATCGGATCGCCTCGGTCTCCCAGTTCTGGTCGGTGAGGGTGAGCGTCTTGTCGGACATCGGAAGGGCCTCCGAGCGAAGGGTCAGCCCCCGGCCTCGGCGCCCGGCGTCGGCGGGGTCTCCTCTCCGGGAAACGCCTCCGCGAACCGGGCGAGAGCCGCGTCGGGGGGGACGGCGAGGGCGATCGCGATCGCCCCGAAGGGACGGTCCTGTCGCGCCCGGACGAGACCCTGCTTGACCAGCTCGAGGAGGGCCGAGAAGAGGCCGACGATCGTATCCCGGTCCCGCGCGCCTTCGAAGACCTCGAGGAGCCCGCAGGCTCCCTTCGGGACGAGGCGGCGCAGGAGGTCGCGGGCGTACGCCCGGAGCGGACGCATCGGCGAGGCGACGCGGTGGGGCCGATCGAGGAGGGTCTGGCGCCGGAGGCGCTCGTAGGTCGCGGCGAGGTCGAAGGCGTTGAGGTCCCCGAGGTCGAGCTCCGGCGCCTCCTCGCAGGACTCGACGGTCCCGCGCGCGTACCGGGCGGCCCGGGTCTCCGCCCGGACCGCCAGGACGCGGGCGACGTCCCGGAACCGGCGGTACTCGAGGAGGCCCTCGACGAGGCCCTCGTCGGGGAGGAGATCCTCCCCGAGGTCCACCTCCTCCCGGGGGAGGAGGACGCGCGTCTTGAGGGCGAGCAGCGTCGCGGCGAGGAGGAGGAGTTCCCCTCCCTCGTCGAGGCGGTCCTCCCCTCCGGCCGCGTCGAGGACCCGAAGCAGGTCCTCGCACACTCGCGCCAGGGCGATCTCCCGCGCGTCGACCTCCTCCTCCTTCACGAGCTGGAGGAGGAGATCGATCGGCCCGCGGTAGGTCTCGGAGAGCGTGACCGTGAAGTCCAGGGTCATCCCGCGCGGACGATGGTCCGCTCCACGAGCCGCAGCCAACCCGTCGTCGCCGGCCCCGCGGTCGCGGCAAAGACGCCGTCGAAGGCCCGGCTGAACATCAGCGCGACGAGGATGAGGAATCCGTACGGTTCGAGGGCGCCGAGGACGCGCCCGAGGGTGCGGGGGAAGAGGCCGCCGAGGACGCGCGACCCGTCGAGGGGCGGGATCGGCAGGAGGTTGAAGGCCACGAGGAAGAAGTTCATCGCGGTGGCCTGCCGCAGGACGCGGGTGCCCGCGTCCCCGGGATCGAACACCCCGGTCCTCAGGAAGACGCCCCAGAGGAGGCCCGCCCCGAGGCCGAGGGCGACGTTCGTCGCCGGCCCCGCGGCGGCGACGAGGATGCCGGCCGACGGGGGGCGCAACCGCAGCGGGTTCACCGGCACGGGGCGCGCCGACCCGAAGGCGATCGCGCCGTTCGAGGCCCAGAGGGAGACCGCCGGGAGGGCGAGGGAGAGCATCGGATCGAGGTGCGGGATCGGGTTGAGGGTGAGCCGGCCCGCCTCCTCCGCGGTCGGGTCGCCGAAGGCCTTCGCCACCCGCCCGTGCGCGACCTCGTGCAGGACGATGGAGTACACGAGGACGACGAGGGTCGCGACGAGGGTGAACGGATCGCCGGGCACCGGCTGCCGGAAGGGGGCGGGAAGATAGCACCCCCCCCGAGGAGGATCCAGACGACCGGGGGCGTCCTTGCCGGTCCTTCCCCCGCGTGTTTCGATACGCGGTCTTGGAATCGCGGGAGACGCGTCTCCGCCGCGCCGACGAGGTGCTCGCGCTCGAGGTCCGCGCGATCCAGTCGCTGCGCGACCGGCTCGGACCCAGCCTCGAGCGCGCGGTCGACCTGACCCTCGCCTGCAAGGGGACCCTCCTCGTCACGGGCGTCGGGAAGGCGGGGATCGTCGGGCAGAAGCTCTCCGCCACCTTCGCGAGCACCGGCACCCCCTCGATCTCGCTCCACCCGACGGAGGCCCTCCACGGCGACCTCGGGCGCGTGCGGCCCGGCGACCTCGTCGTCGCGCTCTCCAACAGCGGCGAGACGGAGGAGATCCTGCGCCTCGTCCCGGCGCTCAAGAAGATCGGGGTCCCCCTCGTCGCGATCACGGGCAACCCGAGCTCCTCCCTCGCCCGCCACGCCGACTGCGTCCTCGACATCGGCCCGGTCGAGGAGGCCGGCCCGCTCTTCCTCGCCCCGACGGCGAGCACGACCGGCATGCTCGCCCTGGGGGACGCCCTCGCGATGGTCGTCTGCGGGGAGCGCGACTTCCGGGCCGCGGAGTTCGCGATGTTCCACCCCGGCGGGGCGCTCGGCCGCCGGTTCCTGCGGGTCTCGGAGGTCATGCGCAAGGGGGAGTGCCTCCCGATCGTGCGGGAGGGGACCGCCGTCGAGCAGGTGCTGGTGGTCATGACCGCCACCCCGGGCCGCCCCGGCGCCGCGATCGTGGTGGACGGCGAGGGGAGGCTCGCCGGCTTCTTCACGGACGGGGACCTGCGCCGCCTGCTCGAGCAGGAGCGCGAGGGCCTGCTCCGGCGGCCGATCGAGGAGGTGATGACCCGGAGCCCCAAGGTCGTCGACCCCGACCGGCTCGTCGCGGAGGCGCGTCACCTCCTCCACGCGCACCGCATCGACCAGATCCCGGTCGTCGACCGGAGGGGCGCGCCCGTCGGCCTCCTCGACGTCCAGGATCTCCTCGAGGTGGACATCTGAAGCGGGCGCTGGCCTTCCTCCTCCTCGCCGCGCTCGGCCTCGCCCTCCTCGTCTTCCTCGGCGGAGAGCTCCCCTCCTTCCTGAGGCGGTCCGGGGGCGCCTCCCCCGAGCACGCCGGCGACCCGGGGATCCCGATCGCGCGCGTGCGCCCCGAGCTCGCCAAGCCCTTCGGGAGGATCGAGGTCGAGATCCGGGGGCACGTGCAATTCGAGGTCGAGGGGTGGACGCTCGCCGGCACGGTGACGCGGACCGGACCGGACGGGACGCTCGACCTCGAGGGGATCACGCTCGAGGTTTCCGACCCTTCGAACCCCCGCCGGGGGAAGGCGGAGATCCGCGCCGCCCGCGGGCGCGCGCGCCTGGCCGCGGGGAGCGAGGGGGCCGCCCTCGCGCCCGACGCCCCCCTCCACCTCGAGGCGGCGGAGGGGACCTACGTCGATCCCGCCTTCCAGGAGGCCCCGGTCCGCTTCCGCGCCGCCGTCGCCGACCTCGATCCCCGCGCGCGGACCCTGCAGTCGAGCGGTCCCGCCGGCGTCGAGCGGGGCGGCCTCTCCCTCGAGGGGGAGGACCTCGCCGCGGACCTCGCGAAGTCCCTCTTCTCCCTCGGCCGCAACATCCGGTTCGCCCAGGCGACCGCCGCCGGGCGCGAACTGGTCGCGACGGCCGCGGGCCCCGCTCGGGCCGAGGTCGGTCCCCCCAACGCCGCCGGCTGGCGCCGGGCCCTCTTCGTCCTCGAGAACGCCGTTCGGGTCTCGAGCGAGAGCCCCCGGGAGCGCTCGACCGGCGCCGGGGACCGGCTCACGGCGGTCGCCGAGATCCCCCCCCGCGGATCGGGGCATGGCGAGGAGGTCGGGAAGATCCGGGAGCTCTCGATCTCCGGGAATGCGACCCTCGGCGGGGCCTTCGGCCAGGCCTCCTCGCCGCGACTCGACGCCTGGCTCGACGGCGAGGGGAGGGTCGAGCGCCTCCTGGCCGCGGAAGGCTCGACGCTCCTCCCCGCCGCCGAGCCGCCGGAGGCCGGCGGAGGGGAGGGGAGGGCGCTGCGGATCCGCGCGATCGAGAGCCGCGGGGCACTCCAGGTCGAGCGCGCGGCGGAGGGGGAGGGGCGGTTCGACGCCCACTTCGCGGGGCCGACCCTCCTCCACGAAGAGGAGTCGGTCCTCCCGAGCTTCATCGCGGGGCCCTCCATCGCGCGGATCGAGCGCGCGAAGCTCCTGCGCCTCCTCGCCACGGGAGGGGCGTGGCTCCGGTTCGGCGGAGCGAACGCCTACGCGCCGGTCGCCGAGATCGTGCCCGAGGCCGGGGGGCTCTCCCTCTCCCTCGGCCCGAGCGCGTTCCTCGACGCCCGCGCCGCCGGATCCGCCCTCGAAGGCGTGGGGGGAGGGACGCTCTCCTCAGGGGGATGGGCTTCCTTCCGCCTCCCCCAGGGCCCCGAGGCCGCCGGCTCCGCGACGCTCCCGGACGGCGCCACCCTCGCCTTCGAGGGGGGAGGATTCCTCGTCGCGGAGCGACGGATCGCGCTCGCCTGGGGACCGGAGAAGCGAGGCGCGCGCGTCCTCGCCGAGGGAGGCTACCGGCTCCACGATCCCAAGCGTGGCGTCTCCGGGTCCGGCGAGAGGCTCGAGATGGACGGGGAGGAGGTCTTCAAGACTTCGGGGACGCCCGCTCGCCTGGAGATTCGCGCGGGCCAGGCGCCGATCTCCCTCTCGGCGCGCACGGTCGACGGGACCCGCTCCTCCCTGGTCGCCGAGGGGGACGTCGAGGTCGGACTCCCGGCCGAGTGGATCGCCCGCTCCGCGACCGGTCGCCCGGAGGGAAAGGCGCCCGCTCCGGAGGCCGCCCCGGCCGCCGCGCGCTGCGCGCGCCTGTCGGCGGTGCTCGACCCCGCGACGGGGGAGGTCCGGACGGCGAGCCTGGAGGGCGGGGTCTCGATCGAATCCCCGACGTTGCGCGCGTCGGGAGCCCGGTTCGACCTCGACCGGGCGGAGGGGCGCCACCGACTCGACGGCGGTGACGCGGACGCCCGGCTCCTCGTCCGCGCGCCGGAGGGAGAGTTCGAGGCCGCGGCGCCGGAGATCGTCCTCGAGGGCCCGGGAGGGGAGACGGTCCTCCTCGCCCCTCGCGGAACCGTCCGGTTCCGACCGTCCTCCGCGCCCACGGAGACCCGGCCGGCCGAACTCCCGCTCGCCCCCGTCGACCTCGCCTTCGAGGGAAACCTCCGGTTCGAGACGGGGACGCGCGTGCTGCGCGCGGAGGGGAAGGTCCACGCCGAGTCGGCCGGGGAGACTCCCTGGACCCTCGACGCGAAGGAGTTCGAGTCGCGCGTCGAGGGAGGGGTCGGCTCCCTCCTCGCGCGCGGGGACGCGCGCTTCGTCGCGCGGGACCTCGTCGACGCCCGAGGGGACGAGCTGCGGTTCGACCCGAGGAGCGGGGACGTCGTGGCGGTCGGGAACCCCGCGGTCATCGACGCGAAGAGGGGGACGAGCGCGCGCGCGCTGCGGCTCAAGTACAACCTGCGGACCCACCTCTTCTCGTCGCAGGCGGGCGCCCTCTCGGAGCGTCCGAACCGATGATCGCCGCGGCCGCCCTGCTCCTCGCCCCGGCGAGGACGCAGGAGACCGCCCAGAGCCTTCCCGCAGCGGAATTCCGGTACGCCTGGCTCGACCATCGCAGGGAAGGGGACGAGCTCCTCTACCTCGCGAGCGGGGTCTACCTCCGCCGCGGCGACCTCGAGGTCGAGGGGGACTTCGTCGTCCTCTGGTTCGACTGGGACGAGTACCAGCGGGAATTCGAGCGGGGGGCCGAGAAGGACCGGGAGCTCCGGCGGGACCCCGGGGCCCCGCCGCCCCGGCCGGAGCCCGCGCCGCAGACCCGACCCGGTCCCCTCTCCGGCCAGCTCCCCGGCTTCGTCCTCGACGTCGCCCGCGAGATCTACGTCGAGGGAAACGTCCGCTTCTCGCAGGGCCGGGAGTCGAACGTCCGTCTCGATCGGCTCTACCTCGACCTGCGCACGGGAGCCGGGGTCCTCGTCGATCCCGTCCTCCGGACGTCGGTCGAGGTGTCCGGCGGCTCGCGCCCCCTCGTCGTGAGGGCGGAGTACCTCCGGAGGGCCTCCGACGGGACCCTCACGGGGAAGAACGCCCGGCTCACGACGTGCCCCTTCGCCCGGCCGCACTACCACGTCTCCGCGGACGAGGTCGAGCTCCGCCAGGACAGGAAGGGGGCCGCCTCGATCGCCGGCCTGGGGAGCGCGCTCCGCATCGGAGGGACCTCGATCTTCCCCCTTCCGACTTTCAAGTTCGGGGAGGGGGACCGGGACTGGTTCCCGATCCGGGACGTCCGCGTCGGCTCGAGCGACAAGCTCGGCGCCCACATCTCGACGGAGTGGGGGAACGACATCGGGGAGCCCGGAGCCGCGGTGAACCGCCTCCTCGGGATCGGCGGCGAGTTCAAGGGGGAGTGGACCCTCGAGCTCGACGAGAGCCTGCGCCGAGGGCCCTCCGCGGGCCTCCTCCTCGGGTACCGCACGCCGGGCGCCTACCGGGGGGACCTCAAGGGTTTCGTGATCCAGGACAAGGGGGAGGACAGCGGGCCCTACGCCGACCTCTACACCCGCGAGGAGCACACCCGCGGCCGGGTCCGCTGGGAGCACCGCGCCTACGTCGGGACCCGGGGGATCCTCGACCTCGAGCTCGACTACGAGAGCGACCCGCTCGTCCTGCCGGAGTTCTTCAAGCGCGAGTTCCGGGAGGAGAAGGAGCCCGAGACCACCGCCTCGTTCCGGGAGGTCGGGGACCACCTCGCCTTCACCGCGTTCGCCCGCTTCCGGCTGAACGACTTCGACCCGGTGCCGCCGGAGGGGATCGTGGAGGGAGGCTCTCCCCCCTCCCTGAACGAGGCGTTTCCCGACGCCGCGCTCCAGGCCGTCGTCCTCCCGCTCCCTCCCCTTCCCCTGCCGGGCGGGATCGGGAGGGCGTGGGACCTCCCCCTCGTCCCCTACTACTCGGCCCGCGTCGAGGGCGCCCACCTCCGCAAGCGCTTCGCCGACGTCGAGATCCTCCCCGGCGTCGACCCCTTCACTCCCGAGGCGGACTTCCGAGCGACGCGATTCGACACGGTGCACCAGATCGACCTTCCCTTCCGGATCGGGCCCGCCACCCTCACCCCCTTCGGGGCGGTCCGCTACACGGCCTGGTCGGAATGGCTCGGCGGGTCGGGAGGGACGGGGCGCTTCGTCGGGGAGGGAGGGGCCCGCGGCTCCGTCCACCTGGAGCGCCCGTACGGGACGCTCGCCCACCTCGTCGACCCGATCGTCGAGTACTCCAACACCTTCGCCGTCACCCGCGACCCGACGGACCTCCTCCAGTTCGACGAGACCGAGACGATCGACGAGGAGGAGTCCGTCCGGATCTCCCTCCGGAATCGGATCGCCTCCTCCGGATCCGGGCTGACCTTCGGCGACCTCCTCGTCTCGGTCCCCCTGTTCCCCGACGCGGAGCGCGACAACGGGGGACGGACGACGGGAAACCCGAGCTTCGACCTCACGCTGGCGCCCTGGGGAAGCGGGAGCGGGGGGCGCCGCCCGCTGATCCGGGCCGTCGGGGAGGTCGACCTCGGCATCGACGACCTCGGGACCCTCGACGCGGGGGTGCGCCTGCCGAGCGGGGAAGGGATGGAGTGGCTCCTCGGGTACGCGGAGGCGAAGAGCCCCCTCGACGGCGAGACCTCCTACGCGGCGGTGGCGGCGGGCGCGGCCCTCGACCTCGGGGAGAAGTGGGACGTCGAGGGGGTCGGCCAGTACGACTTCCACGAGGACCGGCTCCTCGCCAACCGCCTCGTCCTGCGCCGCGTCGGCCACGACTGGATCCTGGAGGTCGCCGCCTTCCGCGACCGCGGGTCGGGGGACTCGGGGTTCTCCTTCCGCGTGCAGCCCGCTCTCCTCTTCGACTCGCGCCGGCCGTTCGACCGACGCCAGAGCCGCTCCTTCTTCGAGGACGAGCCCGCCTTCGCCGGGGCCTACTGAGCCGGCGCGGCGGTTGTGGGACGGGGACCGCGGACTACGATCCCCCAGGTTCGAAGATGCCGCCGCTCGCCTTCCTCAACCAGGTCGGCCCCCTCGAGCTCGTCCTGATCCTCGTCGTCGCGCTCCTCCTCTTCGGGGGGCGGCTCCCCGACGTCGGCCGGAGCATCGGCAGGAGCCTCGCCCAGTTCAAGAAGGGCCTCCAGGACATGCGCGACGAGATCGAGCGGGAAGAGCCCCTCCCGCCCCGGCCCCGGAAGGAGCCCGGAGGGAACGGCGGAAGCCTCTCCCCTCCTCCGGGACCTCCGGGAGATCGCCCCGCCCCGCCGGCCGGCGGGGGGGACGCGTAGCGCGCGGGCCGACTACCGGCGTTTCTTCGACTCGCGCATGACCGCCGCGTTCGCCTCGTCGAAGAGCTTCTCCCACCCGGCGTCCGCCCCCTCCTCCCGCCGGATCTTCAGGGTGGTCTCGACGAGGTGCCGGTTCTCCTCCAGGCCGCTCACGACCGGGCAGATCTCGCAGCGCGATCGCCCCGCGAACTGCTCGAGGACGTCGGCGGGGGCGAGGATCGGCATCGCCACCGTCATCAGTTTCTGGAACCGGTCGAGGGGGACGACCAGGGACTGGGACACGAGCTCCGGGGGGAAGCTGCGGACGAGCTCCCGGTCGAGGTCGTGCGACGCGACGGAGACGATCGGGAGCCCGAACTCGAGGGCGACGATCCGCATCAGCTCCCACTCGGTGATCGCCCCGACCTTGATCAGCGCCTCCGGGAAAAGGGTCCCCCCCCGCTCGCTGTCGGCCTTCGCGGCGTGCATCGCGGCCGCGGAGACCCCCTGGCGCTCGCCGATGATCTCGGCGAGCCGGGCGTACGACATCCTTCGCAGGTCGCGCATGGGGGGCCCTCGACCCCGGTATCGTCCCGGGCCGGCGGCCCTCTTGAGCGCCGCGCCGGCCGGCGCGGCTCAGATGTCGAGGCGCGTCGCCTCGAGGGCGTGCTCCTCGATGAACTGGCGGCGAGGCTCCACCTCCTCGCCCATCAGGATCGAGAAGACGCGGTTCGCCTCGAAGGCGTCCTGGAGGGTGACCTTCGAGAGGACGCGGCGCGCCGGGTCGAGCGTCGATTCCCACAGCTGCTCGGGGTTCATCTCGCCGAGTCCCTTGTAGCGCTGGATGTCCGCCTCGCGCGCCCCGATCCGCCGGATCGCCTCGAGCGCCTCGCGGAGGGAGCGGGCGGGCGTCGCCTCGGAGCCGGCCCGGAGCGTGAACCGGGGCGGGGCGTCCGCGCCCGTCGCGGGGGGCGCCCCGAACGCCTCCGGGGCGGCGCCCGCCTTCTCGACCTCCCGCGCGGCCTCCTCGATGCGGGCGCGCTCCCCGAACTTGGCGACCTCGAGCTCCGCTTCCTCCCGGGGGACGCCGCACTCGGGCCCGTCGTAGATCAGGAGCTCGGCGCCCTTCGCGGCGCGCCGCGCTTCGATGAGGCCGTCGAGCGCGTCGGTGTCGAACAGGAAGCGGGGCTTCCCGCCTTCGACCACGCGGAAGTGCGGGAGGTGCCCACCGGATCCCTTCCAGGCGGCGAGGTACTCCTCGAGCGTCACCCCTTCCCGGACCGGCGAGACGTGCGGGGCGAGGTCCTCGAGCTTCGTCAGCGCGCGCGCGAGGGCGGCGAGCGTCTCCCCCTCGAACGAGCGGCCGGCGGTCCGGTCCTCGAGCACGGTCCCCTCGAGGCCGAGGGAGAGGAGCGTCTCCTTCAGGTCGCGGTCGGCGTGGAGGTAGCGCTCGAACTTCCCCCTCCGGACCTTGTAGAGGGGGGGACGGGCGATGTAGACGAAGCCCTGGCGGATCAGCTCGACCATGTGGCGGTAGAAGAAGGTGAGGAGGAGGGTGCGGATGTGGGAGCCGTCCACGTCCGCGTCCGTCATGAGGATCACCTTCCCGTACCGCGACTTCTGCGGATCGAACTCCTGCGCGAACCCGGCGCCGATCGCCGCGATGATCGTCTGGATCTCGACGTGGGCGAGCATCCGGTCCTCGCGGGCCTTCTCGACGTTGAGGATCTTCCCCTTCAGGGGGAGGACCGCCTGGAAGCGCCGGTCGCGCCCCGTCTTCGCCGAGCCGCCGGCGGAGTCCCCCTCGACGAGGAAGAGCTCCGACTCCTCGCGCGAGCGGCTCTGGCAGTCGGCGAGCTTCCCCGGGAGGGATCCGGAGGCGAGCGCGCTCTTCCGGCGGACGAGCTCCCGCGCGCGCCGGGCCGCCTCCCGCGCCTGCTGGGCCTGGAGCGCCTTCTGGACGACGACCCGGGCGACGGCGGGCTTCTCCTCAAGGTAGGTCCCGAGCGCCTCCCCGACGACCGTCTCCACGATCCCCTGGACCTCGCGGTTCCCGAGGCGGTTCTTCGTCTGTCCCTCGAACTGCGGCTCGGGGACCGCGACCGACACGACGGCGGTCAGCCCCTCGCGGAAGTCGTCGCCGGTGGGGAGGGCTTCCCCCTCCTTCGCGAGCTTCTCCCGCCGGGCGTAGAGGTTGATCGAGCGCGTGAGGGCGGTCCGGAACCCGCTCAGGTGGGTCCCCCCCTCGTGCGTGTTGATGTTGTTGACGAACGAGAAGACCGTCTCCGTGTAGTCGGCGGAGTACTGGAGGGCGAACTCCACCCAGTAGGTGGCCCCCGGGTGGACGAGATCGGGCACCTCCTTGCGGATGTGGATGACGTCGGGATGGAGCGGCGCGCGCCCCTCGTTCAGGTGGCGGATGAAGGCCCTCAGTCCCTCGGGGAAGTGGAAGCTGTCCTTCCGTCCGGACCGCTCGTCCTCGAAGTGGATCCGGAGGTTCTGGCGGCCCATCAGGTAGGCGAGCTCCCGCAGGCGCTGGACGACGATCTCCGGGGAGAACTCCGTCGTCTCGAGGATCTCCGGGTCGGGATAGAACGTGACCTTCGTCCCGCGCCGGTCCGTCCGCCCGAGCACCTTGAGATCGCTCTTCTTCGTCCCCCTCTCGAAGGACATGTGGTAGATGCGGCCGTCCTTGAAGACCTCGACCTCCAGCCACTCGGCGAGCGCGTTCACGACCGACACCCCGACCCCGTGCAGCCCCCCCGAGACGCGGTAGGCCTTCTTGTCGAACTTCCCCCCCGCGTGGAGCTTCGAGAGGACGACCTCGACGGCGGGGACCCCCTCGGTCTCGTGGATGTCGACCGGGATCCCCCGTCCGTCGTCCGTGACCGAGACGCCGCCGTCCGCGCGGAGGGTGACGTGGATCTCGCTGCAGAACCCGGCGAGCGCCTCGTCGACGGAGTTGTCCACGACCTCCCAGACGAGGTGGTGGAGGCCGCCGCTCGACGTGTCCCCGATGTACATCGCGGGGCGCTTGCGGACCGCCTCGAGCCCCTCGAGGACCCGGATCGCCCGGGCGTCGTAGGCGGCGTCGGCCGTCGCGGGGGCCCCGATGGGGGGATCGTCTCGCTCGCTCATCCCTCGGCTCCGCGCGCCTCCCGGGGCGCGAGGCGGAACTCGATTCGCCGCACGAGCGGCGCTCCGAGGAGGGCGTTCGTCCGCTCGACGCACGCCTCCCGCGCGAAGGCGGCGAGCTCGTGCAGGCGCGCGGCGGAGGCGACCTCGACCCGCAGGATCCCCCGCCGCAGCGAGACGGGCCTCGCCGGACCTCCCTTCCTCTCGGTGAGCGCCCGACCGAAGGCCTCGAACACGGCGCGCTCCTGGGGCCGGAGGCGGTGGACCCGCCTGCGGCGGAGCCGCGCCAGCACGTCGCCGAGCCTCGTCGGTCCCGACACCCGCGCTACCCCTCGACCGCGATCGGCATCACGACGTAGCAGAAGTCCTCCCCGAAGAGGAGCTTGCCGGGCGACGTGCGGTCGGAGAACTCGAACCGGACCTCCGCGCCGCCGACCGTCCCCTCCGCCGCCGTCAGGGCGTCGCGGATGTAGTCGGGGTTGAAGGCGACCTCCGTGCCCGTCCCCCGGAATCGCGCGTCCATCTCCGACTTCCCCTCCCCGGTGGCGCTCTTCGAGAGGAGGGTGAGCCCCGTCGACGAGAAGACGAACCGGACGGAGCGCGCGTCCTCGCCCGTGAAGTTGGACACGCACTTGATCCGGTTGAGGAGGAGCCGGCGGTCCAGCTCGGCCACGTTGGGAGGGTCCTTCGGGATGACGGAGGTGTACCGGGGGAACTCCCCCTCGAGGACGCGGCTGAAGACCTCCCCGCCCGGCGTCCGGAGCGCGACCTCCCTCTCCCGGATGGAGAGGGACACGGGCTGCGCGCGATCCTCCACCCCCTCGACGGCGCGACGGAACTGCTCGACGCCGCGCAGGGGAACGATCGCGCTCCGCCGGCTCGAGGGGCCCTTCCGGATCGGGCGCTCCGTGAGCGAGAGCCGGCGACCGTCCGTCGCGACCATCCGGAGGCGCTCGGCGTCCCCCTCCACGAGCACCCCGTTCATCGCGTACCGCCCCGCCTCCTTGGCCGCCGCGAAGGAGGTCTGCGCCGCCATCGAGAGGAGGACCGCGGCCTCGACCTCGATCTCCCCCTCTCCCGGGAAACTCGGGAGGGTGGGGAACTCGGCCTCGTCCTGGGTCGAGAGGCTTCCGGAGTCGCTCCCCGAACGGATCTGGAGGGCCGAGCCATCGTGGAGGAGGCTCGCCTCCTTCGCGCCAGCGTCCCGGACGAAGTCCGAGAGCGTCCGCGCCGGCACGGCGCAGGTCCCCGGCTTGCGGACGTCCACCGGGGAGCACGACGAGCGGACCGCGACCTCGAGGTCGGTCCCCTCGACCGTGAGGGAGTCCCCCGCGGCGGTGAGCCGGATGTTCTGGAGGACGGGCCGCGCGCTCTTTGCCGGAACCGCGTAGGCCACGAGGGCGAGGGTCTTCCGGAGCCTCGCGAGGTCGCAGACGACTTCCATCCTCAGAGTCTCCTTCTTTCCTTGAATCTTGAGGTCGTCGTAGCCGTGGCCGCCATCTGTGGAAAACCCTCGCGTCCCGACGCCGCGCCGACCGGGCGGCGGGCTGGAAAACCCGTGGGAGGACGCCGAGGTCCCGCGGGCGCCGGGCGCGGAGCGTTTCTGAGGGAGGGATCTTTCCACGACTTGCCTGCAGACGTCAAACCGGAGCCCACGTCCTTTCCCCCGCGTCGTCCGCCCCGAGGGTCGACCCCTCGGCGCTAGGCCTCTCCTCCGAATTCCTTCGAGAGGAGGGTGAGGACGTTTCGAAACGGCGGGTCCTTGCGCAGGCGCTCCTCGACCCGCTCGAGCGCATAGAGGACGGTCGTGTGGTCCTTTCCGCCGAAGAGGGACCCGATCTCCTCGAGGGAATAGCGGGTGTGCCTCCGGGCCAGGTACATCGCGACCTGCCGGGGAAGGACGATCGACTGCGAGCGGCGCTTCGACTGGAGGTCCCCGACCTTGACGCCGAAGCGGCGGGCGACGGAGGAGAGGATCTGGTCGATCGACACGGAGACGACGGTCGGGGGGAAGAGATCCCGCATCGCCTCCTGCGCGAGTTCGAGCGTCACGGGGCGGTGGGAGATCGAGGCGTAGCCGAGGAGCTTCAGGACCGCCCCCTCCAGGTCCCGGACGCTGCTCCGGACCCCCTCCGCGATGAAGCGGATGACATCGTCGGGAAGGTCGTGGCCGCGGACGCGCGCCTTCCTCTGGAGGATCGCGGAGCGGGTCTCGAAGCAGGGGGGGTCGATCGGTGCCACCAGGCCGCCGCTGAACCGCGAGACGAGCCTCTCCTGCATCTGCCGGATCTCCTTCGGCGGGCAGTCGCTCGAGAGAACGATCTGGCAGCGGCGCGCGTAGAGCGTGTTGAAGGTGTGGAAGAACTCCTCCTGGGTCCGCTCCTTCGCCGCGAGGAGGTGGATGTCGTCGACGACGAGGAGGTCCGCGCCCCGGTAGCGGTTCCGGAACCGCTCGAGGTCCCCGTTCCCGAGCGCGGAGATGAAGTGGTTGATGAACGTCTCGCAGGAGAGGAAGCGGACGTCGGCCTCCGGCTTCAGCTTCTGGATCGAGTGGCAAACGGCCTGGAGGAGGTGGGTCTTCCCCATCCCGCAGGAACCGTGGACGAAGAGGGGGTTGTAGGCCCTGCCGGGGTTTTCGACGACGCCAAGGGAGGCGGCGTGCACGAAACGGTTGCAGGGCCCGACGACGAAGTTCTCGAAGGTGTAGTCGGGGTTGAGCGCCGACCCGGTCGCGGGGAGGGCGGGTCGAGCCGCCGGAACCTCCTCGGGGCCAGGGACGGGGATCTCGCCCGCCTCCGGCGCGGACTCGGGCGCAGCATCGGCTCGCCCGATCGCCGGGAAGAGCTCCGCGTCGACGACGACCTGCAGGGCCAGGGCCTCTCCCGTCAGCTCGCGGAGGGCGTTCTCGATCTCGGCCCGGTAGAACCGCCCGAGCCACTCGCGGAAGAACGCGTTCGGGACCGCGACCACCGCCTCCCCGCCGGAGACGGACCGGAGCGCGGTTCGCTTGAACCAGGTCTCGAATTGCTCCCGCTTCACCCGCCCACGAACGGCCTCCAGGACGGACGTCCAGAGTCTCTCATCGTTCCTAGGGAGAACCGACCGCCCGGCCTCAGGCGAGGGCATGACCCCCCCTTCCCCCGGAAACAAAGCCCCCGGGGATGGCTTAAAGTGCTATGTTATAGAGGCTTATGCCAGGAAGAACCCTCGTCATTAGATCCGATGGCCGATCCCCCGTCAACCCCCAACTCTTTGCATCAGCTTCACTTTCCACCCCTATATCTGGCGTCCGTGAGCGACAAGGAGGGGATCCAGCGCCCGTCGTATCCTCCGGGCGGCCTCCTCGGCGTCCCACTCCTCGACCTCACGCCCCAGCGAGAAGCGCACCGTACGGCTCGCCTCCTCGCGCGAAACTCCCATTCCCGCAAGGACGTGCGAGGGCTCCGGCGCTCCCGATGCACACGCCGACCCCGAGGATGCGAGGATTCCGGCGAGGTCGAGAGCGGGAACCAGGGCCCGCCCGTCCCGGACCGGGAAGGAGAGGGCGAAGGTGTTCGGCAGCCTCGAGGCGGGGTCCTCGGGACCGAGGAGCCGAGACCCGGGGATGCCGTCGAGGAGGTGCGCGAGGAGGGCCCTGGTCCGGGCGCCCACCGTGCGGACGTATTCGTCGGTGCGCGCCGCCGCCCTCTCGAGAGCGGCCCCGAAACCGACGAGGGCTGGGACGTTTTCCGTGCCGGGGCGCAGGCCATGTTCCTGGCCACCCCCAAAGAGGAGGGGCTGCGGCCGGGCCGGCGTCCGGACGACGAGGGCGCCGGCTCCCTTCGGGCCATGGACCTTGTGGCTGGAGAGCGAGAGGAGGTGCGGCTTCCGGACGATCTCCCCCAGGGGGACCTTCCCGGGCACCTGCGTGGCGTCGCAGTGGAGCAGGACCCCGCTCGGGAGGAGCCGGAGGATCTCCAGGACGGGCTGGAGGGCTCCCGTCTCGTTGTTCGCCGCCATCACGCAGACGAGTGTCGTGTCGCGGCGGACGGCGCCGGCGACCCGCCTCGGGTCCACCCGTCCGTCTCGCCCGACCGGAACGACCTCGACCTCGAATCCCTCCTCCCGAAGCCTCGAGCAGGGTCCGAGGACGCTCGCGTGCTCGACCGCGGAGACGAGGACATGTCGCCCACGCGAGGCCGCCTCCCGGGCGGCTCCGAGGACGGCGAGGTTGTTCGCCTCGGTCCCGCCGGCCGTCAGGACGACCTGATCGGGGCGCGCCGCGACGACGCCGGCGACGCGCGCGCGCGCGCGGTCGACCGCGACCCTCGCCTCGCGCCCGACCGAGTGGGTGCTCGAGGGATTCCCCGAACGTTCGGCGAGGAAAGGGAGCATCTCCTGGAGGACCGCCGCGTCGACCGGAGTCGAGGCGTTGTGGTCGAAGTGGAGCAGCGGCGGGGAGCGTGTCACCGGCGCGGCCGGGAACCCGACGGCGGGAGCCGGCCCTCGACGCGGGGCCTCTACGCGGGGCCACTACGCGGGGATCGGGGAACCCGCCGTCCCTTCTGTCGCGGGAGCCGCGGCGGGGGTCGCGGTGCCCGGCGGCGGTCCGTCGGGCTCGGCGGGGGGAGGTTCGGGGCGCGCAGGCTGGAGGGTGAGATCGACGGGCGGGAGGGACCGCCCGAGGGCGCGCTCCAGGATCTCGGTCGCGAGCCGGAGGTAGTCCGCCGCGCCGTTGGAGTCGGGGGCGTACGAGAAGATCGTCTTGCCGTGGCTCGGCGCTTCGGCGAGCCGGACGTTCTCCCGGATCCGCGTCTGGTAGAGCCGCTCTCCGAAGAAGGAGCGGATCTCCTCGAGGACCTCCACGGCGAGGTTCGTGCGGGGGTTCACCATGCACGCGAGGACCCCGGAGAGATGGAGCACGGGGTTGAGGCGTCCGCGGACGAGATCGACGACCTCGAGGAGGCGGGAGACCCCCTGGAGCGCCAGGAACTCGGTCTGCAGGGGGAGGACGACCTCCCGCGCGCAGACGAGCGCGTTGAGCGAGAGGACCCCGAGGGAGGGAGGACAGTCGAGGAGGAGGAAGTCGGCGACGTCCTCCTGCGCGGGCGTCGGGCCGTCGGGAGGGGTCCCCGCGCGGGACGACTCGAAGGAGGCGACGGCGTCCCGAAGCAGCGTCTCCCGGCCGACGACGCTGGCGAGCTCGACCTCGAGTCCCGCGAGGTCGACGGTCGCCGGCGCGAGGCGGAGGAGGGGGAGTTCCGTCGGGACGAGGATCTCGCCGAAGCCGCACTCCCCGCGCAGCAGCGAATAGGTCGTGCGCGGCGGCGTCTCCCGCCCGCCGAGGAGGTGGAGCGTGAGATTGGCCTGCGGGTCGAGGTCGACGACGATGACGCGGCGGCCGAGCAGCGCGAGGGCCGCGCCGAGGTTGGCGGTCGTCGTGGTCTTCCCGACGCCACCTTTCTGGTTCGTGACGGCGATCCGCCTCAAGGCATTCCTCGATGGCGGGACATTCTAGGGCGCTCCCCGGCAGCGCCAGCGGGGGATGCGGAGGTCAGCCCCGGGAGCCCGCGCCGTCCCCTCGGAGCCGGAGCGCGTCGGCGACCTCCCGGGCGAACGCGCGGGACGCCTCGGCCAGCGACCGCTCCGGATCCCGGGCCTCCCGGCACGGATCTAGGACGCGCCGCGAGGCGACGACGAGCGCCCCGAACCCCGATCGATCGAACGCGGGGAGGATGTCCCGGGCTCGCCCTCCCTGGACCCCCATCCCCGGCACGAGGAAGAGGGTGCGGGGCATGCGGCGACGCAGGGGCCCGACCTCCGAGGGGTGGGTGGCGCCGACGACGGCTCCGACCGCGCTCCAACCGTTGCGCCCGCGGTAGCTCGACCCCAGGCGGTGGACGAGACGGGCCACTCGGCTGCAGAGGGATCCCCGGTCGAGCGCCGATCCCTGGACGGCCGTCGACTCGGCGTTCGAGGTCCGCACGAGCACGAAGACTCCCCGGGCCCCGCCGGCCAAGGCGTCGAGGAAGGGGACGAGGCTGTCGGGACCGAGGAAGGGATGGACCGTGACGGCGTCCGCGCCCCCCCGCGCGAGGTGGGCGGCGGCGTAGTGCGCGGCGGTGTGCGGGACGTCGCCCCGCTTCACGTCCCCGATCACGAGGAGCCCGGCGTCCCGCGCGGATTCCAGGGTCCGCTCGTAGGCCCGCACTCCCCTCCACCCGAGACGCTCGAAGCAGGCGACCTGGACCTTGAGCCCGGGGACCACGCCTCGGGTGCCCCGGACGACCATGCGAGCGAACGCCAGGTAGGCGTCGGCCAGCGAGACCGGACTCCGCGACTTTCGGCGGAGCGACCGTGGGAGGGAGTCGGGGGTCGGATCGAATCCGACCACGCAAGGATTGCCGCAGGAGCGGACCGCGGCCTCCACCCGGTCAGGAAACCGAAGTTGGGTCGGCACGGGAGGAGCGCCCGAGGTGGGGGGGCCGGGAATCTAGCATTCGAGCGGGACGGCGCGAGTCCCGTCCAGGTCACAGAACATCAAATCGCATTCAGATTGATATCTATGTTCTATGAATTGCCTTTCTAACAGCTTCCCGGACGAGATTCGACGGTCCATACGACCGGATCCAGTTGATTCGAACGAGCTGACAAAGATGAACTCAGTTAAACCGGCGATTGAGTGAAGAAAGAATAGAGAACACTGTCGGCCAACAGAACGCCCTCCTCGGTGAGGAACAGCCTCTCCCCGTCCCACTCGAGAAGGCCTTTCTCGCGCGAGGTCCGGATCTCGAGGTCGAAGACCGTCTCCAGGTCGAGGCCGGTCTCGCGCAGGAGCCTGGAGCGAGTGACGCCCTCGCGCAGGCGGAGGCCGAGGAAGATCGACTCCTTCAACCGATCGAGGCCGGCGAGCCGCTCCTGCTCGATGAGCGGAACGGCGCCCCTCTCGAGGGCGCGGATGTAGGGGAGCACGCGGGCGTCGTTCTTCCAGCGGATCCCCCCCACGTAGGAGGCGGCTCCACATCCGACGCCGACGTAGGGCTCGTTCCGCCAGTAGGTCAGGTTGTGGCGACACTCCCGGCCGGGGCGCGCGAAGTTCGACACCTCGTAGGGGCGGAATCCGGACGACCCGGCGAGCTCGACCGAGATGAGGAAGAGCTCCCGGCACACCTCCTCGGGGAGGGGCGAGAGCCACCCGCGGTCGAGCCAGCGACGGAACGCGGTCCCTTCCTCGTACACGAGGTCGTAGAGGGAGAGGTGGTCGGGCTGAAGCGCGATGGCGGCGGAGAGGTCCTCCCTCCAGTCTGCGGGAGTCTGTCCCGGCGCCCCGAAGATGAGGTCGAGGTTGAGATTCTCGAACCCCGCCGCGCGAGCCGCCGCCACCGCCCGTCGCACGCTCCCGACGTCGTGGGGGCGATCGAAGAACTGGAGGAGCCGCTCCCGCATCGCCTGCACCCCGAGGCTCAGGCGGTTCGCCCCGCTGCGCCGCAGGAGGAGGAGCTTCTCCTCCGTCGCGCTCTCCGGATTCGCCTCCACCGTCACCTCCGTCCGCCCGGCCTCGAATCCGGTCGCCTCCGCGATCGTCGAGAAGACGCGCCGGATCTGGGCCTCCCCGAGGTAGGTCGGGGTCCCACCCCCGAGGAAGATCGTGCGCGGGTGCCGGGGGGCCCGCGCCCGGATCTCGACGCAGAGAGCGTCGAGGTAGGCGTCGATCGGCATCCCCTTCCCGGGATAGGAGGGGAAGTCGCAGTACCGGCACTTCGTCGCGCAGAAGGGGAGGTGGACGTAGAGCGAGGTGCCCGGCTCCGCGCGGGGGAGTTCCGGGATCGCGACGGCCGCCGCCGGGGGAGCGCCGCTCGGCGGAGGTGTGCGGGGGAGGGCGCGCATCAGCGCGTGGGCCTCGCCCCGCCCGGAGTCAATCGTCCCCCTCGAGGATGCGGTTGAGCTTCCGCAGGGCTTCGTTCTCGATCTGGCGGACGCGCTCCCGGGTCAGCCCCACGACCTCCCCGATCTCGCGCAGGGAGCGGGGCCCCCCCTCCTCGAGCCCGTAGCGGAGGCGGAGGATCCGCTCCTCGCGCGGCGTGATCGCCGAGAGGAGCCGGCGGATCTTGTCCACCTCCTGCTGGTCGAGGATCTCCTCGTCGGGCGCGGGGGTGCGCGTGTCCGGGAGGCTCTCCGCGCCCGAGAAGGGACCGTCGAGGCTCACCTGGCTCCCGATCGAGGAGGACTTGATCGTTCTCCGGATGAGGTTCCACTGGTGCATCGGCAGCCCCAGCTCGTGCGCGACCTCCGAAGCGGTTGCGTTCCGGCCGAGGCGGTAGCCGAGCTCCATCGAAACCGACTTCCACCGGGAAATCAAATCGACCATGTAGGAGGGGACGCGCACCGTCTTCACCGTGTTCAGCAGGGCGCGCCGGATCGACTGCTTGATCCACCAGGTGGCGTAGGTCGAGAAGCGGCAGTTCTGGTCCGGGTCGAACCGCTCGACCGCCTTGAGGAGCCCGATGTTCCCCTCCGCGATGAGGTCCATGAACGCGAGCCCGCGGTTGACGTACGCCTTCGCGATGCTGACGACGAGACGGAGATTCGCCCGGATCATGTGCTCGCGGGCGGAGGCGTTCCCCGTGCGGATCTTGCGAGCGAGGGTCTTCTCCTGCTCGGCGGTCAGGAGGGGGACCTCGTTGATCTCCTTGAGGTAGGTTTCGAGGAGGCGTTCGCGGGGAATGGGAGCCCTCGCCGAGAAGCTCGCGGGCGTTCTTTCGGCGCGCCAGGGGGGGCGCTTGAGCGCGCCGGGACGGCCCCCCCTTTGACCCGATCCTCGGCGCGGGCTAGGTTGAGGGTCGAGCGGAAGAGAAGAGTGGGACCGTCCCGGCAGAGCCGAGAGCTGGCGCAACCTCTCGAGGAGATCCTCCCGGAGGTGGAGTTCCTCCAGCTCCTCGAGAAGACCGCGTCTCCCCTGCGGCGACTCGGCGCTTCCCTCGAGACGTCGGCCCCTTCCGAATGGCCGAAGAAGGTCTACGTCGCGCTCGCGAACGAGACGAACGAGCTCGAGTCCTTCCTCGACGATCACGGCGCCCGGGACAACCGGCGGGTCTCCTTCTTCACCGAGCTCGTCGCCTCGATGCGCTGGTTCGCCATGGCCGGCCACGCCCTCCACCACCTCGAGACCCGGTTCCCGGGATACGGCGTCGCGCTGGACGACGCGGAGCGGGACGCCTTCCTCGCGGGGCTCCGGGCGTGCCACGCCTTCGTCTCCCGATCGACCCTCGACCTCCTGCGCGCGCTCGAGGCGGAGGCGCTCGCGCTCGGAGTGCGTGCTCCGGCCGGTCGCCTGGACCTGGCGCAGATCCCGGAGACGACGGTCCGGCGGCGCCTCCCGCGGAACGTCGACGAGGCGGCGGAGCTGGTCGACGAGGCGCAGAAGATCGCCGAGGTCGCCTCGAAGTACCTGCGGGCCGCCGATCTCCTCCGGTCCCTCGACCTCCGTCCCCTCGCGGACCCCGAGGTCCTCCGGCGGTTCGTGGAGCGGCACTGCAACGAGGAGAAGGCGCGGGTCTACGAGGCGACCCTCCACAACATCCAGTCGAAGTACGACACCCACATCAAGTCGACCGCCCTCGAGGCGAAGGACGACCGCCTCCCCGCGCTCCGGGGGCACGTCTCGGCCGCCCTCCACCTCCTCGAGATCGTCACCTACCTCGTGCACTTCTACGAGCGGCACGAGAACGACATCCGGTCGGAGTCCGCGAAGGCGAGGATCGCCGCGCTGGTCGACAAGAACGCCGTGCTCCGTCAGGTGGTAGACTTCGCGCTGGCCAACGTGGTCCGCTTCCTCGAAGGCGGGCGGCCGTACGCGGAAGGCGTCCTCCCCCACTACACGAAGATCCGAACGCTCGACACCGCCCTCCCCGACGGGATCTACCTCCACGCGCGCCCGGCGTCCCTGATCGTCTCGATCGTGAACCACTACGGGACCCCGGTCGAGATGGAGATCGAGGGGAGCCGGTGCAACGCGGGCTCCATCCTCCAGGTGATGATCCTCGCGGGCTCCCACGCCGAGGCGCGCACGGTGCGGTTCCAGGGAGACGAGCGCCCGCTGCGCGATCTCGGGAGGCTCTTCGAGGCCCGCCTCGGCGAGGGGGGTCTCGAGGCGCTCCCCCCCGAGCTCGACTACCTCCGCGGTCGTTGAGCGGAACCGGCCCGGGTCCACCGCGTCCATCCTGACTACGTCCCGAGCCGGAGGCGCTCTCCGAGGGCCGGAGGGAGTCCGGCCCGGAGAATCCGCCCGACCTCGCCCTCGACGTCGTAGGGGACGCGGCGGATCCAGACCTTGTCCGCGACGTCGTCGTAGAGCGCGTAGGCCGCGCGCGGATCGCCGTCCCGCGGCTGGCCGATGCTCCCCACGTTGACGAGAGCCTTCGAGCAGCCGCTCAGGGAGATCTCGGGGTCGAAGGTGTACCAGAGCCGCACCGGATCCCCCTCGCGGCAGAGGTAGGAGACGGGGACGTGGGAATGACCCACGAAGCCGATCCGGGTCTGGAGGCGCGCGAGGGAGGCCTGGGCGTCCGGGGCGCTCTGGATGTAGTCGAAGGCCTCGGGCCTGTCGATCGATCCGTGCGCGACGGTCACGGGCCCCTCCTCGACGAGGAGGGGGAGCCGGCTCAGGTAGTCGGCGCTTCGCGCGTCGAGGGACCGCCGCGTCCAGAGCATCGCCTCGCGGGCGCTCGGGTGGAATCCTTCGACGGGGATCCGGTCGACCGCCGCCAGATCGTGATTCCCGGCGACGGCGGTCACTCCCGCCTCGAGGATGCGCCTCACGCACTCGGAAGGCGCCGCGCCGTAGCCGACGATGTCCCCGACGCTGAACAGGCGGTCGACTCCTTCGCGGGCGAGCGAGGAGAGGACGGCATCCAGGGCGGAAGGGTTCGCGTGGATGTCTCCGAGGATCCCGTATCGCAAGCGGCCTCCCTAATGTCGGATCTCGAACGATGACTCGACATTTAGATCGACACTTTTCTGCACTCTTTTGTCAGTTATATGTCCAGCAAATTTCGAATCTATCCCCTCCAACAACTGGGCGACGCGATCCCGGTCTCCCTGCACGGTCAGGAGGACCGTTCCGTCGGATTCGTTTCTGACCCATCCAACCAGAGCGAGGGAATCGGCGAGCGCCTTGACGGCCCAACGGAAGCCCACCCCTTGCACCTGGCCGTGGTAGGCGACTCTCAGGTGTTGCATTCCGCCGGCTGACCCTGAATCCTTCCCGCGCTTCACGATCAAGACTCCCGGGAATCCTGGAACCGAGATGGAAGACAAGCGACTGGGCCGAGGGCTTAGGTCACTCCTCTCACCTACCACGAACCTCGCGGAAGAGGGAGGGGCAAGCGAGGTGGCGGTCGGAGATCTCCGGCCGAACAAACTTCAACCTCGGCAGGCGATCTCGGAGGAGGGAGTGAGATCCCTGTCCGAATCGATCCGGAAGCACGGGATGCTTCAGCCGATCGTAGTTCGACGGACCGGAGGCTCCTACGAGATCGTCGCGGGTGAACGCAGGTGGAGGGCGGCGAAGCTCGCCGGGATGGAGCGGGTTCCCGTTCGCGTGATCCAGGGGAGCGGAGACGAGCAGGCCCTGGAAGTCGCGCTCGTCGAGAACGTCCAGCGAGAGGATCTGGATCCGATCTCCCGGGCGAAAGCCATGAGGCAGTTGATCGACGTGTTCGGACTCACGCAGGAGCGGGTAGCCGTCGTGGTCGGCATGGACCGTTCGTCGGTCTCCAATACCATCCGGCTGCTGGAGCTCCCCTCGGAAGTTCAGGAGTTCGTTTCACGTGGAACACTCTCGTCGGGGCACGCTCGCGCCATCCTCCCTGTCGGAGACGCATCTCGCATGGTGGGACTAGCCAGGCTCGTGATCGAGCGAGGTCTCTCGGTCCGTCAGACCGAGAGTCTCGTCAGAGATGCGACCCCGGGGCCCAAGAAGCGAGTGGAGGGCCGGAAAGCGGGCCGCTCCACGGAGCCGTGGGAGTGGGAACTGGAGGGGAGGCTCCGCGAGTCACTCGGATGCCGAGCGACGCTCGAGCAGTCCGGAGACGCTTGGCGGATCGTCATCCACTGCGCCGACCGGAGCGAGTTGGACAGGGTCTCGGCGCGGCTGATGAAGTAGTCCGAGTGCTCCGCGCCGCAGACGCTCCCGTCGGACGGGACTACTTCGCGGAGACGATCTTGATCTCGGTCCGCTCGGGACCGGGCGACGACGTTGCCGGGAGCAGGTCCCCACCCTCCGTGATCGTCGCAAGCGGGATCCAGTCGAACTCGCGACCGAGGGTGTCGTAGCCCAGAAGGGCGAGGCCGCGCGTGCCCTGCGTGCCCCCGTCCTTGGGGGCGAGCGGACGCGACGCCAGGGTGCCCCGAAAGAGGGAATAGCTCGCCTGATCCGGACGCACGGCCTCCAGGAGCGAATTCAAGTCCTTCGGTGCCTCGGCGCGATCCGCGGCAGGCTTCAGGTCGTAGCACCGATCGCCTGGACTCCACGCCAGGGTTGCATTCGTCAATCCACCACCCTTCACGAAGGCGAGGAGGCCGTCCGTGAGCGTTGAGGGGAGCTGAGGGTCGAAGCGAAACGCCAGGCGACCTCCCTCAAGCTCGAGCTCGAACCCCGGGGCGCCATCCTTGGGAGGATTGGCTGTGAGACTCCCGTGAGAGCTCAACCACGACCGGAGACTCTCGGCTCTGCCGGCGAGATTCTCGAAACCTCCACTTCCCCCGGGCGGCGCGAGCGCGGAGAGTGTCTTGGCTCCCGGATCGCTCGTCAGGGCACTCTTCAGGCTCGAGATGGAATCGGAAAGCCGGTCGATCTCTCCCATTCGTCCCGCCTGAACTGCCCTCGCGACCTCGCCCCAGCACTGTCCTGTCGCAGCACGGATCTCCGTCGCCGCGACGTCCGGGTCGTGCTTGGCCATGACCGTCGGGAATCCGAGAAATCCGCCACCTACGTTCAATTGGGCATCAAACGGCACCCATTTGGACTCTGATTTCTGTGTTATGAATCTGCGCACAGACCAGGAAACGACGACGGCAGCGAACGCGACCACGGCCGCGAGGACGAACCACCGCACGAGGTTCGTCCTGACCTTGTCGAGTCGACTGTCGAAGTCTTCGAGGGTGTGGAGGATGCTCATCTTGAAGTGAGGGAGCGACGATCTTTCAGGATCCAGGATTCCCCTTGGCGAGGTCGGGATCGGGCTCGACCGTGACGAGGAGCGCCGTCAGGCCCGCCTTGTTTCGCGACGTCCGGCGGAGATCGCATCGGAGGACGGAGCGGCCCTTCCTGAACTCGAGCCTGCGGGCGCCTCCCTCCGTCGACTCGGTCGTCTGGGTCCAGCCGTGCTGGGGAATCCGGTCGCGGAGGTAGGAGGCGGCGCGGGCGGGATCGGGAGCGCCTTCGTAGAGGAGACGGCCCTGCCGGAAAGAGCCGCACTGGTAGGAGTAGGACTGGAGGACGTCGGTCCGGAGCTTGAACCCTTCCGGGACGGGGATGTCCTCGAACTGCGCGCGAGCGATCGAGGCGTGATCGAAATCGGGATCGGGCGCCGGCTTCTTCGCGTCCTCGTACACGGACCGGCATCCCGCGAGGAGGAGGACGACGCCGGGAAGGAGAGCACGGTTCATGCGGGGAAGGCGCGCGCCGCGCGCGGAAGGGGCGCGGATTTTAGGCTCTTCCGCGGGAGGCCGAAAGGAGAGGGTTCCGGGGGCGCGCTCGCCGTCGGGTCGCCTTTGATCCGGTGCGGAGGGCGAGTATCCTCGGTCTCTCGGCCGCCACGGCGGCCGACCGGCGACGCCATGTACGAGCTCGATTCGGCGGCCCTCCTCGACGAGCGGACGCTCGTCCTGAACCGGTCGTGGGCCGTCGTGAGCGTCACGACCGTGCGGCGCGCCCTCGGGATGGTCTACCGGAGGGTCGCGCGGGTGATCGCGCCGGAGACGTACGAGACGCACGACTTCGATTCCTGGGCGACGCTCTCCAGCGCGCGCGGCGGCCCCTGCGTCCGGACGGTCTCCCTCCGGATCCGCGTGCCGGAGGCGGTCGTGCTACTCCGCTACGACGGACTCCCGCAGGCCCGCGTCCCCTTCTCGCGGAAGAACCTGTTCCGGCGCGACAACTTCACCTGCCAGTACTGCGGCCACCGCCGCCCCGCGGAGGACCTTTCGATCGACCACCTGGTTCCGCGGGCCCGAGGGGGGCGGAGCTCGTGGGAGAACTGCGTCCTCGCCTGCCTGGAGTGCAACCTCCGCAAGGGGGACGGGACCCCCGAGGAGGCCGGGCTGCGGCTCATCCGCAAGCCCTCGCGCCCCCGGTGGGCGCCGTACCTCAGCGTGGCCGTCGGCCGGCGGAAGGCCTCCTGGGACCGGTTCGTGTCGGAGCGGTACTGGAACGTCGAGCTCGAACCGTGAGGGGAGCGAGGAAGGGCGGTCGATGAGGCGGGGGCGCACGCTCCGTATCGCCTCGGCGGTGCTCCTCGCCGCGGCCGGCACGGTCGCCGCGGCGGCCCCGCGATTCCAGGAGCCGGCGAGCAAGCCCGCGACCAGCCCGGCATCGACCGAGGCCCTGAAGGCCGAGTTCCGCCGCCGTCGCGACGCCCTCCAGAAGGGGGACGTTGAGGGTCTGCTCGATCTCGCCAAGTGGTGCGCGGGGGTCGGGCTCAAGGCCGAGGAGAAGACCGCCCTCAAGCAGGTCCTCGTCGCCGACACGAACCACGAGGCGGCGAGGCGCCTCCTCGGCTACGTCCGGAACGACGCGGGGAAGTGGGTCCTTGAGGAGGAACTCCGGAAGCAGAAGGAGAAGGAGGAGGAGCAGGAGAATCTCCGGCGCGGGCTCGTGAAGACCAAGACCGGGGAGTGGGTGACGAAGGAGGAGAAGGGCTTCCTGGACGCGGGGAAGGTGCGCCGCGACGGCGAATGGCTCTCGAAGGAGGACGCCGAGAAGCTCGAGAAGGGGTGGAAGCGCGTCGACGGGGAGCTCATCCCTCCCGAGGAGGCCCCGCAGGTCGAGAAGGGGCTCTTCAAGGTGGACGGGAAGTGGATCCCGAAGCAGGAGGCGAACCGCCTCCGGGCGGACTGGGAGAACGGGTGGAGGATCCCCCGCGGGCCGGTCCTCCTCCGGACGAACGTCGACCGGGACAGCGCCGACGGACTCCTCACCTGGGCCGGGGCCGCGTACGACCGGTTGAAGAGCGTCCTCGGGACCGAGGCGAAGCCCCAGTCGATCCTCCTCTTCGGCTTCAAGGACCTCGCCGAGTACAACCGGTACGCGCAGCAGTTCGGCGAGCACCACTCCTCCGTCTACGGCTGCTACCTCGCCGCGACCGACGAGGAGCGGCCCGGCGCGTTCATCGCCGGGGACAAGCGGTGGGCCCCGTTCTACGTCGTCCACGCCGTGGGACATGTCTATCTCGACCGGCTCCTGCACCGGGGGGAGGAGAAGGAGCAGGACGAGGAGATCCCCCTCTGGCTGGAGGAGGGGTTCGCCAACTACGGCGAGTGGCTCCACAAGGACGTCCCGAAGGATTCGCGCGCCTGGGCGATCTCCGAGCGCATCGCGAAGCGGGGCGGACTCGGGTCCCTCAAGCAGCTCACGAAGTCGTTCGAGATCTCGAGGGACGACCCGGACGGGTCCCTCAAGCTGATGCTCGAGGCGGGCCTCCTCGTCGCGTACCACGTCGAGACGAAGGACGAGCGCGACCGCAAGCTCTTCGCGGACCTCGTCCGGGCGATCGGGGGGGGGAACCGCAAGGAGGTCGTGAAAGCCGCCGGCGCCCTGGTCCAGGACACCGCGGCCCTCGAGCGGAAACTCAAGGATTACGCGGGGTTGAAATAGTCCAGGCTGCCTGCGCATTCCTCCGGCCGCGCGAGAAGCCCCCCCGGGCCGCGGGACCAGGGGATCGGACCGGCGGGTCCCCGCGGACGGGGTCGAGGATGGTGGGCACCAAGGATCACTCATGAGCGAAACTCGCAGGCGGTCGTCCCTCTCCCTCGTGCGTCGCATCGGCCTCCTCCTGGGGGCCGTCGCGTTTCCCGCGGCCGACCTCCGCCCGCAGGGGGATGCCGGGACGGAGGGGCTCGCGCGCTACCTCCCCGCCGACGCCGTGGCGGTCCTCTCGTTTCCGGACCTCACCGCGACCCTCCAGGACTGCCGGTCGCTGCCGCTCTGGCAGATGGGCCGCGAGAAGGAGGTGAGCGAGTTCCTCGCGCAGCCGTTCCGGCAGATGCACGAGTGGATCGAGGCGGGCCGGAAGTCGTCCGCGCAGGCCTCTGGGATCGATCTCGGACCCCTCCTCGAGACCAAGTTCCGGGGGATCGAGATCGGGCTCGCCCGCTTCCGGTTTCCGGAGGCGGGGGGACCGCCCGAAGTGGCCGCGGCCGTGCGCGTCGACGCCGGCGCCGACTCCCCCAAGCTCAAGGCGATCCTGGATCGCCTCCGCGAGAAGGTGCCGGCGGAGAAGGCCGCGGTCCGGGACGAGACGGTCGGCGGGAAGACCTTCACCGTCATCCGTCAGAAGGCCGATCCCCGCGACCCGACGCGGATCGTCTTCTGGAGCCCCGAGGGGACGGCGGTCTACCTCGTGGTCGGGACTCCGGGGAGCTCCTTCCCCGAGGAGTTCCTCGGCAGGGTCGCAGGCGGCACGGCGAGCCCGTCCCTAGCCTCCGACCCGGAGTTCAAGGCCTGCACCGGTCGGGTGGGGAACGCGGGGAGCGAGATCCGGTTCTTCATGCGGGTCCCCCCGCTCGTCGACGGGCTCCTCAAGGGGCTCTCGTTCGCCCCCCCCGGCGAGCTTCCCGCCTTCCTGCGGCCGCAGGGCGTGAAGGCGGCGCTCTCGGCACTGGGCCTGGACGGGCTGCGCGCCCTCGCCTGCGCCTCGACGGCGGCAGGCGACCACTCCGTGAACGAGTCCTACGTCCTCGCCCCGTCCCCCCGGAAGGGGCTCCTCGCGCTCGGCGGGGAGGGCGCCGCGGACCTCGCGCTTCTCGAGCGGGTCCCGAAGGAGGCCGACTCCTTCACCGTGGGCTGCGTCAGGATGGGGGAGATCTGGGACACCCTCTTCCGCGCGCTCGCCGCGCTCTCCGCGGAGACGGAGCGGGAGGTGACCGGAGAGCTCGCGAAGTTCGAGGAGAAGAACGGGGTGAGCCTCCGGAAGGACCTCCTCGGCTCCATGGGGGAGAACTTCCTCCTCTACTCGCTGCCGGCGAAGAACATGATGATGGGAGGCGCCCCCGACCTGACCTTCCTGATGCCGCTCCGCGACGCGGCGGCGTTCGAGAAGGCCGCGCGGGCCCTCAGCGACGCGCTGGTCGGGACCGGCATGGTCGCGCTCAAGGAGGCGGACCTCGAGGGGACGAAGATCCGGTCGTTCTCCGTGAAGTTCGACGGGGGAGGCTCCCACGGCGCCTTCGGCGGGATGGGGTTCAACCCCTTCGTCGCGATCAATCCGGCCTACGCGGTGAAGGGGGATCTGCTGATCGCCTCCCTCAGCCGGCAGGGCCTCCAGAAGGCCATCCGTCGCCTCGCGCAGTCCGGAGGCGAGGGAGGGGCGTCCGTCGAGGGGTACCGGCGCTTCGCCGGGAAGCTCCCGCAGGGCGTCTCCGGCGTCTCCTACAGCGACCCGCGGGAGACGGTCGGCATGATCTACACGACCGTCACCTCGTTCCTTCCGCTCGCCGCGGCGGGGCGCGACCTTCCCATCGACATCAACTCGCTCCCCTCCGCCGAGGCGATCAAGAAGCACCTCTTCGGCGGGCTGTCCTATTCGAAGACGGAGAAGGACGGGCTCTACTCCTGCTCCTTCTCCCCGTGGGGCGTCGACACCCTCCTCGGCCTGGGGGTCGTCGGCGCCGCCACCGCCTCCACGTTCGTCGCCTACGAGGGAAAGAAGGGGGGATCGGGGGAGGAGATCGTCCTCGCCCCCGTGGGGAAGGAGGACCCGGTCGAGCGCGCGCGAAGGGAGATGCTCGACATCAAGTCGGGCCTGACGATCCACCGGATGGACTACGACGCCCTCCCCGCCCGGCTCGCCGATCTCCTCAAGCCTTCCGCGGAGTACCCCGACGGCCTCCTCGCCGGCCGCAAGGAGGTCCCGAAGGACCCGTGGGGGAACGACTACGTCTACGAGCCCTCGGCCGACGGGAAGACCTACAGGCTCCGGTCGAAGGGGCCGAACGGCCGAGACGAGGGCGGAGAAGGGGACGACGTCGTGGGGAAGTGAGGGCACCGCCCCCGCTCCCCTTCGCGCGCCCCGCGCGCCCTACAATCGGGGGGCGCCCGTCCCGGAGATCGGCTCCGGACGGGCGTCCTCCTTGACCAAGAAAAAGGCGCTCCGGGTCTGGCTGGCGTCGCTCGCGGGGCCGCTCATCGTGCGCACGCTGGGCTGCACCCTGCGCGTCCGGTTCGTGAATCCCGAGGTCGAGGAGAAGGCTCGGCGTGTGTGCGGCCGGGTCATCTACGCCTTCTGGCACGGCGGATCCCTCCTCCCCGCCTACACGCACCGCGGTCGCGGCATCGGGCTTCTCGTCAGCCTCCACCGCGACGGCGAGGTCATGGCTCGCATCGTCCGGCGGCTCGGCTTTCGGCCGATCCGCGGCTCGACGACGCGGGGAGGCGTCGCCGGACTCCTCGGCCTGATGGACCTCGACGGAAGGTGCGACTTCGGGATCACCCCCGACGGGCCGCGCGGTCCGAGTGGCGTCGCGAAGCCCGGGGTCGCCTTCCTCTCCGGCGCGCTGGGGGTGCCGGTGCTCCCCTCGGGGATCGCCGTGCGCCCCGCCTGGCGCGCGAAGTCCTGGGACCGGTTCGCGATCCCCCGCCCCTTCGCGCGGGTCGTGTACGCGTTCGGCGAGCCGGTCGAGGTGCCCCGGGACGAGGGAGAGGAGGGGCTGGAGGGGTACGTCCGCCGGATCGAGCGGAGCATCCACGAGGCGCAGGCGATCGCCGAGGCGGCCCTCGGACCTCCGACCGGGCCCGCGGGGTGAGCGCGGGCGGCATCCGGGTCGGGATCGCCGGCTGGTCCTACCGGGACTGGGAGGGGGTCGTCTACCCGGCGACGAAGCCGCGCGGCTTCGATCCCCTGCGCTACCTCGCCGCGTACTTCGACTGCATCGAGGTGAACAGCACCTTCTACCGCATCCCTCCTCCCGCGACGGCCGGGCGGTGGGCGCGGGTCGTGGAGGACCGCCCCGGATTCCGGTTCACGGCGAAGGCGTGGGAGGGCTTCACGCACGCGGAGGAGGACGAGGCGCCGGCCTCGGAGGTCGGGGCCTTCCGCGCGGCGCTCGAACCGCTCCGCGCCGCGGGGCGCCTCGGGGCGGTCGTCTTCCAGTTCCCGTGGCACTTCGCTCGGACCCCCGCGCACGAGGCCCGGCTCGCGCGGCTCGCGGAGGCCTTCGACGGGCTGCCGCGCGTCCTCGAGGTCCGTCACGCTTCCTGGGTGGACCCCGAGGGGATCGAGCGGGTGGCCCGCCTCGGTTACTCCCTCTGCAACATCGACCTCCCCCTCGCGCGGGACTCGATCCGCCCGGCCTCCCGGGTCACCGGGCCCATCGGCTACGCGCGCCTTCACGGCCGCAACGAGGCGGCGTGGTTCTCCCGGTCCGCGGGGCGCGACGAGAAGTACGACTACCTCTACACGGAGGCCGAGGAGGACGAGTGGGTCGAGCGGACGAGGGCACTCGCCGACCGCGCCGGGGAGACCTACCTGGTCGCGAACAACCACTTCCGCGGGCAGGCGCCGGCGAACGCCCTCTCGATCCGCGCCAAGCTCGAGGGGGGGAAGGTGGCCGTCCCCTCCCCGCTCCTCGCGGCGTTCGAGCGGCTGCGCCGGGTCGCGACCGCGGAGGGGGCTCCGGCTCCGGCGCCGGAGCGGGGACTCTTCGACTGACCGGCGCGGCGCGTTGTCGGTTCCGGCGGCGGCGGCTACAAGGCGCCCGGTGACCCAGGAGACGTTCGTCGGGAAGTTCGATCCGGCGCGGGCGCGCGAGCTCGCCGACCGGCTGGCCGGGGAGGGGTTCGCGCCGCGCACCCTCCCGCACGCCCTCGTCGCGGCGACCCGTCCCGACCTCGCCGTCACGCTCTACGGGAGCGGGAAGCTCGTCGTCCAGGGGGCGGAGGCGCGGGCCTTCGGCTCGCGGCTCGCCGAGGCGGTCCCCGTGCCCAGGCGCGCGGCGGCCCTCGATCCCGACGCGATCGGGACCGACGAGTCGGGGAAGGGGGATTACTTCGGCCCTCTCGTCGTCGCCGCCGCCTACGCGACCCCGCGGCAGCGCTCGGCGATGGCGCGCGGGGAGGTGGACGACTCCAAGAAGCTCTCCGACGAGACCGTCGCGCGCCTCGCCGGGGCGATCTCCAAGACCCTCCCGCACGCGCTCGTCGCGCTCTCTCCGGAGGAGTACAACCGGACCTACGCGCAGGCCGGGAACGTGAACCGCCTCCTCGCCTCCCTCCACGCCGAGGCGATCCTCCGGGTGTCGCGTCGCGTCGCGTGCCGCCGGGTCCTCACCGACGCGTTCGGCGACGCCTCCCTCGTCCGCGGGGCGCTCGGCGCCGCCGCGGAGCGCTTCGACCTGCACCAGCGCCCGCGCGCCGAGGAGGATCCCGCCGTCGCCGCGGCCTCGATCCTCGCCCGGGACGGGTTCCTGCGCGGGCTCGCCGCGCTCTCGGAGGAGTTCGCCGTCGACCTCCCCAAGGGGGCGGGGGAGGAGGTGGACGCGGCCGCCCGTCGATTCGTGTCGATCCACGGACCCGAGGCGCTGCGGCGGGTCGCGAAGGTCCACTTCAAGACGACCGGGAAGATCGGCCGTCTCTTCTAGCCGCCGTGCGCCTCACGTTCTTCGGGGCGGCGAGGTCGGTGACCGGCTCGATGCACGCCCTCGAGGTCGGCGGCGTCACGGTCCTGCTCGAGTGCGGGCTCTTCCAGGGGCGGCGGGCGGAGGCGGCCGAGCGCAACCGGCGGTTTCCCTTCCCGCCGCGGGAGATCGCCGCCGTGCTCCTCTCCCACGCGCACATCGACCACTCCGGGAACCTCCCGGGTCTCGTCCGCGCCGGGTTCCGGGGGACGATCCACGCGACGGAGGCGACCGTCGACCTGGCGGAGGTCATGCTCCGCGACTCGGGACACATCCAGGAGAGCGACGCCGAGTTCCTGCGGCGCACGCGCGGGGAGCGCGTGGAGCCGCTCTACACGGTCGAGGACGTCGAGCGGACGCTCCCGCGCTTCGCCGGCCGCCCCTACGGAGCGTGGTTCCCGGTCGGGCCGGGCGTGCGCGCCCGCTTCCACGACGCGGGACACATCCTCGGCTCCGCCTCCGTCGAGATGGAGGCGAGCGAGCCGCCGCGCTCCGTCCGCATCGTCTTCACGGGCGACCTCGGCCGGCGCGGCCTCCCGATCCTGCGCGATCCCTCCCCGCTCCCGCCGGCCGACGTCCTCCTGACGGAGAGCACCTACGGCGACCGCCTCCATCCGCCCCTGCCGGACCTCGAGCGCGATCTCGCGGAGATCCTCTCCGGTTGCGCTCGGGCGGGCGGGAAGATCGTGGTCCCGGCCTTCAGCGTGGGGCGGACGCAGAACCTCCTCTACGTCCTCCACCGCCTCTACCAGCGGGGGGAGGTCCCGCGGATCCCGATCTACGTCGATTCCCCCCTCTCGACCCGCGCGACCCGGGTGGTCGCTTCCCACCCGGAGATCTTCGACGCCGAGACCCGGGCGATCCTGGGGTCCTCCGGCTCCCCCTTCTACTTCCGCGAGGTGCGCTACCTCGAGTCGAAGGAGGAATCGATGGGATTGAACGGCGCGCCGGGCCCGATGCTGATCCTCTCCGCCTCCGGGATGTGCGAGACAGGGAGGATCCTCCATCACCTCCGGCACGCGCTCCCCGATCCCCGCAACCTCGTCCTGTTCGTCGGGTTCCAGGCCGAGCACACCCTGGGCCGGCGGCTGCTCGAGGGCGCCTCCTTCGCGCGGGTCCTCGGCGCGGACGTTCCGGTGAGGGCCCGGGTCGTCTCGATGGAGGGGTGGAGCGCGCACGCCGACCGGGAAGAGCTCCTCGCCGCTCTCGCGCCGCGCGCCTCCGGGGCGCAGGTCGCCTTCGTCGTGCACGGGGAGGAGAGGGCCGCCCTCGCGCTGGCGGGAGGGCTGCGGGACGCCGGCTTCCGGCGGGTCGAGGTCCCCTCGCGGGGAGAGGCCTTCCGTCTCTGAACCGGGCCGGCCCGGCCGTCAGACCGGGGAGGCGGAGCTCGCTCCGACGGGCGCCGTCGCGCTCGGGCGGGACGGCTCCGGCCGCTCCTCGCACGCGCGAAGGATCCCCTCCTCCAGCCACAGGTAGCGGTCCTCGAGCGCGGCCCGGGCGAGGCGGTAGGCCTGGCCGTCGTCGTTCGACCGGACGCCCCGCAGCGCGTCGGCGACGCGGCGGCGGGCGGTGCGGGAGAAGAGGTCGGCCAGCTCGAGCGGGGAGCGGTCCTCGGGATGCTCCGCGACCCGGGCGAGGGCGTAGGAGCAGGTCGTCGCGATCGCGACGAGGTCGACTCCGACGTCGACGAGACGGGCGAGGAGGATCTGCCGGCGCTCGAGGGCGGGGCCGTGGCGCGCCATCGCGTGGAAGATCGCGCGGGCCAGGCGGTGGCTCGACCGGGAGACGAAGCGGAAGTGGTCCGCGAGGGGGCCGGAGACGCTCCCGCGCCCCCCGAAGGGGATCCACTGGCGGACGTACCAGGCCGGGTAGAAGAGGGCGGCCCGCCCCAGCGCCGAGGCCTTGCGGCCGAGCGAGGCCCGGGGATCGACGAGGGCGCCGAGACGGCGCAGGTGCGGGTCGAGGGCTTCCCGCGCGAGGAAGAGGTGGCAGATCTCGGTCGTCCCCTCGACGATCCGGTTGATCCGCGCTTCGCGGTAGATCCGCTCGACGGGGTAGGGGGTCTCGCCCCGGCCCCGCAGGGAGGCGACCGACTCGAAGCCGCGCCCGCCCAGGATCTGGACGGTCTCGTCGACGATCCGGCCGAGCGTCTCCGAGGCGAAGAGCTTCGCGATCGCCGCCTCGAGCCGGATGTCGGCCCCGCCCCGGTCGACGAGACGCGTCGGGTACTCCGTGATCGCCTCGATGGCGAAGGCGTGGGAGGCGATCCAGGCGATCTTCGAGGCGATCGCCTCGTGGTGCCCGATCGGCCCTCCCCACTGGGTGCGCGTGCGCGCCCACCGCCGGACGATCGAGAGGCACTGCTTCGCGACCCCGGCGCAGGCGGCGGGGAGGGTGAGCCGGCCCGTGTTGAGGGTGATCAGGGCGAGCTTGAGGCCGAGGCCGGGCTTCCAGAGGACGTTCTCGGCGGGGACCCGGACGTTGTCGAACTTCAGGAGGCCGTTCTGGATGCCGTGCAGGCCCATGAACCCGCAGCGGTGGACGACGCTCACGCCGGGGGCGTCCCCCTCGACGATGAAGGCGGTGAACTGCTTCTTCTCCCGCCCCTCGACGAAGACGGAGGGGGTGCGGGCCATCACGACGAGGAGGTCCGCGACCGGACCGTTCGTGCACCAGAGCTTCTCCCCGGTCAGGTTCCAGCCGCGCCCTCCCTCGATCGGCGTCGCCGTCGTCTTCATCCCGGCGGGGTCGGAGCCGGCGCCCGGCTCGGTCAGCCCGAAGGCCGAGATCGCCCCGCGCGCGAGCCGGGGGAAGAAGCGCTTTTTCTGCTCCTCGGTCCCGAAGAGCTTGAGGGGCTGGGGGACCCCGATGCTCTGGTGGGCGGAGAGCCACACCGCCGTCGAGGCGCAGTGGCTCGCGACGAGGGCGACGGCGCGGTTGTAGTTCGTCTTCGAGAGGCCGAGGCCCCCGTGCTCGCGCGGGATCGTCATCCCGAAGCAGCCGAGATCGACGAGGCCCGCGATCGCGGCGGCGGGGAGCTCCCCCGTCCGGTCGACCTCGTCGGGGTCGACCGACTCCCGCAGGAACCGCTCCAGCTTGGCGAGGAAGGCCCGCCCCGCGTCGCGGTCGGCCTCCGGATGCGAGGGGAAAGGGAGGACGAGGTCGGTCCGGAACCGGCCGAGGAAGATCTCCGCGGCCAGGCTCGGGTGGGTCCACTCGGCCTCGCGCGCGCTCTCGGCGATCTCGAGCGCCTCGCGGGCCGCGTCGGACGGACGATCGGCGGTCACCATCGTGGGCAGGGAATCGGCGGGGCCATCATCGGCGGAATCGGGTGTCCGGGTTCATCGCCCGCGTCGTCCGCGGCAGGAGTATAGGACGTCCGGCGGCCCCTCTCCGCCGCCCTTGCCGCCTTCCGGGGGGGTGGATACCTTCCCGGCTCGATCCGGCGCACGCCCCGATGGCGCTCACGACGCTCCTCTCCCTCCTCGTCATGGGGTGCGCGCTCGTGCTCCTCTTCCGGGGGACGGACCGGAGCGACCGCGGGGGGCAGTACCTCGCCGTGCTGGCCCTCGCCCTCGGGGCGGTCGCCGCCGCCGTCGATGCGGGCTGGCTCCCGGTCCCCGCCGCCTGGCGCCCCCGGCTCCTCGCCGCCGCCGCGGCGACGGTCGTCGGATTCCTCCTCCTCGTCCGGCTCCGGGAGAGGGCGTTCGCGCTCCTCCTCGTCTTCGCGGCGGCGCTCGACCTCCTCGTGGCCGCCGACGTCGTGAAGGCCCTGCACGGCTGACGTGCGCCTGCGCTCCCTCGCCGTGACGGCCGCGGCCCTCGCAACGACCTCCTGTCCCGGGCTCGGGAAGCGGGCCGGGTCGATCGCCTTCACGAAGATGCACGGGGCGGGGAACGACTTCGTCTGCCTCGACGTCGGGGAGGCGGGCCCGCCGGCCGACCCCTCCGCGCTCGCGCGCGCCCTCTGCGACCGTCGCACCGGGATCGGGGCGAACGGCCTCCTCCTGATCGGCCCGTCGCGGGAGGCCGACGCGCGGATGATCCTGATCAACGCGGACGGCTCCCGGGCGGAGATGTGCGGCAACGGGATCCGCTGCGTCGGGAAGTACCTGCATGACCGGGGCCGGGCGCGCGGCGGGGAGGTCCGGATCGAGACCGATTCGGGCGTGAAGAGGCTCCTCCTCCACGTCGAGGAGGGACGCGCCGTCGCGGCGAGCGTCGACCTCGGCCCCCCGGCGCTCCTCCCCGAGCGACTCGCCGTGCCCGTCGCCCCGCCCGGGGTTCCCCCCCGCACGTTCGAGGGGGACCGGCTGTCGATGGGGAATCCCCACTTCGTCGTGTTCCTCGAGGAGGACCTCGCCGCCTTCCCGGTGGAGGCCTACGGTCCCGCGATCGAGCGCCACGCGCTTTTCCCCGACCGGACGAACGTCGAGTTCGTCCGCCTCCGGGGGCGCGGCGAGATCGACCAGCGGACCTGGGAGCGCGGGGCGGGCGAGACCCTCGCGTGCGGGACCGGAGCCTGCGCGTCCGCCGTCGCCGCGATCCGCCGCGGCCACGCGGACCGGGAGGTCCGCGTGCGCCTGCGCGGGGGGGAGTTGCGGATCGAGTGGGACGGGCGGGGGCCGGTCTACCTCACCGGGCCGGCCGTCGAGACCTTCGAGGGCGAGTGGGCCTCCCCTCGCCCGCGCGAATAGAGGGAAGGGCCCCGCGTAAGGCGGCCCGTCGAAGGGAGTCTGGCATGAGCACCGGCACGCTGATCGTCCTCGGCCTCCTCGCCGTCCTCCTCCTCTGGTTCGTGGCCGTCTACAACGGCCTCGTCGCCCTGCGCAACCGGGTGAAGGCCGCCTGGTCGCAGATCGACGTCCAGCTGAAGCGCCGCTACGACCTCATCCCGAACCTCGTCAACACCGTCAAGGGGTACATGAAGCACGAGGCGGGGATCTTCGAGAAGATCGCCTCGGCGCGGGCGGGGGCGATGGCGGCGAGCACCCCCGCCGAGAAGGGGGCGGCCGAGGGGATCCTCACCGGCGCCCTGCGCCAGCTCCTCGCCGTCGCCGAGAACTACCCCGACGTCAAGGCGAACGCGAACGCCACCGCCCTCATGGAGGAGCTCGCCTCCACCGAGAACCGGGTCGGTTTCGCGCGCCAGCACTACAACGACGAGGTCCAGACCTACAACACGCGCCTCGAGACCTTCCCGACCGTGCTCGTCGCCTCGACGTTCCACTTCACGCGGGCGGAGTTCTTCGAGGTCCGCGAGCCGGCGCAGCGCGAGCCGGTGAAGGTCGAGTTCTAGGACTCCGGGGCCTCGGGCCCCGATTCCCCGGCGTGGGTCTCTTCGAGGAGATCGCCGCCAACCGTCGTCGCTCCTTCTTCCTCGGGGCGGGGATGACCGCCCTCCTCGCGCTCGTCGGGCTCTCCTTCGGCGGGGCGGGAGGGGCGCCCGAGGCGGGGCTCGCGGTCGGCCTGGCGCTCGCCGCCCTCCAGGGGGGCGTCGCCCTCGCGGCCGGGGACCGCATCGTCCTCGGAATCTCCCGCGCGCGGGAGATCCGCCACGGCGAGGATCCCCGTCTCTTCAACGTCGTCGAGGAGATGGCGATCGCGGCGGGCCTCCCGAGGCCGCGCGTCTACCTGATCGAGGACAGCGCGCCGAACGCGTTCGCGACGGGCCTGCGCCCGCAGCGCGCGAGCCTCGCGATCACGACGGGCCTGCGGGACAAGCTCACCCGCGACGAGCTCCAGGGCGTGATGGCCCACGAGATGGCGCACGTCCGGAACCGCGACGTGCGCTTCGCCACGTTGATGGTGGTGATGGTCGGCACGATCGCGCTCCTCTGCGACCTCTTCCGGCGCCGGGCGTGGTGGATCTCGCGCGGCTCGCGGGACGCCAAGGGCAAGCAGGCGGGCGCGGCGGCGGCCGTCTTCCTCCTCCTCGCGGTCTTCCTCTCCATCCTCGCCCCCTTCTTCGCGAAGCTGATCCAGCTCGCCTCGTCCCGGGAGCGGGAGCTTCTCGCCGACGCGTCGGCCGCCGCCCTCACCCGCAACCCCCTCGGCCTCGCCTCCGCGCTCGAGAAGATCGCGGCCGACTCCGAGGTGCTCGAGGCCGCCAACCGCGCGACGATGCACCTCTACATCGTGAACCCGATCAAGAGCTTCGAGGAGCGGGCGTCCCAACTCTTCTCGACCCACCCGCCGGTCGCCGAGCGCATCGCGCGCCTGCGGGCTCTCGCCAAGGCGCCGCCCCGCGAGTCCCCGGCGGCCGTGGAGTAGTCGCGGCGCCCACCCCTCGGCCCCTTGCCGGATCTCCTCTACCTCCTCGCGGCGCTCCTCGTCGGGATCCTCTACGACGAGAAGCGGGGCGGTCCCTTCCCGCCCGACCCCCGGCTCGCCGTCGCGGCGGTCCTCGGGGGCGTCCTCGTGGTGGCGCTCTTCGGGCTCGTCCTGAGCCGGCGACTGGGGCGCGCGGGGAGAGGGTGGGCCCGGGCCTACGTCGCCTTCCGGGTCCATCCGGTCGCGCTGCAGGCCGCGATCGTCCACCTCTTCCACTGGCCCGCCGTCGCCAGGCCCCTCGGCCTCGAGCGGTCCTGGACCGCCCTCGCGTGCGTCCACGTCCTCCCGTTCCTCGCCATCCAGGGGGTCGTGTGGGCCTGGGCCTGGAAGTTCGAGGCGCCGGCGGGCGTGCGCCTGCGCGCGTGGCTCGGCTTCCACTACCGCTCCACCGCCCTCCTCCTCGCCCCCTACCTCCTCTACGCCGCGGCGAACGACGCCCTCTCCCTCTCGCGCACGGCGAGCCTTCTCCTCGGCACCTGGTCCCTCGCCGGGGAGGCCGCCGCGGGTGCCCTCTTCGCGGCCCTCGCGTTCCTCCTCCCCGTCGGCGCCCGTCGGATCTGGAAGACCCGGCCGCTCGGAGGGGGGCCGCTGCGGGAGCGGCTGGAGGCGACCGCGCGAAGGCTCTCGTTCCGCTGCCGCGACCTCCTCGTGTGGGACACGGCGGGGCTCGTCGCGAACGCGGCGATCGTCGGCTTCCTCCCGCGCTGGCGGTACGTCATCTTCACCGACGCCCTCCTCGGCGTGCTCCACCCGGCCGAGATCGAGGCGGTCTTCGGACACGAGGCGGGACACGCCATGCGCCGCCACATCGCCACCTTCCTCGCCTTCGGCGGGGCCTGGGCGCTCGCCGTCCTCGACGTCGCCAGCGCCTACCTCCCCGACGCCGAGGAGTCCCTCCTCCTGCTCCTCGTTCCCTCGGCGTTCCTCGGATGGCTCGGCTTCGGCTGGCTCTCGCGCCGGTTCGAGCTCGAGGCCGATCTGTACGGCGCGGCGGCGATCGGAGACGTCGGAACCTTCGTCTCCGCCCTCGAGCGGGTGGGGGTCGTCGCGGGGGCAACCCGCCGCCGCGGCTCCTGGCGCCACTTCTCGGTCGGCTCGCGCGTCGCCTTCCTCCGCCTCGTCGAGGCGGCGCCCGAGGTGGGGGAGCGCTTCGTCGCCCGGATGCGGCTCTGGCTCCCCCTCGGCCTCCTCGCCCTCGCCGCCGCGGTGGCCGTCCACGTCGTCGACCGCGTTCCCCGGACTCCGGGCGAGCTCGGGTGGGCGTACCTGCGGCTCGGGGACTACGCGCGCGCCGAGAGCTTCCTCGCCCGCGCCGCTCCGCAGGAGGAGGAGGCGCGCCAGCGCCTCGATCTCGCGAGGCTCGCGCGGAAGCTCCTCGCCGAGACGGGAGGGGACCCCGACGCCCTCCTCGGTCGCGTGCGCGACGCCCTCGCGGAGGGCGACCTCGACACCGTCCGCCGCGTGGTCGACCTGCTCGAAGCTCGCGCCGAGGGGGGAGAGCCGATCGACGAGATGAGGCGGCTCCTCGAGAAGGAGGACCGGGAGGGGCTCGCCGAGCTCTTCGCCGGCGAGGGGCGTGATGCCCTCGACGCGTTGTGCCGCCCTCCGGAATGAGGCGCCGCGGCTGATCAAGGAGGAGGTCCTCGCGCGACTGGAGTTGAGCGATCTTCCCGAAGTCCCACGCCGCCCTTTCCTCCCGCCCGCCGCGCGCGAGCGGGTGGCCAGAGGTCGAATCCACGACGCGCACCTCGGGGAGATCCCGGGTCACTCGCGCCGAAACGGTGCTCGTCTACGAGCCGAACAGCCGCTTCGCCACTTCCTCTCGCGAGAGGTCGAAGTGCGCGGCCACGTCGCCGAGGATGGCGCCCAGGGTCCCGAGCCGGAGGGCGCCATGGTCCGGCACCGTGACATGGTGCTCCCCGCCCTCCGTGGTCGTGAGGCGGATGTGGCTCCCCGTCTGCCGCGTGACCCGGTAGCCGAGGCCCTCCAGTGCCTTCGCGAGCCCTCGCCCCGAGAGGTCGCGCGGAAGCCTCAAGCGGGGATGACTTCCTCGCGCACGAAGTGGAGCCGGATGATCTTGGGCGCCTGGCCGGGCTCGAAGTGACAGCGGACGGCGTCGCGCACCTTGCCGTGCAGCTCCCGGAGCGTGTCGGCCTCCGTGAAGATCGACGTACCGAGGGCGCGGGCCGTGAAGCCACCCTCAGGGGCCTCCTCCACGATGAAGATCACCTCGTGCATGGCTCTTCTACCCTACCACGTTCGACGCCGACCGAGAGGGGGGAGGTCGAGGCTGCGGGTCCGGGGGGCGCGCGGGTCGCGACGAGAGCCCAATCGCCGATGCGCCGCGAATGCCTTGCGCCGCGACTGCGCCGCGCGAGGTCTGAGCGCGTCCGGTGCCGGATCCGGACGGGGTCAGGGTCCGCCGTAGCGGACGAGGGAAGACGCAAGAACCTCGTCGCGGAGGTACGGGCTGAGATCCTTCGCCGTGCGCAGGCCCACTTTCCGGCCGCCGAAGAGCCGCGAGAGCTCGTCCTCGATCCGGGCGACCGAGAAGAAGCCGACCGTCGCGCCGGGCGCGAACTCGACGAAGACGTCGACGTCGCTCTCCGTCCCGAAGTCGGTCCGGGGCACCGATCCGAAGAGCGCGAGCTTTCGGATCCGGCGCTTCCGGCAGAGATCCGCGAGGGCCTTCGCGGGCACTTCGAGGACGGCCCGCGCGTCCGAAGGCATCCCAGACGACGGCGGTCGTCTCGCGGGGGCAGCGCGCCGCGTCGAGTTCTTCACGCGGTCGATCCTAGCCTGACTCCCGGGAGACGCGAGCGGGGAGGGCAGCGCGAGGGGCGGCCGGCATGCACCGCGTCGAACCCCCTGCTGGAACCCTTTCGGCGAGCCGTCACCGCCACGAGTCCGGCAGGTCGAGGGCGCGCGACGACTACAATCCGCGCCCCCTCGTCCCCCCCTTCGCCCCCCCCCGGTGACCGAACCGCCCCGCGAGGGCCGACGCCCCCCGATCGCCGCGATCCTCGGCGGGCTCGTCCTCGGGGCGCTCGCGGGCCTCGCGGGGAACGCGGCGGGCTCCTCGGCGTTCCTCGACGGCTTCGCCCGCAACGTCGCGAGCCCGGCCGGAGACATCTTCCTCCGGCTGATCTTCATGCTCGTGATCCCGATCGTCTTCTCGGCGCTCGTCCTCGGGATCGCCGGATTCCCCGACCTGAAGTCGCTCGGGCGGGTGGGCGTGAAGACCCTCCTCTACACGATCCTCGCCTCGAGCCTCGCCGTCCTCCTCGGCCTCCTCGTCGTCAACCTCCTCGCGCCCGGGAGCGGGCTGCCCGCGGAGGCGCGCGCAAACCTGATGGAGATCGCCGAGGAGAAAGGGAAGTCCTTCGCCGAGTCGAGGCCTCCGGCCGGCGTCGGCCTCCTCGTCGCGATCGTCCCCGACAACCCGATCGGGGCCGCGGCCCGTGGCGACATGCTCGCGGTGATCTTCTTCGCGGTGGCGTTCGGGGTCGCGCTCGCCTCGGTGGGTTCGAAGGTGGGCAAGCCGCTGCTCGACTTCTTCGAGGGGATCTTCGCCGTGTCGATGCGCCTGATCTCCTGGGCGATGTGGGTCGCCCCGATCGGCGTCTTCGGGCTGGTCTTCAACGTCGTCTACCGTCTCGGGTTCCCGATCCTGCAGGCCCTCCTTTCCTTCGTCGCGATCGTCCTCGGGGCGCTCGCCTTCCACAACTTCGTCACCTACAGCCTCCTCCTGCGGTCGCTCGCCGGCGTCTCTCCCGGGCGGTTCTTCCGGGCGATCCGGGAGGTGATGCTCACGGCCTTCGTCACCTCCTCGAGCAACGCGACCCTCCCGACGGCCCTGCGCGTCTCGGAGCGGAACCTCGGTGCGCCCCCGGGCATCTCGCGGTTCGTCCTCACGGTCGGGGCGACCGGGAACCAGAACGGGACGGCCCTCTACGAGGGGATCACGGTCCTCTTCCTCGCCCAGCTCTTCCTCGGGGAGAACCTTCCGCTCGCCTCGCAGGCGGTCGTCCTCCTCCTCGCCATCCTCGCCGGGATCGGCACGGCGGGCGTGCCGAGCGGTTCCCTCCCCTTCATCGCGATGATCCTCGGCATCGTCGGCGTCCCGGCCTGGGGGGTCGGGGTCATTGTCGGCGTAGACCGGATCCTCGACATGTGCCGCACGGTGCTCAACGTGACGGGAGACCTGGTCGCGGTCGCCGTCGTCTCGAGGAGCGAGGGCGCGCCGATTCTGGCGGAGCCGGCGGAGTCCGAGTCAGGCCGGGCCTGACCGAGGCGCGGGTGGACGCGACGTCGAGACGATCGGGAACCAGAGGATCGTCCAGGAGCGGCCGAACGGGGTGCGCTCCGTCGAGAAGGCGCCCCAGAGGAGGCTGAAGGCGCTCGTGGCGGCGTAGGCGCCGTCCTCCCGCCGCTGGTGTCCGGTGGCGGTGTCGAGGATCCCGAGGGCGAGGCTGATGCCGCGCCGGTAGGAGACGCTCCTCCCCTTCTCGTCGAAGTTCGCGGTCCGGCTGAGGCGGAGGACGATCATGCCGATCCCGCTGTCCTCCTCGACGTGGAAGTGCCAGGTCCCTTCCCCGACGCGGTCGGCATGGGTCTCGCGGGCGCGGGAGACGAGGGGGAGGAAGAGGGTCGGCATCCCGAGGGCCCAGTCCTCGATCTTCCGGTCGTCTCCCTGCGCCTCTGCCTTCTCCCGGTAGTGGGCGAGGTCGCCCGGCGTCAGGTCGGAGGAGAGGGAGATCCGCCGGACGTCCCCGCCCGTCGAGCAGGCGGCGAGGGCGGCGGGGAGGAAGAGGGGGAGGACGGTCCTTCTCGAAGGGCGGGCGCGCATGGCCGGGGATCCTACCGGGAGGAGCGGCGCCGTCGGGCGCCGGGCGGAGCCGCGTCCCGCGCGTGGAACAGCGCGAGGGCGGCGAGCACGAGGGCGTGGCGGAGCTCCCCTCTCGCGACCATGGAAGGGATCCGCTCGAACGGGACGACGACGGGCTCCAGGTCCTCCCGCTCGTCGGGCTGGACGCGGCCGACGCGGCGGCAGCCGAGCGCGAGGAAGGAGTGGAGGCGGTTCGTCTGCGTCGCGGGGTTCGGCCAGCACCATCCGAGCGGAACGATCGAGCGCGCGCGGTGGCCGGTCTCTTCCCTCAGCTCGCGAGCGGCGGTGCGCGCCGGGCTCTCCCCGTCGTCGACGATCCCGCCGGGGATCTCGAGCGTGACCTCGCGGGCGCCGTGCCGGTACTGCCGCACCATCACGAGCCCCCCCTCGTCCGTCAGGGGGACCACGTTCACCCACTCGCGCCCCTCGAGGATCGTGAACCGCGAGACCTCTCCCGTGCGAGGGGAGACGGCCCAGTCGCCGCGGATCCGGAACACGCGGACGGAGGCGAGCGGTTCCGTCGCGACCAGTTTCCAGGGCTTCGGCACCGGGGGCGCAGCCTAGCGCGGAGGGCGTGCCGCGGGCGGCGCTTCGTTGACCGGGCCGCGAGGAGAGGGCTACCCTCCCTCCTCTCGTGAACGCGCCGCAGCTCGGACTCTCGCTCCTCCTCCTCTCCCTTCCCCAGGGTCCCTCCCCCGCGCCGCCCGTCCGTTCGGGTTCCGTGACGGGGGAGGTCGTCGACTTCGCCTGCCGCCTCTTTCCCCGGCGCGGCACCCACACCTGCTCGGTCGAATGCCTGGAAAAGGGCGTGTTTCCGGGCGTCTTCGACGAGGCGAGCGGGAAGGCCTTCCTCGCCTTCGGGCAGGACCGCAACCCGGCGGGCGGGGCGCTCGCCCCGCTGGCCGGCAAGCGCGCCCGCCTCACGGGGAAGATCCACGAGGGGAAGGGGATCCGGGCGATCGTCCTCGACGGCGTCGGAAGGGCGGAGGGGGAGAGGCCGGCGAGCGCGCCCGCCCCTCCCACGCCCGATCCTCCGCGCGACATCACGCTCGTCGCCTCCGTCGTGAACGTCCTCGACCAGGTCGAGGCGTCCGCGAAGGGGACGAAGCACGCGTGCACCGGCCGGTGCCTCGCGGGGGGGGGCCTCTACGGTCTCCTCGATCTCGAGTCGGGCCGCCTCTACGCCGCCCTCGCCCCCGAGCGCAAGAGCGCGCGATCCCTCCTCGAGCCCTTCGCGGGCCTGAAGGCGAGGGTGAGCGGCCGGGTCGTCGCGAACGTGATCGAGGTCGTCCGGGTCGTGAAGGCCTGAACGGCTCCCGCCCCTACTCCTCGCCGTCCCGATCCACCGGGGGCGTCGCGAGGCGCTCGGCGACCTGCTCGGCGAGGGACCGCTCCACGCGGGAGGCGAGCCCCCGGATGTCCGCGGGATCGAGCGCGCAGAGGAGCATCCCCGCCGACTTGTCGACGAGCGGCGCGAGGAGGCCCGGGTCCGCCAGCCGGTCGCGCTTGTTGAAGACCGTGATCCGGGGGATCGCGTCGAGGTGGAGCTCCGCGAGCGTCCCCTCGACCGCGGCGAGCTGGCGCGGACAGGCCGGATTCGAGGCGTCCACGAGGTGGACGATGAGGTCGGACCCGTCGATCTCCTCGAGGGTCGCGCGGAAGGCGTCCCGGAGGCCCTCGGGGAGGTCGCGGATGAACCCGACCGTGTCGAGGAAGACGACCTCGGTCCCGTGCGGGAGCCGGCAGCGCCGCGCCGTCGTCTCGAGGGTGGCGAACAGGAGGTCCTCGGCGCGGACGTTCTCGGCCGTCAGGGCGTTGAAGAGGGTCGACTTGCCGGCGTTCGCGTAGCCGACGATGGAGACCTGGGGGACCCCCGCCGCCATCCGGTGCCGGCGCATCTCCCCGCGGCGCCGGCCGATCTTGTCGATCTCGTCCTTCAGGTGGTCGATCCGCCGTCGCAGCACGCGGCGGTCGAGCTCGAGCTTCTGCTCGCCGAGGCCGCGCACGGCGCCCTTCGCCCCCCCGCCGAGCCCGCCGAGCCTCGACATCTCGATCCCGCGCCCGATCAGGTGCGGGAGCATGTACTGGAGGCGCGCCAGCTCGACCCGGATCTTCCCGTCCCGCGTCCCCGCGCGGCGGCCGAAGATCTCGAGGATCAGCATCGTCCGGTCCATCACCTCGAGGCCGGCGGCGAGCTCGAGGTTCTTCGCCTGCCGCGGGGTCAGCTCCTCGTCGACGATGAGGAGCCCGGCGCCGAGGGAGGCGGCGCGGCGGGTGACCTCCTCGAGGAACCCCCTCCCCATCACCGTCGCGGGGTCGACCCGCTCGCGGCGCTGCAGCCGCGCCTCCGCGACCTCGATCCCCGCGGATCGGGCGAGCTCGCGAAGCTCCTCGAGCGATTCCTGCGCGAGGTCCCCCCTCTCCCCCGAGACCGTGACGAGGATCGCGCGGTCCCGGTCGACGGCGGCCCGGGCGCCCGGCGCGGTCCGCGCGAACTCCTCCTCGAGCGCCTCGATCGATTCGAGGAAGTCGGCGCGGATCGCCGTGGCGGCGAAGGGGGGCGAGAGGTCGTAGGGCTCCGCGGAGCCCGGGGGGAGGAGGGTCGCGGTCCGCAGCGAGCCGAGGGAGCCGTCCCTCCCGACCTCGACCCGCACGAGGGCGTCGAGCCGATGGCGGGAGAGCACGGCGAGCTCGTCGTGCCCGATCCCCCCGGTCGAGAGCGCCGTCCGGACGAACCGCAGGCCGCAGAGCCGGCCCGGCGCCGTCGTGCGCGCGAGCCGCCGCGTGGGGAAGGGGACGCCGTGGGCGTCGCCGAGGGAGACGTCGAGGATCCGGCCGCGGCGGTCGACGACGATGCCCACGCAGCGTCCGGCGTCGGAGGAGAGGCGCGCGAGCTCGCGCGCCAGCTCGTGGGTGACGGCGCGCTGCGCGTCGACCTTGCGGTGGAGGAGCCGCTCGAGGGACCGGACCTGGCTCGACTTCAGGCCCAGCGTGCGACCGAGAACCTTGCTCAACGTCCGGTGGCGGGGTTCTCGAGGGGTCGCCGCATCGGGGGCGAGTATAGCCCTCCGCCGGGCTTGATCGGGTCCGACGAGGCCGTACGTTCCGGCTCGCCTTGGAATCCGCCCTCCGTCGAAGCCTGCGGCGCGTCCCCCTCCTCCCCCTCGCTGCGGCCTCCCTGTCGATCGCCCTCCTCGACTGCAAGAAAGCCGACCGCCCGATCGGGACCGTCATGATGCACATGGAGTCCCACTACCGGGACATCGAGGAACGCCGGGATTCCGTCGCCGGGAAGGGAGGGGGCGCGCTCTCCCGGGAGGGGATCTTCAACGCCATCGCCGAGCGGTCCCGGAAGATCGCCGAGCTCACGGAGGAGCCCCGCTACGTCGGGCACACCCCCGACGCGGAGTTCCGCGCCTGGCGCCTGGAGCTGGGGAGAATCGCCCTCGGCCTCGAGGAGGCCGCGAAGCGTCGGGACGCTCCCGGCGTCGAGGAGGGGTACGCGGCCGCCACGCGCGTCCTCTCCGCCTGCCACCGGAAGTTCCCGACGAACGCCCGACAGCCGGGGCGGTGAGACGGCTACGGAACGGGGGCGGAGGCGCGCGCGGGGGATCTCCGGAAGATCGCCCCGATCGCGAGCCCCGCGAGGCCCCAGCCGGCAGTCTGCTCGACGATCGCCGTCTTCGCGAAGTCCGTCGGGAACCCGAATCAGTTCCAGTACGACACGTCGATCGAGACGCTCGCGAAGAGACCGAGGAGCGCGCAGATGAGCACGCACCCGGGGTATCCGGTCCCCGCCTTCACCGCCTGGCCGAGGAGCGCTGCCGCGAGGAGCGCGCACGCGACGTTGCTCGCGAACTCGGTGAGGAGCTGCGTGGAGCGGAGCGGGTCCTGGTCCCTCGGGAGGAGGACCATCAGGCCGCTCGGGCCGCGGCGGTACTTCTCCGTCCACTGCTTCTCGATCGCCTCCTTGCGCTCCGCGGACGCGTCCTCCGGGTCCTCCATCCACGGGAAGACGTAGAGCCCCGGCCCGCGCACGTTCTCCCGGATCGCCTCGAGGGCGTCGTCCTCGTTCGGCAGGCGGCTCATCCCCGCCTTCCCGAGGGGGAGCATCATGTGGAAGACGGCGCCCCACGCGAAGTTCACGAGGCCCCCGAGCAGGCCCGCGATCAGGATCTTCTTCATCGACGATCTGCGGTGGGGATTCCCGAGCGCGCGGGGTGCGGCCGCGGCGAACTCCACCTCCCCCCTCATCCGTAACAACCGGCGCCCCAGGGGATAGAACCTCGCGCGAACCGCGAGGGGGCTCGCGCGTCGTATGGAGTCGCTGCGGGCTTGGAATCCGCCTCTCCCCGAGGGTCCGACGTGAAGCTCCTCCCCTGCTTCTTCGCGGCGACACTCCTCGTCACCTCTCCGCTCGCCGGACAGGGTCCTCCTCCTCCCGTCCGGACTCCTGTCCCGGTGAACGCGGAACCGGAATCCCGAACGAGAGCGCAGCCCCCGGGCGCGCGCCTCCTCGCCCAGGTCTTCTTGGGAGCGCCCGACGAGAAGCGGAAGAGCGCATTCACGCTCACCCTCTTCGGCGAGGGGCTTCGAGGCGAACGTGACCTCTCGGCGTCGTCGGGCGACCTTCCGGTGGAAGGAGGGACGGGCCGCTTCGAATGGTCGATCGTCTCGCCGGGCTACGACCCGGCTCGGGGCGTCGTGACCCTCCGCGACGGGGAGATCGCGACGATCGGCGCCGTCTGCCTTGCCCGAGGCAGCGCCTCGCTGGAAGGTCTCCTCTCGGCTCCCGACGGCCGCCCGGTCGCAGGCGCCGAGGTCTCTCTCTCCGGCCCCGTCGGAGTCGGCGAGAGGGCCCGGACGAAAGCGGACGAGGCCGGACGCTTCCGGTTCGAGGGGCTCGCGGCGGGGAAGGGATTCGTTCAGGCGAGCGGCGACGACCTGCCTGCGATGGCCGCCGTCCCTGTCGACATCTCGGCCGGCGGCCGCCACTGGATCGAGCTCTCCTCCTCGGTCGCGTCGCTCCTAGTGCGCATCCACGGGAGGTGGGATCGCCCCTTCCGTCTGTCTCTGGAAGATCCGGACCGTGCGCTCGGGACCTCGTGGAAATTCGATCCCCCGGGATGGAGCGAGGACTTCCCCTCTCTCCCCTCTGGCAAGATCCTCGGCTGAAGCGCGCGCGGGCGCGACGTGCTCGCGCTCCATCCGGTGCGACCTGGAGAAGGTCTGTTCCCCGAACCCGGGCGGCCGCGCGTGTCGCGCGAGGGTCCCGCCTCGGACCTGGTTCCCCTCGGGGACGGGAGGACGGTCCTCGTCCGAGACGTGCCGGCGAGCGCCAGGTGGACGGCCGAGATCCGGTGGGCGAAGGGGGTTCGCGTCGAGCCCGCGGAGTTCGCGCTTCTCCCGGGGGGCCACGTCGTCCTCGAGGTGTTCACGGACTCATCGCCGATCCCCCCCGATGTGCGACGCGGGTCGCCGCGATTGGGCCGATGCCGAGAGTAGTTACTTCGGCGTAACCTGGGGACAGGGAGTACCGCGCGCCACGGGTCAGTAGGGCGAAGCCTCGCTCCCGAGATTCGCTCTCGGCGGGACTTTCGCGGTTCTGGCACGAGGGTTGCCCGACCTCGACGACCGGTGAAGGCTCTCCTCGCGGCTTCTCTGCTTGCGGTTCCTCACTTGATGGCCTCGAGCCAGCAGGAACCCACGGTCGACGAGCATCCGCGCCGCCGGCCTGCGACCCGCGCTTTCGATCCCGCCGAGAAGGACCCGGACGGCATCAGCGACTCCGCGGCTCGCGTCACGGGCCGCGTCGTTCGCATCGACAAGGAAGCATTCCCTGCCAGCGCCTTCTGGTTCCGACTGTTCGGGAACGCGCTCGAGGGAGGAGCCGAAGGGAGAGGGGAGACCCTCGACTTCAAGGTGAAGGGTGGAGTCGGCCGTTTCGAGTGGGCGCTGCTCGCCCCAGGCTGGGAACCGGCGACGGGGATCGTGGACGTGCTCGGGGGAGAGACCGCCTCGATCGGCGTCGTCCGGCTGGTCCCGGCCACCGCGATCCTCGAGGGTTGCGTGCTGGACGCGGGAGGTCGTCCAGTCGAGGGGGCGACGGTATGGCTCCATGGACTCGTCTTCCGGCCGTCCTTCCCCTTCGGCTCTACAGCTGGCCTGGAACGCGAAGGACGAACCGATCCGGCGGGGAGGTTCCGGTTCGAGCGCCTTCGGGCGGGAGACCGGTTCGTCGAAGTCCAGGCCGAGAATCTGCCGCCGATTCCTGCCGTCGCGGGCGACACCCTCTCAGCCGGAGGGCTCCGCCGGCTTCAGATCTCACCGTCCGTGGGCGCGGTGAGCCTACGCGTCCGAGGCGAGTGGAGTCGGCCGTTCCACCTCGTATTGACCGACGACGTGCGGCGAATCGTCGTGGATTGGCCGATCGTGCCGCCGGGTTGGTCTCGGGATCCTGGGAGGATGAGATCGGGTCCCTGGCTCGGGTGCGGCATGAGGGAGTTCCAGGTCATCGAGCTCCGGCCGGCGCCTGGCGGAAGGGGCCTCCTCCCTCCCGTCGATAGGCCCTGGGTGACACGCGGTAGGGAGGTCGCCGAAGTTCAGCCCGGAGGCGACGGAGCGACGGTCCTGATCCGCGACGTCCCGGCGAGTCCGCATTGGCGGGCCGAGGTGAGGCGCCCGGACGCACGGGGAGTGGAACCGGCCGAGTTCGAGCTGGTTCCCGGAGGTCACGTCGTCCTCGATGTGCAGATGAAGTGACGGACGAGACGGGTAGCGAGCGGAGCGAACCGGGAGTGCCCCAGTCCCGTTCTTCCCGGCCCCGCCCCCGGAGTCACCCGCATGAGCCTGCGGTCTCCTCGGATCGTCGCGTACGCTCTTCTCTCGATCCCCGCGGCGGCGCAGGAATCTGTTCCGAAGCGAACTCCCGTCGGGCCTTCCGCCCCGGTCGAGCCCGCCGACTTCCCGCGGATCCGGGGACGGGTCCACCTCGGGGAGTGGGGACGCCCTGCCGAGGAGGCCGAGATCCGGATTCTCGGCCCGGGGTTGGTGGGCCACGAGATCGTCTTGCTGGAGTCGGGGGCGTTCGATCTCCCCGTCGAGGGGGGCGAAGGCCGATTCGAATGGGCCATCCGTAGCAGGGGACTCGATCCGGTGCACGGGACACTCGAACTTCGCCCGCGGGGAATCGGTGACCTGGGCGAGGTCTTGCTTCTCCGCGGCTCCGGAGTTCTCGAGGGACGGGTCACCGACGCGAGAGGCTTTCCGGTCTCCGATGCCCTCGTCCGCGTGAGGTTTCCGCTCGTTCCCCTGTCCTCGGTCGATCCGGAACAACCGGGGTCGGCGAAGACGGACGCGCAGGGGCAGTTCCGAATCGAGGGGATGCCGGCGGGCCAGGGATTCGCGACCGTCGATGCGCCCGGGCTTCCGGCGATCCCGGCCCACCGCGTCGAGATGCGGGCAGGGGAGTCTCACTGGGCCGAGCTTGCACCCGTCATTGGAACGATCGAGCTTTCCGTGAGGGACGGGAGGGGCAGGTGGGACCGGGCCATCTTCCTGAGCTTGGTCGAGGAGGCACAGCGCCTTCGGATCGACTGGTGGATCCGGCCTGACGGGGAGGTCCGGTCGTTCCCGCGCCCCGCCCGCGGCGGCTCGAGCTGCTTCGCGGGGCCGGCCGACAGGATTCTTCTGCGTCGAAGGCGGGCCCGGGATGCCCGGCTGTGGGATGGGTACTGGCTGGAGATCCGGCGCGACGGAGTCCAGGCAGACGCGGATTTCCTGCCCGGCCGTTCAGGCCTACTCCTCCGAAACATGCCGGCCGGAGAATGGGCGGTCTACGTGGATGGGGAGCACTCGGAACCCTGCCAGATCGAAGTCCTCCCGGGCGGCCACACGAGCCTCTCGATCCTCCTCCCGTAGCAGTCCCCTCGATCTCCCGGCGTCTCGGAGAGAAGGGCGCTCTCCGCGCGTGGCGGCCCCCTCGCGGGTCCCCTATCATCCCCCCCCCGCGCCGCGGGAACCGACCGCTTGGCCGAGCCCCCCATCCGCAGGGTCGTCGTCCTCGTCATCGACGGGCTCGGCGTCGGCGCCTCCCCCGACGCGGCGAGGTTCGGGGACGAGGGGACCGACACTCTCGGGCACGCGTGCGAGGCGGTCGGCGAGGCGAAGGTCCCCACCCTGGAGGCGCTCGGCCTCGGGAACCTCCATCCGGCGAAGGGGGTGCCCCCCGCCGAGCGGCCGCGCGCGGCCTACGGCCGGATGCGGGAGGCCTCCCCCGCGAAGGACACGGTCAACGGCCACTGGGAGATGATGGGATGCACGACGGAGAAGCCCTTCGCGACGTTCCCGAAGGGCTTTCCCCTCGAGATCGTCGAGGCGTTCAAGAAGGCGGCGGGCGTGCCGGGGCTGATGGGGAACAAGCCGGCCTCGGGGACCGAGATCCTGAAGGAGTGCGGGCCGGTCCACGAGCGCACGAGGCTGCCGATCGTCTACACCTCGGCCGACTCCGTCTTCCAGATCGCCGCGCACGAGAAGCTCGTGCCGCTGGCGACGCTCTACGACTGGTGCCTGGCGGCGCGGCGGGTCCTCGACCGCTGGAACGTCGCGCGGGTGATCGCCAGGCCGTTCGTCGGGACGCCCGGGAATTACACGCGGACCTACAACCGCAGGGACTTCGCGATGGCCCCTCCGAAGGAGACGGTCCTCGACCGGCTCGCCGCGAAGGGGCTCCCCGCCGTCGGAGTCGGGAAGATCCACGACATCTTCTCCGGGCGCGGGCTCTCCGGCTCGATCCACACGGAGGGGAACCGGGACGGGATGGCCGGGACCGTGGGCGCGCTCGCGGAGATGGAGGGAGGCCTCGTCTTCGCGAACCTCGTCGACACGGACATGCTCTTCGGGCACCGGCGGGACCCGAAGGGGTACGTGCGGTGCCTCGAGGAGTTCGACGACGATCTCCGGGTCCTGCTCGAACGCCTGTCGCCGTCGGACCTCCTCGCGATCACCTCCGACCACGGGTGCGACCCGACCTTCGCGAAGACGACGGACCACACGCGGGAGGACGTCCCCCTGCTCGTCCTGCGGCCCGGGGGCCCGCCGGGAGGGGACCTCGGGGTCCGGGGGACGTTCGCCGACCTCGGGGCGACGGTCGCCGAATCGCTCGGGGTGGCGCCCCCGGCGGGCGCACGCTCGTTCCTCCGCGAGATCCTCTAGGGCCGGGAGCGTCCGCGCCGGCGGGCGGAAGTCGACCCCGCCCGGGCGGAGGGGATACCATTCGCCCGCCCGTTCCCCAGGAGCCTTCCGATGTCGAACAAGCGATCCTTCATGTCCTTCTGGCCGGCGGTCCCCGTCTTCCTCATCGGCGCCGGACTCGGCCTTTCCCAGGAACACCCCGAACACCCCAAGGAGAAGAAGAAGGGCGGCGCGGCCGTGACGAAGGAGGACCTCGGCGACGCGATCACCGAGTACGTCAAGAAGGACGCCCAGTTGAAGGGGGGCTACTTCCTCGTCTTCGACGCCTCCGCGAAGAAGCCCCTCGCCCTCACCCTCGAGAAGGTGCACAGGGACAAGCTCGCGCGGGTGGGCGAGAACACCTACTTCGCGTGCGCGGACTTCAAGACCCCGGAGGGGAAGACCTACGACCTCGACGTCTTCATGAAGGGGGCCTCGAAGGATCAGCTGACGGTGACCGAGGTCGCCGTCCACAAGGAGGACGGGAAGGAGAGGTACACCTGGTCCGAGAAGGACGGGACCTGGTCGAAGAAGCCCGTCACCCCGGACAAGGGGTGAGCCGGCGGCGGGGGCGATCCCCGGGGGAAGGCTCCGGGGGTTGCCCACGAGCCTCGACGGCCTTGTCCCTGCGCGCGGTCCCCGGCATATAGGTGCCGAAGGGCCGCCCGGAGCCGCTTCGGAACCGCGGAGGGCGACTCTCCCTTCCCCTCCGGGGCCCTCCGGGGGCGGAGGACGGACCTCGCCCTCGTGCGACCCCAGGACCTGATCCGGATCAAGCGCGACGGCGGCGCGCTGAACGCCGAGCAGATCCGGGCCTTCGTCCGCGGCGTGACGAGCGGGGAGATCCCCGACTACCAGACCTCCGCCCTCCTGATGGCGATCTTCCTCCGCGGGATGAACCGCGACGAGACGGTCGCCCTCACGCGGTCGATGATCGAGTCGGGGAGCCGGGCCGACCTCTCCTCGATCCCCGGCCTCAAGGTCGACAAGCACTCGACGGGCGGCGTCGGGGACAAGACCTCGATCCCGCTCGCGGCGCTCGTCGCGGCCTGCGGCGTGTCCGTCCCGATGATCTCGGGGCGCGGGCTGGGGCACACGGGGGGGACGCTCGACAAGCTCGAGTCGATCAAGGGATTCCGGACGAACCTCCCGATCCCCGAGTTCGTCGACACGGTCCGGAAGGTGGGGGCGTGCCTGATCGGCCAGACGGCCGACCTCGCCCCGGCGGACAAGAAGCTCTACGCGCTGCGGGACGTGACGGCGACGGTGGAGTGCCCGCCCCTCATCGCCTCCTCGATCCTCTCGAAGAAGGCGGCCGAGGGGATCGACGCCCTGGTGATGGACGTGAAGACGGGGAGCGGGTCGTTCCTGAAGGGGCTCGAGCGTTGCCGCGAGCTCGCCCGCACGATCGTCGAGGTCGGGACGGGGCTCGGGCTGAGGGTCGTCGCCTTCCTCACGGACATGGACCAGCCGCTCGGGCGCGCCGTCGGCAACGCCCTCGAGATCGAGGAGTCGATCGAGTGCCTGAAGGGGAAGGGGCCGAGCGATCTCGAGACGCTCGTCGTCGAGATGGCGGCCGAGATGCTCGTGCTGGCAGGCACGGCGAAGCTGATCGATCCGGCGCGGGAGCGGATCCGCTTCGCGATCCGCGACGGGACGGGGCTGAAGAAGCTCCGCGAGATCGTCGTCGCCCAGGGGGGGAACGGAAAGGTCGTGGAGGAGCCCTCCAGGCTGCCGCAGGCGGAGCGATCGACGCCGTTCCCCTCGCCCTCGAGCGGCTTCGTCACGGCGATGGACGCCGAGGCGGTCGGCCTCGCCGCGATGGCGCTCGGAGCCGGCCGCCGCACGGTCGAGGACCGGATCGACCCGGCCGCGGGGATCCTGCTCCGCAAGAAGCTCGGCGACCGCGTCGAGAAGGGCGAGCCGCTCCTCGAGCTCCGGCACGCGGAGGCGACGCCGCTCGAGGAGGCCCGAGCGTTCCTCTCCCGGGCCTACCGGTTCGGCTCCGCGCCGCCGCCGGGGCGGCCGGTCGTCCTCGGGAGGATCCTCGGTTGAGGAAGACGCGCCCGTGAAACGGCCCGCCGCGGGAGGGAGGCGGTTCCTCGGGGGGTTCGGGCCGATTCTCGCCGCCGGGGGGGCGCTCCTCCTCCTCGGTGGGATGGCCCACGCCCAGGGGACGCTCGGGACGCAGGAGGCGGCCCTCGCGCACGAGGAGGTCTCCTGGCTGGGGAGGGCGCGGAGCCTCCTCGGCTACGTCCTCATGCTCGGGATCGCCTTCGCCCTCTCGAGCGACCGGAGGCGGGTCTCGGCGCGGACCCTCCTCTGGGGCGTCGCCCTCCAGTTCGGATTCGGCCTCCTCGTGCTCAAGACGCCCGTCGGCCGCGGGTTCTTCGACGCGGTGAACTCGGGCTTCAAGAGCCTCCTCGGGTTCACGGCGAAGGGGAGCGGCTTCCTCCTCGAGCGGTTCGACACGAAGCAGGTCGATCCGGCCCTCGGGAACTTCGTCTTCCAGGTGCTCCCGACGATCATCTTCTTCGCTTCGCTGATGGCGGTGCTCTACCACCTCGGCGTGATGCAGCTCGTGGTCGGGGCGATGGGGAAGGCGATGCAGCGCACGATGGGGACCTCCGGGGCAGAGTCCCTCTCCGCCGCCGCCAACATCTTCGTCGGGCAGACCGAGGCGCCCCTCCTCATCCGGCCGTTCGTCGGAAAGATGACGCGCTCCGAGCTGATGGCGGTCATGGTCGGCGGCTTCGCGACGATCGCCGGCGGCGTCATGGCGGCGTACGTCGCGTTCCTGGGCCGGCGGTTCCCCGACATCGCGGGGCACCTGATGGCCGCGAGCGTGATGAACGCGCCCGCGGGGCTCCTCCTCGCGAAACTCATGGTCCCCGAGACGGAGGAGCCGGCCACCCGGGGAACGCTGAGGATCCACATCGAGCGCCCCGATCCCAACGTGATCGGCGCAGCCGCGCGCGGCGCGGGCGAGGGAATGGGCCTCGTCCTCAACGTCGCGGCCATGCTCCTCGCCTTCGTCGGGCTGATCGCGCTCCTCAACGCCCTCCTCGGGTGGAGCGGCGGTCTCGTCGGCGCGGAAGGGGTCACGCTCCAGACGATCCTCGGGAACGTCCTGCGGCCGGTCGCGTGGCTCCTCGGCTGCAACTGGGCCGACGCCGGCACCGTCGGCTACCTCCTCGGCGAGAAGGTCGTCCTGAACGAGTTCGTCAGCTACTCGCACCTGGGGGAGGTGCTCGCCTCCGCGAGCGCCCCCACGGACCGCTCGGCCACGATCGCCTCCTACGCCCTCCTCGGCTTCGCGAACTTCTCCTCGATCGCCATCCAGATCGGCGGCATCGGCGGGCTCGCCCCCGAGCGTCGGGGGGACCTCGCGCGGCTCGGGCTGCGGGCGATGGTCGCGGGGACGCTCGCCGCCTACATGTCGGCCGCGATCGCCGGGATCCTCGTCTAGTGCCGGCCGCGCTCGACCTCCCCGCCCGCGTCGAGGCCGCCGCCGCGGCGCTCAAGCGCGCGACGAAGGAGACGCCGAAGGTCGGGGTCGTCCTCGGCTCGGGGCTCGGCGCGTTCGCCGAGGCGCTCGAGGGGAAGAAGGCCGTCCCCTACGCGAAGGTCCCCCACTTTCCGCGCCCCGCGGTGGCAGGCCACGGGGGGCGCGTCGTCTTCGGACGGTGCGAGGGGGTCGCGCTCGCCGTCCTCGAGGGGCGGGCCCACTACTACGAAGGACACCCCCTCGAGGACGCGACGCTGCCGATCCGGGCGCTCGCCGCGCTCGGGGCGAAGGCGCTCCTCCTCACGAACGCGGCGGGCGGGATCCGCTCCGACCTGCGGCCGGGGGACCTGATGGTCATCGTCGACCACCTGAACCTGCTCGGGGCGAACCCGCTGCGGGGGCCCCACGACGAGCGCCTCGGGACGCGCTTCGTCGACCTCACGAGCGCCTACGACCCGGGCCTCATCGAGATCCTCCGGGCGGCGGCGCACGCCTGCTCCTTCGAGGTCCGCCGCGGGGTCTACGCGGCGATGGCGGGACCCTCCTACGAGACGCCCGCGGAGATCCGGATGCTGCGGACGATGGGCGCCGACGCGGTCGGGATGTCGACCGTCCCGGAGGTGATCGTCGCGCGGCAGTGCGGGCAGCGGGTCGCCGCGATCTCCGCGATCACGAACCCGGCGGCGGGGATGTCGGGGCGCCCCCTCTCCCACGAGGAGGTCCTCGAGTCGGGCCGGAAGGTGGCCGACCGCCTCACGCGGCTGCTGCAGACGGCGATCCCCCAGGTCGCCGCGTTGTAGGGCTCGGGTCCGCCCGCACCTCTCGGGAGCCGCGCGGCCGTCACGGACCGGCTTCGGTCCCGTGCGGGGCGGAGGACTCCTCGACGGTGCAGGCGACGAGGCTCCGGTCGACGCCGACGGCGTCCGCGAGCTCGAAGAGGACGCGTCTCTCGGCCTCGGTGACCTGCCGGTCCGCCCGCACGATCAGGCAGAGGTCGCGGATCACCTGCGCACGGCGCAGCGGCGGGACGAGGCGCCGGACCGCCTCGATCCGACTCGGCAGGTCCTCGCGGATGCGGGCCGGGTCGACCCGGGACGAGACCGATCCTGGGCCGAGGAGCCGCTCGAGGGCCTCGACCGCCGCCGCGGAGACCGTGCCCGAGGCCGCCGCGATCGCGATCCCCCCCGCGAAGAGGAGTCGCCGCATCGCCTCGGCCTCGTCGGAACGCTCCCGCAGGTAGCCCGGATCCATGAGGGTCATCAGGTCCTGGACGCGGGCCTCGAGATCGGCGCGGGAGAGGCCGCCCGGAGCGAGCCCGTCGGACCGCGCGAAGAGCTCGGCGGCCCGCAGGCGCAGCGGGTTGAAGGGATGCGACGCGAACCAGTCGCTGCGAAGCGGCTCGTCGCTCTCAAACGCCTCGAGGAGGCTCGAGGAGAGGATCACGAAGAGGCGTCCCGACTCGGGCCGGACCGACCCCGCGTTGAAGACGGGTCCCGGATAGACGTAAGTCTCGACCGGCATCTCCAGCCCGAGCGTCGTCCGGCACGTCTCGACCGTCGCGTGGACGTCCGGGGCCGCCTCCGGAGTGAGTCGGAGCGCCGTCCCGAGGAGTTGGCGGCGCGCGCCCAGGTCCGTCGCCAGCTTCTCGAAGGATTCGACCGCGGCGCGGATCCTCGGCTCGGCGAGGAGGCTCTCCGCGAGGTCCCGGTCTCCCTGGGAGATCAGGTCCGTTCGCCGCACGCCCCCCATGCTACGGGACGGCGCCGTCAGCGCCCGGCCGGCTGCGAGGCGGGAGCGAGGCGCTCCCGCGCGAGCCCGATCTTGCGGCGGGCCTCGGCGCCGGAGCGGGAAGGGTCGAGGGCGATCGCCCCCTCGAAGGCGTGGATCGCCTCCTCGAATCTCCCCTCGAGGGCGAGCCGGTCCCCGAGCGCGAGCTGGATCCCCCCGTTGTTCGGCTCGAGAGCGCGCGCCGCGTGGATGGCGTCGAGGAACGCGTCGAAGGCCCGGAGCTCGAGATGGACCTCTGCGAGGGCGACCCAGGCGTCCGCCGTCGGGAGGAGCGCGAGCCGGCGCCGGAGGGTCGTCTCCGCGTCCGCGAATCGCTTCCGTCCGCGCTGGACCCGCGCGAGCTGGTCGAGGGCGGAGGGATCCTCGGGGGAGCGCTCCAGGATCCCGAGGAGGAGCGGCTCCGCCTCCTCGAACCTCTTCGCGTTGACGAGGCCGAGCGCGCGCATCAGGTCCTCGACGACCGGCATCATCGCCTTGGGGTCGGGGCGGCGGGTCCCCGCCGGGGCGGAGGAAGGGGCCTGCGAGAAGTAGCCGAGCGCGGCGAGCCGGGCGCGCTCCTCGGGGGGGAGGGACCTTCCGGCGGCGGGCTGCGCGACGAGGGGCTCCTCCCTCATCCGGCGCGCGAGGTGGGACGCCAGGGCCTGCGCGGAGGGGGGAGCCTGGGGGAGGAGGTTCCGGGTCTCCCAGGGGTCCGACCGGAGGTCGTAGTACTCGGGGACCGGGGCCTCGATGAACTTGTCCCCCAGCCGCCGCAGCGCGTGGAGAGGGCTCCACCCGCAGGTGTGGAGGGGCGAGAAGGTCTCGAGGTAGAGCGGGCGATCCGGATCGCGGGGAGGGCGGGCGAGGCTCTCCCCGTCGAGGCCGCCCGGGACGGGGAGGCCGAGCAGGTCGAGGGCGGTCGGAAGGACGTCGATCCCCCCCGCCGCCCGGTCGTCGATCACCCGGCCTCGCCCGCGCGCCCCCGGGGGCACGAAGAGGAGGGGGACGCGCATCGTCGAGTCGTAGAGGAGCAGGGAGTGGGTCCGTTCGCCGTGCTCGCCCAGCCCTTCCCCGTGGTCGGACGTCAGGGCGAGGAAGGTCGACTCCCCGAGTCCGCGGCCCTCGAGGCCGCGGAGCAGCCGGCCCAGCTCGGAGTCGACGAAGGCGATCTCCCCGTCGTAGCGCTCCTCCGGCGTCGATCCGCCGAACGGTGGCGGCGGCTCGTAGGGCATGTGGGGGTCGAAGTAGTGGACCCACAGGAAGAACGGGCCCGTGCCGGTCCGTCCGTCGAGCCAGGCGAGCGCGGCGTCCGTCACCTGGACCGCGGGGCGCTGCGCGATCGCCTCGCCCGTCCCCGAGGTCGGGACCATCCGGTCGTCGTAGGCGCCGAAGCCCTGCGCCAGGCCGTAGCGGGCGTCGAGGACGAACGCCCCGACGACCGCGCCCGTCTCGTAGCCCGCTCCGGCGAGCACCTCCGCGAGGGTCACCCGATCCTCCCCGAGCGCGAACAGTCCGTTGTCGCGCACCCCATGGTGGGAGGGATCGAGCCCGGTCAGGATCGTCGCGTGCGACGGGAGGGTGATCGGCGCCGAGGCGAGGGCCGTCTCGAAGCGCACGCCGCGGCCCGCCAGGTCGTCGAGGACGGGGGTGCGGGCGCGCGGGTGGCCCGAGAACCCGAGTCGGTCGGCGCGCAGGGTGTCGACCGTGACGAGGAGGAGGTTCGCGCCGCGGGCCGCCCCCGGCTCCCACCCGGGACCGCGCCGGGAGCAGGCGAGGATCGGAAGCAGGAGGAGAACGGAGCGCCGTCGCATGCTCCTCCGCGCGGGGCCGCCTCCCTCCTCTAAAGGAGGGGATCGGGTCGGGCCGTGACCTCGGGGTCGGAAGCGGACTCGAAGCGCGTCCGCCGGGCGGGGCCCGCCGTCTCGATGCCGCGCCGGGAGGAGCGGATGAACTCGATCAGGTGCGCGATCTCGGGGGTCGAGCCGATGTCCTCGAGGCGGCCGAGCGCCTCCGGGACGGTGAGGTTCGACCGGTAGAGGAGGCGGTAGGCGCGCCGGATCGCAAAGCGCCGCTCCGGGGTGAGGCCGGCCCGCCGAAGTCCGACCGTGTTCGGGCCGTAGACGCGGCAGGGGCGCTGCCCCGTGGCGAGGAGGAAGGGCGGGATGTCCCGCGTCACCGCCGAGAGGCCCCCGATCATCGCGAGGGTCCCGATCGTCGTGAACTGGTGGATGGCGACGTGGCCCGAGATCACGACGCGGTCCTCGACGGTGATGTGGCCGGCGAGAAGGATCGAGCTGCCGAGGATCGCCCCGTTGCCGATCACGCAGTCGTGGGCGACGTGGCACATCGCCATGAGGAGGTTGTCGTCTCCGATCCGCGTGGCGCTCCCCTCGCTCGAGCCGCGGTGGATCTGGCAGTACTCCCGGAAGACGTTCCGGTTCCCGATCTCGACGCGGCTCGGCTCTCCCCGGAACTTCTTGTCCTGCGGGATGTTCCCGAGGACCGCGCCGATGTGGACCTCGTTCGCCTTTCCGATCGACGTCCCTCGGCCGACGAAGACGTGCGCCTGGAGGCTCGTCCCGGAGCCGATCCTGGCCCCCGGCTCGATGACGCAGTAGGGCCCGACCTCGACGTCCGGCGCGATCTCGGCGCCCGGATGGACGATCGCCGTCGGGTGGATGGCCACGGCAAACTCCTTAACGGACCATCTTGTCAGGGGTTTCGGGCTCCGGTCAACCGCCGAGACGGGGCGGGTCCATCCGGGGGAGGGGAGCCGGCGATCCCCGGAAAGCTCGCGGCTTGCGCATCCAGTGGGAGGAGGCGTCGGGTCGGCCCCAGGCGCCGTCCCCTCCCCCCCCGCGGAGGCGTCCGTTCCGTCCGGCGGGAGGACGCCCTGGAAGAACACTCCTTGAGCGCTTATCCGGCAGAGACTTGGATCGGACGGTCCGCGCGCGGGGCCGGCTTGTTCTTGGACACGGGGGTCGAGTGGTGTAAAGGAGCCGCCGAAGAGCTTCCCAGGTAATTCGTGCCGGGTCGGAAAGAGACGGTCGGGAGGGGACCTCAGGACGCGCGCGTTCTCGGGCGCTTGACGGGCATGTTGGCCCGAGGTCTCGGCTCGAGCCCCCTCCTCGCGAAGGAGCGGGAGAACCTCAAGGCGGCAACGAACGCGCTCTTCCCCCCGATCGAGAAGGGAGTGCTCGAGGCGCTCCGGAAGAAGGGGTACTCCCCGAGCCCCCGCAGAAGCCTCGCGCCGGAGGGGATCCCGGAGACGATCACCTCCTTCTCCTCGCTGGGGTTCGACCTCACCGCCGCTCTCGGGCTCGAGCATCCCCCCTGGCAGGGGCTCGAGCTGGGCGTCTACCTCGGGTACGACGCCACCGGCTATCGCGACCGCCTCGTCTGGGGCGTGAGCGGGCAGGGGGACAAGGAGTGGGTCGAGCGCTGCGTGGAGCTCCTCCGGCCCCGCCGCCGCCCCGACGAGCCCTTCATCCGCACGGGGGAACCGATGTACGCCGGCGGGGAGTTCGGCTGGTATGTCCTCTGGGCGTGGGACTGCACCCCGGAGGCGTTCGCGACGGCGAACGAGACCGCGCTCTCCGAGGAGATTCGCGGGCGCCTGGAAGGCCTCGTGGGCCGTCTCCTCCGGACCCGGACCGGATCCGCCGCCGGACACACGCGCAAGCGGGCCTGAGCCCTCGGTCGGTTCCCGCGCCGACCTCGCCCCCCGTATGATCCGCGTCCCGTATGATCCGCCCCCCAGGGCCGTCGGATGGCGATCACGGAGACGCAGCGCGCGGAGATCCTCCGCCGGGTGGTCGGCGAGGTGGCCCGGCGCACCTTCCCGGCGGGAGGCGAGGGCTCCGGAAACGTCGCTCCGCCGCCGCCCGCGCCCCGCCCCGTCGTCCCGGCTCCGGGATGGACGTCCGCGCGGAGCCGTCCGCTGGTCACGGCCGACGTGCTGCGGGAGCTCGCGCCGGGTTCCACCTTCCGGTTCCCGGACGGAGCCGTCCTGACGCCCCTCGCCCGCGACCTCGCCTCGGACCGCAGGATCTCCCTCGTGCCCGAGGGCTCGGCTCCCGAGAAGGCGGCGCCGGCCCCTCCGCCGCCGGCCATTCCTCCCGGATCGCGGATCGCTCTCGGCGCGGACCACGCCGGCTTCCGGATGAAGGAGGGCCTTCGCGCCCACCTCGGAGGCCTCGGCTACTCCGTCCGCGACCTCGGCACGACCGGGGACGCGCCGGTCGACTATCCCGACTTCGCGCGCCCCGTCGCGGAGGCCGTCGCCCGGGGCGACTGCGCCGTCGGGATCCTCGTCGACGGGGCGGGCGTCGGCTCGGCGATCGCGGCGAACAAGGTCCCCGGCGTCCGGGCCGCGCCGTGCCCGGACGTCGCCACGGCGCGCAACGCCCGCGAGCACAACTTCGCCAACGTCCTCTGCCTCCCGTCGCGGGGGATCGACGAGGCGCGGGCGAGGGAGATCCTCGCCGCCTTCCTCGGGACGGCGACGGGAGGGGAGCGGCACGCGCGCCGGGTCGCGAAGATCGCCGAGATCGAGCGGTCCTATCTCCGACCGTCGGCGGTCCGTCCGGGCTGAGCGCCCCCTCCGTGGACTCCCTCACGCTCACCCGCGAAGAGTTCGAGCGCCTCGTCGCCGAGATCGCCCGGCTCTCAATGGAGGTCGCGCCGCAGGCGACCGACCCCCGCAGCACCTGCCAGTGCCGGACCTTCTGCACGCAGATGTGCCCCGACCGGCTCGGGAACATCCTCGCCCACGGAGCCGATCGGATCGGGATGCACGTCGCCTTCCCCGGGACGGCGAAGGACCTGGCGCGATACATCGACCACACCCTCCTCAAGCCAGACGCCACGTACGAGGAGATCGACAAGCTCTGCGCCGAGGCGCGCCAGCACGGCTTCGCCTCCGTCTGCGTGAACCCCGTCCACGTCCGCCGCTGCGCGGAGGGGCTCCGGGGCTCTCCGGTCCTCGTCTGCGCCGTGGTCGGATTCCCCCTCGGCGCCACGCTCCCCGACGAGAAGGCCTACGAGGCGCGCCGCTGCCTCGCCGAAGGGGCGCGGGAGATCGACATGGTGATCAACGTCGGGGCGCTGAAGTCGGGGGACGACGCCCTCGTGCGGCGCGACATCGAGGGGGTGGTCGCCGCCTGCCACGAGGCCGGGGCGGCGACGAAGGTGATCCTCGAGACCTGCCTCCTTTCCGAGGAGGAGAAGGTCCGCGCCTGCCGCCTCGCGAAGGAGGCGGGCGCGGACTTCGTGAAGACCTCGACCGGGTTCGCTTCCGGGGGCGCGACCCCGGAGGACGTCGAGCTGATGCGCCGCGTCGTCGGTCCGGGCGTCGGCGTGAAGGCGGCCGGAGGCGTGCGAGACTTCGAGACGGCGATGAAGATGATCCGTTCGGGGGCGACCCGGATCGGGGCGAGCGCCGGCGTGCGGATCGTCCGCGAGGCGAGCGGGGAGAAGGCCGCGCCCGCCCCCGCGACGCGCGGCTACTGAGGGCGGGGCCGGTGAAGGCGGTCTCGGAGCGTGGGCCGGACGCGGCCGCGGAGGCCGCGACCCGGAGCCGCGACCTCTACTGGTACGGATCCCCGCGCTTCTCCGGATCGAGGGCGCGGCACCTGGCGGCGCTCTACGCCTTCGCGCGCATCGCCGACGACGCCGTCGACGAGACCCCGGACGCCGAGGAGGCCCTGCGCCGGCTCGACCACCTCGAGGAGGAGCTCGACCGCGCCTTCGGAGGTTCGCCTTCTCCTTCCTTCGCGCCCCTCGCGGAGGCGGTCCGCGCCCACGCGATCCCGCGGAAGGACCTCGCCGAACTCCTCGCGGGCCTTCGTTCGGACGCCCGCCGACGGGAGATCTCCACCTACAAGGAGTTCCTCGACTACTGCCGTCTCGCCGCGAATCCCGCCGGCCGGATGGCCCTGCGGATCTTCGACGCCCACGGCCCCGAGAACGAGGCGCTCTCGGACCGGATCTGCACGGGGCTCGCGCTCGTGAACTTCTGGCGGGACGTCGGGCCGGATCTCGACCGCGGCAGGATCTACCTCCCCCGCGAGGACCGGGAGCGCTTCGGCGTGACCGAGGAGTCCCTCCGCGCGCGCCGGCCGGACGCTCCCTTCCGCGCGCTCCTCGCCTTCGAGGTCGGCCGAGCCCGTGCCCTCCTCGAGGAGGGTCGACCCCTCGCCCGACACGTTCCGTTCCCGCTCGCCTGGCGCGTCGAGGCGTTCGTCCGCGGAGGGCTTGGCCTTCTGCGGCGCATCGAGGCGGTGGGCTTCGACGTCTTCGCTCGCCGCCCGCCGATCGCGCGCCTCTGGAAGGCGCGCGTCGCCGCCGCGGGCTGGGTCCGGGCCTGCCTCGGGAGGGCGGGGCGGTGATGCTCGCCGATTCCTTCCGCTGGTGCCGCGACGTCGCCCGCCGGGAGGGGCGAAACTTCTACGCCACCTTCCTCCTCTCGCCGCCGGCGAAGCGCGACGCGCTCTGCGCCGTCTACGCGACGCTGCGCGCGCTCGACGACGTGGCCGACGGGTCGGAACCCGTCGCGGAGAAGCGGCGGGCGCTCCTCGCCTGGCGGGAGGCGCTCCGTCCCGGGACGGACGAGGCCGCGTTCCCGAGCCTCCCCGCCCTCGTCGAGACGGCGCGCCGGTTCCAGATCCCCGCCGACCACTTCCGCCTCCTCCTCGAGGGGGTCGAGATGGACCTCGACGTCCGGCGGTACGCGACATTCGAGGACCTGCGCGCCTACTGTTACCGGGTCGCCTCGGTCGTGGGATTGATCTGCGTCCGGATCTTCGGCGCGCGCGGCGAGGGCACGCGCGCCCCCGCCGAGGCGTGCGGACTCGCCTTCCAGCTCACGAACATCCTGCGCGACGTCGCCGAGGACGCCGGGCGGGGGCGGATCTACCTCCCGCAGGAGGACCTCCGCCGGTTCGGCTGCAGCGAGGAACAGGTCCTCCGCGGGGAATGGAACGGGCGGTTCGCCGACCTGATGCGGTTCGAGGCGGCGCGCGCCCACTCCTTCTACGAGGAGGCGCGCCCGCTCCCGGCCCTCGTCCACCGGACCGGACGGACGACGCTGCGGGCGATGATCGGCTTCTACCGCGGGATCCTCCGCGCCCTCGAGCGGCACGACTTCCGCGTCTTCGGCCCCCGGGTCCGGCTCTCGGGCCTCGAGAAGGCGAGGGTCGTCGCCGCGGCCCTCGCGCGAAACCTCTGGCCCGAGCGCGTCCCGGCCCGGTGAGACGGCGGCGCCGACGGCGCCGCCCGGCGCTCGTCCTCTTCGGCGTGCTCGACGACCTCGTGGCCGCCTTCGAGGAGGCGGGCCTCGCCGACGCGGTCCAATGGTCGGACCGGATCTGGTTCCGCCTCGGCCGCGGCGCTCCCTGCTGGCTCCGCCCCGCTCCTCCTCCGGGCCCGATGCGCTTCGGCCCCGACCTCTCGCGCTTCCGCGCCCTCTCCCCCGCCGAGCGGCTCGCCGCGCAGCGCGCCCTCGCGCGGATCGTGCGCGGGAGGGCGATCCCCCCCGCCGGGACTTCCCTCCACGACTGGTTCTCACGCACCCTCGTTCCTCCGCGCGTCGTCGACCGGCTCTTCCGTCCTCTCGTCGAGCTCGCGTTCGGGAGACCGGTCGAGCGCGTGGGGGGAATCGAGGGCGCGGCGTGGCTCCGCGCGTTCTTCTCCCGATCCGCGCGGAGCGCGCGGATCGGGATCCTCCGGCTGCCCCTCAACCGGCGGAGATGACGATCCCGCTCCGCGCTCTCTGGTCGCGCCTGCGGACGGCGCCCCCGCACTCGGGAGAGCACTGGCTCACGCGCTTCGTCGTCCTGCGCCTCCTCGGGCTCGTCTACTTCTTCGCGTTCCTCTCCCTCGCGAACCAGGTCCTGCCCCTGATCGGCAGCCGCGGTCTCCTTCCCGCGCACCGCTACCTCGAAGCCGTCCGGGAACAGGCCGGCGGTCCCGCGTGGGGCGAATTGCCGAGCCTCTTCTGGTTCTCGTCCTCGGACGCGACCCTCCAGACCCTCGCCTGGGTCGGCGTCGGCCTCTCCGTCCCCCTCCTCGCGGGCTTCGCGAACGCCCTCCTTGTCGCCGTGCTCTGGGTCCTCTACCTCTCCTTCGTCCACGTCGGGCAGATCTGGTACGGCTACGGCTGGGAGATCCAGATCCTCGAAACCGGCTTCCTCGCGATCTTCCTCTGTCCGCTACTCGACCCGCGGCCTTTTCCGAGCCGGCCGCCTCCCCTCCCGGTCATCCTCTGCCTCCGGTGGCTGATCGTCCGGATCATGCTCGGCGCGGGACTGATCAAGATCCGGGGCGACCCATGCTGGCGGGACCTCACCTGCCTCCTCTACCACTACGAGACGCAGCCGATCCCGAATCCGCTCTCGCGGCTCCTCCACTTCCTGCCGCCGTGGTTCCACAAGACGGAGTGCCTCTGGAACCACCTCGTCGAGCTCGTCGCGCCGTGGTTCGCGTTCGGCCCCTCCGCGGCGCGCCGGTTCGCCGGCTTCCTCTTCCTCGCCTTCCAGCTCCTCCTGATCCTCTCGGGCAATCTCTCCTTCCTGAACTACCTGACGATCGTGCCCGCCCTCGCCTGCCTCGACGACGGCGTCTGGCGGAGGCTGCTCCCTCGCCGTCTCGTCGCGGCGGCGGACCGGGCGAGGGAACAGGCGAGGCCATCGAGGGCCCAGGGGATCCTCGCCCTCCTTCTCGCGGCCGTCGTCGTCGTCCTGAGCTACTGGCCCGTCCGCAACCTCCTCTCCTCCCGGCAGGCGATGAACACCTCGTTCAACTCCCTCCATCTCGTCAACACCTACGGCGCGTTCGGGAGCGTCGGGCGGGAGCGAGACGAGATCGTCCTCGAGGGGACGGACGAGGAGTCGATCGGGCCGGAGACCCGCTGGCGCGCCTACGAGTTCAAGGCGAAGCCGACGGACCCCGACCGCCCGCTCCCGATCGTCTCCCCCTACCACTACCGCGTCGACTGGCAGATCTGGTTCGCGGCGATGTCGACGCCCGGCCGCCACCCCTGGCTCGTCCACCTGGTCTGGAAGCTCCTCCACAACGACCGCCTCGCGCTTTCCCTCCTCGCGAACGACCCCTTCCCCGGGGCGCCGCCGCGGTTCATCCGCGCCGACCTCTACCGCTACCGCTTCACGCGCCCGTTCCACGGAGGACCCTACTGGGAGCGGACTCGGATCGGACCGTGGCTCCCGCCGATGTCGACGGAAGACCCGCGGATCCGCGAGTTCCTCGGCGTGCGCGGGCTGCTCGACGAGTCGGATGAGGAGGACCGAGTGCCGAGGGAGACTCGTAGTCCGAAATGAGACGCGGCGACGCGAGGGGCGTACCATGTCCACCCCTCCCGAGACGCTGCTCCCTATGCGGAAGTCGGAGGTTCGACTTCTCTCGGCGGCGGGCGCGGTCCTCACCGCAATCGCCGCCATCTGGTTCGGTCTCCAACCTCCGCGGCGGCCTCCCCAGGGGCCTCCCGCAGTCCAGGCCCCTGCCGAGCTCGCACGTGCAGAGGAACACCGGGCAGCCCCGTATCCCTCCGCTCCGCTGCGGGCCGAGGTGCGGCCGACGATCGCGCCAGACGTTGCGTCGGGAGCGGCCCGGACCGATTCGAGGCCGGGAGCTGCCGAGGCCGTCGCGGGGAGGCTTCGCGTGATCGTCCGCGACCCTTGGGGCCATCGCCGCTAAGTTAGCGAGCGTCCCCCGGGAACATGGGGGAGCGACTTCCAGAGGCGTCTCGAGCGGCAGAATCTGCGGTGTCGCCTGAATCCCTTTCGCGGCTCGACCAGCAGCGCCTCCAGGGGGGCTCTCGCCCAGA
>JAKEFM010000087.1 GCA_022616055.1 Planctomycetota bacterium
CAGGGCGGCCTTCCAGACCGTGCTGGGCATCGGCAGCCACATCAGGGGTCCGACCTACAAGGAATTGACGGCTCCTGAGCTGAATGGATAAGCATCTTCCGGAAAGTCGGGTCCGAGCCTTTGCCCTCGTCCGCACTAGGGGATACGAGGAGGTCGCCTCCGTACTCGAACCTTGCACGGGGCAGATTCGGTGCGACGCGGCCGGGACGCTCCGTCGCGAGCCGTAGGCACAGGGACAGTCCGAGAGCCGGGGGTACCTCGGCTCCGGGCTCATCTGCGTGACGGCGGTCAGAAGACCGTCACGGAGAGCGCGTCCGAGGTCGTGAAGAGCCCGTTCGGGCTCCCGAGGTCGAGGACCGCCCACTGGAAGTGGGCGCTCGCCCCGACGAGGGCCGGATCGCCCGGGATCGGAAGACCCTGGAGGCGATGGCCCGCGCCCGCCGAGCCGAAGGGACCCGACAGGAAGGCGGGCGGCGGGACGGCGAGGACCGCTCCGTCGAGGTGGAGGCTGCACCCTCCGAGAGGGAGTCCGGCGGGGTACGGGAGGCTTCCGAGGAAGAGGAGGGCGGGCGCGCCTCCGAGTCCTCGTGTGACGGCCAGTCCGAACGTCGGGTTGCCGGCGCCGGGAGGCCCGCCGAACGCCGCGATCGACGGCGCGATCCCGCCCGTCCCTGCGCAACCGGTTCCGAAGGGAGTCGATCCAGGAGGAATCCCGGCGACGGAGAGGAGTTTCACCTGACCAGCCTCGTCGAATCCGCCGGGATCGGCGTAGGGAGCGGCGACGACCAGGTCGGGGATCCCGTCGGCGTTCACGTCGCCCGCGCCGGCCACGGAGGTCCCGAAGAGGTCGCTGAAGAGGGAGCCCGTCAGCGTGGAGAGGAGAGCCCCGCTCGCCCCCGAGTGGATCCTCACGACGCCGGCGTCGGTCTCCCCGCCGACGTCGGCCGTGGGCGCCCCGATCGCCACGTCCGGGGTCCCGTCCCCGTCGACGTCTCCCGCCCTCGAGACCGACTTCCCAAGCTGGTCGCCATTCGTTCCGAGGAAGGTTCGGAGCACGGTCCCGTCCGCGCCGGAGAAGATCCTCGCCCGCCCCGGTTGCGTGACCCAGAAGCCGTAGGCGCCGGGCGCGCCGACGAGGACGTCCGGCGCGCCGTCCCCGTTCACGTCGCCGGTCCCGGAGACCGAGGCTCCCCAGGCTTGGTTCGCTCCGATCCCGTCCAACGCGCGCACGATCGTGCCGCCCGCCCCGGAGAAGACCCTCGCCGCGCCCGCCGACGACAGGCCGTTCGGGCTCGCACTCGGGGCCCCCCTGCCACGAAGTCGGGGACGCCGTCCCCGTCTACGTCTCCGAGGCCCGCGACCGAGCTGCCGAGCCGCTCGCTCACCGCCGCCCCGCTCACGACGAGGAGGCTGGAACCGTCGACCCCGGAGAGGAGTCTCACGGACCCCGCCCCTGCGGCGCCGGCCCCGCTGACTCCGGGCGCGCCGGCGGCGAGATCCGGGATGCCGTCCCCGTTCACGTCCCCCGCGAAGGCCACCGAGATCCCGAGCGTCCCGAAGGCCACGGCCCCGTCGACCGACAGCAGGGCCCCACCGCTCGATCCCGAGAGGACGACCACCCGGCCGGGGTCGGAGAGGCCGCCCGGATCTGCATTGGGCGCGCCGACGACCAGGTCAGGGACTCCGTCTCCGTCCACGTCCGCTCCGCCCGCGACGGACCATCCGAACCGGGCTCCGCCGCTCGATCCGGCCAGGTCGAGGAGAACCGAGGCGTCCGCCCCCGAAAGGACCCTGGCGCGACCCGCCTCTTGCGACAGCCCGACTCTCGCGTAGGGAGAGCCGGCGATCGCGTCCGGGATCCCGTCGCCATTCATGTCCCCGGCCGTCGCGACGGCAAATCCCGATCGTTCGCCGTCCACGTTCCCCTCGAAGACGGAGAGCGCGGCGCCCGACGCTCCGGAGTGCAGGGTCACCCGGCCCCCGTTCGTCCCGAGCAGGCCGAGGGAGGCGTACGGCGCCCCCACGAGGAACTCGGAGTTCCCGTCGCCGTCGAGGTCGCCCGCCCCGGCGACCGACCATCCGAGGTTCCCGTACGGAATCGTCCCCGCGATGAAGAAGAGCGAGGCGCCCGACGCTCCCGAGAAGACGCGGGCCCTTCCGGTAGCGTTGAACCCTTCCGCGTCCGGAGCCCCCGCCACGACGTCCGGGACACCGTCGCCGTCGACGTCTCCCGCCGAAGCGACGCTCCCCCCCAGGTGCTCGTCCGACGTCCCGCCGGTCAGGGTGAGGAGCAGTGCGCCGCTCGCGCCGGAATAGGCGCGGACCTGGCCCGCCCCGGAGAGTCCCGGACCTCCGAAGGCGTCCGGCGCCCCGACGAGGAGGTCGGGGACACCGTCGCCGTTCAGATCCTCGACGCCGGCGACGGACGCCCCGAAGTGCGCGACGTACTGGAGACTGCTCAGCGTGAAGAGGAGGGCCCCGCTCCCCCCGGAGAAGACTCGCGCCACGCCCGCCTCGTTCAACCCGCCGGCGTCGGCGTAGGGCACCCCGACGATCACGTCGCCGAGCCCGTCGCCATCGAGGTCTCCCGCTCCCGCGACGGAGGTGCCGATCCGGTCCCACTGGGCCGTTCCGGCGATGACGAGGAGCACGGCCCCGTTCGCCCCGGAGAGGAGCCTCACCACGCCCGCGTTCAGGACCCCTCCCGGATCCGCGCGCGGCGCCCCGACGATCACGTCGGGGAGGCCGTCCCCGTCCACGTCCCCCGTGCTCGAGACGGAAGCCCCGAACTCCTCGTCGGGAAAGGTTCCGGCGACGGTGAACAGGACGGCGCCGTCCGCGCCCGAGAAGAGGGTCGCGGATCCCGGGCCGCTCCCGAGGAGAGGAATGCCAAAGAGGGGCGCCGACTGGGGCGCACCGACGAGGATGTCCGAAACCGCGTCGCCGTCCACGTCCCCGACACTGGCCACGGCCGCCCCGAAGCCGTCGTCCCAACCGGGGCCGATCAGTCCGAGGAGGAGGGCCCCGTCCACCCCCGAGATCACGTTCACGCGACCGTGCGGTCCGGAGAGCGCGGCTCCGAGGAGGAGATCGGGGACGGCGTCCCCGTCCACGTCCCCGGCGCTCGCGACGGCCCAGCCGAGGTGATTCGCCCCTTGCGTTCCGGTGAATTCGGCGAGGACGAAGCCCTGTCCCGTCGCCGAGTCCGCGCCCGTCCCGAACAGACCGAGCGCCACTGCGATGATTCCGGACGACCTGGGCGCGACGCCGCGACGCAACTCCGTCGGATGGGCCATCGGAAACTCCTCGAAGCCGGAGCCGGCGATTCTAGCGCCCGGGACGCCGAGCGACCGGTTGGTGGGGATCCGGTCCCCCCTGGACCCGACTTTCCGCGCCCTGCCGGCCGGGGCGAGAACCGGGGCCTCCCGGCTGACCGCGCCGACGCACAATGCCGGTCGTGAAGCCCGAGTTCCTCCTCCTCGCGGCCCTCGCCCTCTCCGGCGAGGAGGCGCGCACACTGGAGCGCGGGTAGGTCCCCCAAGGTGGCCGACGTGCTCCGCGCGTCCCTCCTCGCCCTCGCCTCCGCGCTGCTCTTTGGCGCCTCCACTCCCGCGAGCAAGGCGCTCCTCGGAGCCTTCGCCCCGTTCCAGCTCGCGGGGCTCCTCTATCTCGGCGCCGCCCTGGGGGTCGCGCCCCGCGTCCTGACCGAGCGCGGACGGACGAGCCGCATCGATCCGGTCAGCCGCCGGCGACTCTTCGGCGCGGTCGTTTTCGGCGGGACCGTCGGTCCGGTCCTCCTCCTCTTCGCGTTGCAGGCGGCACCGGCCGCGTCCGTGTCCCTTTACCTCAACCTCGAGACCGCCGCGACGGCCGCGCTCGGGGTGGCGCTCTTCCGCGACCACCTCGGACGCCGCGGCTGGGCCGGAGTCGCAGGGATCGTCGGGGCTGGGGCCCTGCTCTCCTCGACGTCGGGGTCACCCGGCCTCCGCGCGGGAGCGCTCGCGGCGGCCGCCTGCCTCTGTTGGGGACTCGACAACCAGCTCACCTCCCTCCTCGTCGGCATGAGCCCGGCGCGCTGCACGTTCTGGAAGGGAATCGTCGCGGGGACCGTGAACCTGGGGCTCGGCGCGTGTCTCGATCCCCTCCGCGCCGGCCCGGCGGACCTCGGAGCCGCGCTCGGGATCGGGGCCCTCTCCTACGGCGCGAGCATCGCCCTCTACATCGCGGCCGCTCGAGAACTCGGGGCGACGCGGGCGCAGGGGATCTTCGCGAGCGCCCCGTTCCTCGGAGCCGCTCTCTCCTTCGCCCTCCTCGGCGAGCCCTTCGGTGCGGCGCAGACCACGGCGCTTGCCCTCCTCGTGCCGGCCGTCGCCCTCCTCCAACTCGACCGGCATGCCCACCGGCACTCCCATGTGGCCATCGAGCACGAGCACGAGCACCGCCACGACGACGGACACCACCTGCACGAACACGCCGGATTCCCACCTTCGGCCCTTCACTCGCACCCCCACCGGCACGAGCCACTGTCCCACGCGCATCCCCACGCTCCCGACCTTCATCACCGGCACGTCCATCAGGAGCCCCCCGCCAATCCCCCTTCCGATCGAGCGATCGCCGCCGACCCCCCGCCTTTGGCGCCTGCGCGGAGTTGACGAGCGCGTCCCCGGGCCCCTGGTTGGCGCCGCTGCCGGGACCTGTGCCGGCGTCGCCGTGTGCGAGGCGCTGCGGCCGCGATAGCGCGGCGCCGACCCGCGCCTCACTGCACCTGGACGGAAAGCGCGTTCGAGGTCGTGAAGAGGCCGTTCGGGCTCCCGAGGTCGAGGACCGCCCACTGGAAGTGGGCGCTCGCCCCGACGAGGGACGGATCGGCCGAGATCGGAAGACCCTGGAGGCGATGGCCCGCGCCCGCCGAGCCGAAGGGACCCGACAGGAAGGCGGCCGGCGGGACGGCGAGGACTGCGCCGTCGAGGAAGAGTGAGCATCCTCCGAGGGGGAGCCCGGTCGGGTAAGGGAGGGAGCCGAGGAAGAGGAGGGCGGGCGCGCCCCCGAGCCCCCGGGTCACGGCCAGGCCGAACGTCGAGTTCCCGGCGGCGGGAGGTCCGCCGAACGCCGCGATGGACGGCGCGACTCCGCCCGTCCCCGCGCAACCGGTCCCGAAGGGAGTCGATCCAGGAGGAATCCCGGCGACGGAGAGGAACCTCACCTGACCTGCGTCGTCGAAACCGCCAGGATCGGCGTAGGGAGCGGCGACGACCAGGTCGGGGATCCCATCGGCGTTCACGTCCCCCGCGCCCGCCACGGACGTCCCGAAGAGGTCGCCGAACAGGGAGCCCGTCAGAGTCGAGAGGAGGGCGCCGCTCGCCCCCGAGAAGACCCTCACGGCCCCCGCGTCGATCTCCGTCCCGACGTCGGCCGAGGGAGCCCCGATCGCCACGTCCGGCGTCCCGTCCCCATCGACGTCCCCCGCGATCGCGACCGACTTCCCGAGCTGGTCGCCGATGGTTCCGAGGAAGTTCCGGAGCACCGCGCCATCGGCGCCCGAGAAGAGCCTCGCCTGGCCCGGCTGCGAGTAGGCATACGGGTAGGCGCGGGGCGCGCCGACGAGGACGTCGGGGACGCCGTTCCCGTTCACGTCCCCGGCTCCAGCGACGGATCGCCCCCAACTCTCGTTTGGGCCCGTCCCGTCCAGCGCAAGGAGG
>JAKEFM010000088.1 GCA_022616055.1 Planctomycetota bacterium
CCACGACGTCGGGCTCGCCACGGCGAACCTCGTCGTCCAGGCGACGGCGATGGGGCTCTTCGTCCACCAGATGGCCGGGATCCTCCCGGAGGTGGCGCGCGGGGCCTACGCGATCCCCGAGGGGCACGAGGCGGCGACGGGGATCGCGCTCGGCTACCCCGGCGATCCCGCCTCGCTCCCCGAGAAGCTCCGCGCGGCGGAGGCCGCGCCGCGGACACGACGGCCCCTCGAGGCCTTCGTGTTCTCCGGGCGGTGGGGGAAGCCCGCCCCGATCCTCGAGCGCTGAACCCCCGGCGTCGGCGAACCGGTCTCGCCGAGCGCCCCGGGACCCGCGCCACCGTCAGGCGTCGGCGGGGAGGAGGACGAAGGGACGCCGACCCGCCCGGAGGACCCGGAAGTCCCGGTGGTCGAACGTCAGGACCCGGTTCGTGCCCAGGCGTTCGGCCACCCGGACGACCGCGAGGTCCGCGTAGTCTGGCTCCAACGCGCGGTAGCGGTCCCACAGCGACAAGATGGCCGGAAGATCCTCCGAGAGGACCGGCTCGAGTTCGTAGGCGCCCGCCTCGAGGTCGGCCAGCAGGGTCCGGAACCCGCGGCGACCGAATCGACGTGAGAGGTGGTCGAGCTCGACGAGGACGGGCCCCGGTACGACGAGCGGACGGTCCAGCGAGACCACGATCCCCAGCACACGATCGTGGTCTCGGTGCGCTCCGTCCAGGAGAACGAGGAGGCCGCTCGTGTCCGCGACGACGGCGGAATCGGTCACCGTCGGCGAGGACGCTTGCCGTATCCGAAGATCTCCGCGAGGAGCTCCTCGTCACGGGAGGCCAGGTTCGGATCGCCGGAATTCCAGACGCCGGCACTCCGGGGGCGGGGACGTCGCAGGGGGAGGACGCGCTGGCGCAGGGCGTCCCGGATGATCTCGGCCTCGCTCCGGCCCTCCTTCTTCGCCGTCCGCGCGAGCGCGCGCCGGAGATCCTCGTCGAGGTAGACCGTGGTCTTCCGCATGGGTGGTATGTATGGCACATCCGGAGCCTCCGTCAAGCCCCCGGGCCCCGCGGGGGTTCGAGTAGACTCCGCCGTCCTGTCGAGCGGCTCCTTCCTCGCGAACGCCCTTCTCGCCGTGCCCGTCGCCGCTCCCGGCCGCCGAGGCGAGGAAGCTGCGCGGGGCCTTCGCGACCGCCCTCCTCGACCCGGGAGAGAGAGGAAAGGCCCTTGCGCTCGGCAAGTCCCTGGAGGCGAAGCTCTCCCGGGAGAGCCTCCTCGCCGCCCTCGCGGAGGGACCTCTCCCGGCAAAGGGGCCGCCGAAGCCGCGCCGAGTCGACGGCAAGGAGGAGAAGCTCTCCGTCTTCGGGACCACGACGGTCGGCTACGCCTTCGAGGTCGACGGGGCGCCCGAGAACTTCGCGAGCCTCCCCGTCTTCGTCCTCCACGGCGGTGCGACTGGAAGACGCTCCTCGAGGCGAAGGTCTCCCTCCCCTGAGGGGGCCGCTCGCCGAGTCTCGGCCCGGCGCTAGACTCGCATCCCCGTCTTCCCTCCGGAGATGCCGCTCCGCCCGCTCCTCTGGATCGCCCTCGCCGCGGCGATCCCTCCGCACGATCCCCCGCCTCGGAAGGCCGAGGAACCCTTCCCCACCGCGAAGCCCGGGGAGGTCGCGAACCTCCGGTTCTCCATCTCGGACGCCTCGGGCCGGCCGATCCCCGGGCGCCTCACGTTCGTCGACGGGAAGGGGGAGGAGCCCGAGCTCTTCGTCAAGACCGACCCGGCGGGCGGGGTGCTCGCCGTCCGTAAGAACGTCGCCTACTCCCTCGGGAAGCCCGTCACGATCACCGTCCCCCCTGGGCGGTACACGGTCCACGCGACTCATGGGATCGAGTGGAGCCGTGCCACGACGGAGCTCTCCCTCGAGGCGGGGAAGACGGTGGAATGGTCCCCGCGCCTCGTCCACGAGATCGACACGCCGGGATGGGTGAGCGGCGACTTCCACCTCCACACGCTCACCTATTCCGGACACGGCGACGCGAACCTGAACGAGCGGCTGATCTCCCTCCTCGGCGAGGGGGTCGAGTTCGCGGTCGCGACCGACCACAACCACGTGACCGACTACGGGCCCACCGTGCGCTCGCTCGGGGCGGAGGGCTCGATCACGACCGTCTCCGGGAACGAGGTCTCGACCGAGATCGGGCACTTCAACGCCTTCCCCCTCGATCCGGCCCGGCCGCCGGTCGACCACCGGGAGGCCAACGCGCACGCGCTCTTCCGGGCGATCCGCCTCGAGGCGGGCCCGTCCGGCCTCCCGCCCGTGATCCAGGTGAACCATCCCCGCTACGCGAAGATCGACTACTTCGGCCTGAAGGGGCTCGACCCGGTCACGGGCGCCTCCGGCGAGGCGGGCTTCTCCTTCGACTTCGACTCCCTCGAGATCCTCAACGGAAACCCCTGCTGGGGCTGGGTCGGCCTGGAGCCGCACGACCGGGTGCTGGGGACGAACCTCCACTCGGTCCTCCACGACTGGTTCCGGATCCTCGACCGGGGGGGGCGCCAGGCTGGGGTGGGGAACTCCGACAGCCACACGGTCCACTACGACATGGCGGGCTATCCGCGGAACTACGTCCGGCTCGACGCGTCGAGCCCCGGCGCGATCGATCCGGCCGCCGTCGCCGCCGCCGTGCGGGCGAAGGCGCTCTTCACGACGACGGGGCCGTTCCTCCGCTTCGAGGTCGAGGGAGCCCCGATGGGGGGATCCGCCGTCGCCCGCGCGCGGGCCGACGGCTCCCGCTCGGTCGCGATCTCGATCGAGGTCCGCTCGGCCTCGTGGATCCCCTTCGACCGCGTCCTCCTCGTCGTGAACGGCGAGGTCGCGCGCCGCTTCGAGACCGCCGATCGCCACCGCTTCGAGACGCGCTTCGAGCATCCCGTCCCCCGGGACGC
>JAKEFM010000089.1 GCA_022616055.1 Planctomycetota bacterium
CAGGGCGGCCTTCCAGACCGTGCTGGGCATCGGCAGCCACATCAGGGGTCCGACCTACAAGGAATTGACGGCTCCTGAGCTGAATGGATAAGCATCATCTGAAAAGACTTACAAAGCGCGACGGTGATGATTCATCGCCGTCCTGGTCACCTGATGGCAAGCGGATCGTTTTCGATTCTCTTAGGGATGGGAATTGGGAGATCCATGTGATGGACGCAGATGGAAGCAACCAGAGACGGCTCACTAGTAACCCTGCTTCCGACGTAGCCCCGTGCTGGTCGCCTTTTCTGGAGGAGCGGTAAGCAGCGTCGGGACGGCCTGCGTCTCTTGCAGGTGTGCAGCACTCGAGGGATCCCGTAGGGGTGCAGGTTGCGGGTGGGGGATCGGAGGGTCCTTGACGCTGCACCCCCCTGCGGAGAGCGGGTCACGAGGACGCTCAGACTCGACCATCCGACCTGCGGCACGCAGGCGTCTCAGGGCCGGATCGTCGCGACCGTCGCGTTGGAGAGGCGCCAGAACCCGGCCGGGTCGAAGGCGAGGCCCTGGAGAAGGACCGGGAGGTGCACGAAGCCGGGCGGGATCGCGGTGAGGGGGAGGGTCAGCGAGACGTCTCCCGCCGGCGTGAGGGATCCGATCGCGAGGACGTACCAGTTCACGGGATCGAGGAGGATCTCTCCGAGGAAGAAGGTTCCTCCCGGGACGAAGCCAGGCGCCGCCGCGAGGGCGATCACGAAGGCGGCGTTCGGGAGGCCGTTCGAGAGCGTGATCGTCGCGGTTCCCGTCGTCGTCAGCGTTCCGGAGACCTCGAGGACGGGGAGGGGAGGGGCGTTCAATGTCACCGCGCTCCCCACGACCGCCGGAACGGGGATGCAGGAAGGGCGGCAGACGCCCGCGAGGACGGGGACCGAGTGGACCACGACGACCGATCCGGTGGCGCTTATCCCCGGACCAGGAGAGTAGGGGGCCCCGCCGCCCATGTTCCCGCCCTGCACCAAGGACGTGGAGTCGCCGGAGATCCGGACGAAGCCGCCGTTTGCGAAGACCCCCGCCCCTCCAGCGTTGCACCCTCCGCCAGTGGTGCAGCCACCGTGTCCCCCGCGAATCGTGGAGTCGGCGATCCAGACTTGGCTTGCAGACGCCCACACTCCTGGTGCCCCCAGTCCACCCGGCGAGCCACCGAACGCGGTGACATTCGATCCGTTTCCGCCCAGGACGACCGAAGAAGCCACATGGACGAGGGCACCGTTCGTCGCGGACAGGCCCACGCCTCCGGGGGGCGAACAGGCAACGATGAACCCGCAGCCGAATCCGAAACCGGACCCTCCCACGATGAGAGATCTGGCGATCTCGACCAGGGCTCCATTGACGTGGAGGGCGGGTGTCAACAAGGAGTTGGGCGCGGTCGAATACGGCCCGTAGACCTCGACGTCTGCGAGAGTGGCCTGGGTGGCGCCGCCCGAGACGGTGAACGATCCCGTGAACCGCAGGCCCTCCACGTGGGCGACCGAACCGGGCGGGAGGTCAGCCACGGCCGTCCCCGGAGCGAGCGTGGCGGGGTTCGAATCCGAAACGATCGTGCTCGAGGCCCCCGACCCGAAGATGCGGAGCCCTTTCCCCGTGAGCGTGAAGTGCGAATAGGTGCCGGGGGAGACGAGGAGGATGTCCCCGTCGGCGGCCGCCGCGACGGCAGGGGGGAGGTCGGGGAAGTCGACGCCGGGGCCGGAGGTGTCGTCGACGATCCAGGTGTTCTGGAGGAGCAGGCACGCGAGCATCGCGGGAAACGTCATGTTCGCCTCCGCGTGGTCGAGTCCGAACGACGCGGAAGGGATGCTACGGCCGGTTCGAACACACCGTCAATCGCGGCGAGACCGTTCACCCGCCGAGGCCTCCCGAAAAGGTCTCGGACTCCCGGCCCCCAAGTCGCCGCGAGGCACCGAAGTCTCGCCTCGACCTGCGCTGGGTACGTGCTGCCCCCCTCGCACGAAGCCCTGGATTCGGGGTCGCGGAACTCCGCCCCGCGGACGAGGTGCCGGCCTTCCTCCTGCGCGCGGGGTTCGACGACGCCAGGAGGACGCCCCGGCGCTCGACGCGGCCGGAGGGTTGAAGGAGCCGCGGGCGGCGCAGTAGGGTGGGGCCCCGCCGCGGAAGCGCCGTAGCCGAGCCGTAGCACTCCACCCATGACCGAACGAGCCGTCCTGGCGGAAGAAACGAGGGTTCAGGAAGTTCCGAAGGTCCACTTCCTGACCTTCGGGTGCCAGATGAACGTGCTCGACTCCGAGCTGGCGCTCGGGCGCTTCCTCGAGAGCGGCTTCGAGCGAGCCGGCTCCGTCGAGGAGGCCGAGGTCGTCGTCCTGAACACCTGCTCGGTCCGCGAGCACGCGGAGGAGCGGGTCTTCTCCCGGCTCGGAGAGCTTCGCAAGGAGAAGGAGCGGCGCCCCGAGCTCGTCGTCGCCGTCTCGGGCTGCCTCCCGCAGCGCGTCGGCGACGGGGTGTTCCGACGAAGCCCGGTCGTCGACATCGTCGTCGGGACGCGCGAGTTCCCGAGGCTGCCGGACCTCGTCCGGGAGGTGAGGGCGGGGCGAGGGAGGACGAGCGCGCTCGCCGCGGAACCCGACGTCGAGTTCCCCCGGAACGTGGCGGCCCATCCGGGCGGGCCGCACGCGTTCGTCGCCGTGATGCGCGGATGCGACCTCCACTGCGCGTTCTGCATCGTGCCGACCGTGCGAGGGCCGGTCGCGAGCCGAGAGCCGGACGCGATCGTGGAGGAGGTCCGCCGCCTCGTGGAGCGGGGCGTGAGGGAGGTGACGCTCCTCGGCCAGACGGTGAACGCCTACGGGTACGACCTCGGGCGGGGGCCGGGTGCGCCCCGACTGTCGGGCCTGCTGCGGGAACTGTCGCGGATCGACGGTCTGGCGCGGATCCGCCTGGTGACGAACCATGCGGCGTACCTGACGGACGACCTCATCGAGGCGATCGCGACGCTGCCGAAGATGGCGGAGTACCTCCCGGTCCCGATGCAGTCGGGCTCGGATCGGGTGCTGCGCGCGATGCGGAGGGGGTACACGGTGGACCTGTACAGGAAGAGGATCGAACGGCTCCGCGCGGCGGTGCCGGACGTCGAATTGTCGAGCGACTGGATCGTCGGCTTCCCCGGCGAGACGGAGGAGGAGTTCGAGACCTCGGAGAGGGCGGTCGAGGAGATCGGCTTCCTCCAGAACTTCGTGTTCCAGTACTCGCCCCGGCCCGGCACCGCGGCGGCGAAGATGGACGACGGCGTGCCGAGGGAGGTGAAGCGGGAGAGGAACAACCGGCTCCTCGCCGTCGCCGCGAAGGTCGCCGCCGCCCGGCACGCGCGGAGCGTGGGGGCGGTGGAGGAGGTCCTCGTCGAGGGGCCCTCGGCGAAGAGGCCGGGGCGGATGGCGGGACGGACCGACCGCAATCTCCTCGTGCTCTTCGAGGGTCCGGCGGCCCTCGCCGGCTCCACGGCGAGGGTGAGGATCCTCGCCTCCACCACGGGCTACCTCGTCGGCACTCTCGCAGCGTGAGCGGCCGGGCGGGGGATTCCCCGGCGATGCGCCGCGCGATCGAGATCGCGCAGCGCGGTGCGGGGGAGGTCGAGCCGAACCCCCGGGTGGGGGCCGTGGTCCTCAAGAAGGGGAAGGTCGTCGGGGAGGGGTTCCACGAGGCGTACGGCGGTCCGCATGCCGAGATCGGGGCGCTGCGGAAGGGGAAGGGGGACACGGTCGTCGTCACGCTCGAGCCCTGCTCGACGGAGGGGAAGACCCCGCCTTGCGTCGAGGCGCTCCGTCGCGCGGGGGTGCGACGGGTCGTCTGGGCGCTCGACGACCCGAGCCCCGCCAATGGCGGGAAGGCCAAGGCGGCGCTGGAGGCGGCCGGGATCGAGGTCGTCCGGGGCGTCCTCTCGAAGGAGGCGGAGCCGCTCCTCCGGTGGTTCCGCCGCGGGCTCTCGATGGAGCGGCCCTGGGTGATCGCGAAGTGGGCGATGACCCTGGACGGGAAGATCGGCAGCCGGGACCGGGACGCGAAGTGGGTGAGCGGGGAGGAGGCCCGCGAGGCGGTGCACCAGCTGCGGGGGAGATGCGAGGCGATCGTCGTCGGGGTCGGGACCCTGCTCGCGGACGATCCCCTCCTCACGCCGCGCAGGAAGTCGCTCCTGCCGGGCCCGCCGCTGCGGGTCGTCTTCGACTCGGGTCTGCGGACCTCCCCCGAGGCGAAGATCTTCTCGGACAAGACCTGCCCCGTCGTGATCGCGACGCTCGCGGGGGCGGACGCGGAGAGGGAGAAGGTCCTCCGGGAAAGAGGCGCCGAGGTGATCCGGCTCGGGACGGACGCGAGCGGTGGAGTCTCGGTGGCCGAGGTCCTGAAGGCGCTCTGGGGGAGCGGCGTCCGCCGACTGCTCCTCGAATCGGGGGGGAAGCTCGCCGCCTCGTTCTTCGCCGCCGGCGCCGTCGACCAAGTCGTCGCCTTCGTCGCGCCGAAGGTCGCCGGCGGCGCCTCGGCGCCGACGCCGGTCGAGGGGACGGGAGTCTCCAAGATGGGGGAGGCGCTCGCCGCGGCGGAGTGGTTCTCGACGAAGGTCGGGGAGGACCTCCGGCTGACGGCGCTCTTCCCGGAGGGAACGGTCCCCCCGGCCGGGGGCTAGGGGAGGCCGGTGTCGAGGGCCTCTCCCGCGCTCGCGGGGCTCCTCCTCGCGTTCGCCTGCCGCGCGGGTCCCCCGAGGGTCCCCGCGGTCGTCCCGGGACCGGAAGAGCGGGCGATCCTCGAGAGGGCCGACGGGCTCCGGGAGGAAGGGGACGAGGAGGCCGCGCTGGCTCATTATCGCCAGGCGATCGGCCGGTCGCCCTTCCTCGTCGAGGCGCACCGCGCCGTCCAGGAGATCCGGCTCGACCGGCTGGAGAAGGGGGCGCTCCTCGCGGAGTACGGGAAGCGGGTCGAGGAGGCGCCGGAGCGTCCCGAGCCGCGCTACCTCCTCGGCCGTCTCCTCTCGAGGCCGCAGGAGCGGAAGCGCGCCTTCGAGGAGGCGATCGAGCGCGACCCCGGATTCGCCTTCGGCCACAACGGCCTCGCCGTGGTCCTGCGGGAAGAGGGGGACCTCGGCGGGGCGGAAGAGGCCTACCGCCGGGCGATCGAATGCGATCCGCGGCTGCCGGAGCCGAGGCGGGGGCTCGTCGAGATGTTCCTCGGGGACGAGCGGTACCGGGAGGCGCTCGACGAGGCGAGGGAGGGGCGCTCGGCTCTGCCGCTGGATGGCCGCCTCGCCGCCCTCGCCTCCCTCGCCGCGCAGCGACGGGAGTCGGGGCCGGGGGAGGCGGTCGCGCACGCCCTCGACGCGGTGAGGAGCGCTCCGGGGGACCCGGGGTCCTACGCGGCGCTGCGCCTGGCGCTCGAGAAGCGGCCGATCGAGGAGGATCTCCTCCGCGCGCGGCTCACGATCGCGAGGGGGGAAGGGAAGCGGAGGCCGCCGGATGCGGAGGCGGAGAGGCGGGAGACGCTCGGCTGGATCGAGCTGCGGCGCGGCGACCCCTTCGCCGCGACGGCCGAGTACCGGTCGGCCGTCCGGGGCGGGGACCTCTCGGTCGCCTCCCGCGAGGAGCTCGCCCTCTCCCTCCTCGGGGCCGGGCAGTTCCGGGAAGCGGGGAAGGTCTGGCTCGAGGGGATCCCCGACTCCGCGGGGGGGGAGGGGAGCGGGGCTCTCCTCGCCGCGCTCGATGGCTGCGAGGCGGCGCCCGGGAACCCCGAGGTGCTGCGCGCGCTCGCCCGCCTCCTCCTCTCGACGGGCCGGCCGCGGGCGGCGAGGCGGGTCGCCGGAAGGCTGCGCGCGCTCCTTCCCGAGGACGCGGGCGCCCTCTCGATCGCGACGGACTGCGACAGGGACGAGGCGTTCCTTGGAGAGCTCGCCGAGATCCTGAAGCGCGCCGCCCGCGGCCGCGGGCCGGGAACCCTCGGGGGCTTCCTCGAGGAGGTGGGCCGGCTCTCGCGAGAGATCCTCGGGGAGGACGTGGCACGGGGGTCGCGCATGCGCTCCTATTTCCCCCTCGGATCGATCCTCGATCCCTCCCCCGGGGCCGGCGGCCTGCCGGGCTGGTTCGCCTTCCGCGGGCGCTTCGCGGTCTTCGGACGCCGCACCTTCGGGAGTCCCGACGGGATCGTCCTGCGGACCGTGGCTCGCCGGCCGATCGGGGGGGAGATCCTCGGACGCCCGTTCCAGGGGGAGGTGGTCCTCGGGGACTCGAGGGAGATCTCCCCGTCCCGGGGCGGAGCGGGAGGCGACATCGCCGGGGCCGCCGTCTTCGACGGGTACTTCGTCGACCTCGACGCCGTGCGGGGGCGCGCCGCGGAGATCGCCCGCGTCGTCGAGAGGCACGGCCCGCGGCGCGAGGCGGTCTTCGCCGATCCCCTCCCTCCCTGCCGGACGGAGGCGGACCTCCTCTCGATCGACGAGCCCCTCGCCCTGGCGGAGAAGCTCCTGCTGCGCGCCGAGGAGCGGCGGCCGGGAGGATGGGTCGAGCGCGTGCTCGAGGCCGTCGAGGTCCACGAGCGGGCCCACCTCGCCGACGCCGCCTCCCTCCTCCCGGTCGGCTCCCACCTCCTCTCCGTGATCGGGCTGCTCTTCCGGGGGGGGGTGAGCCCCTCGGGGGTCGAGGCGATCCTCGAGGCCCGCGCCGAGCTGTCGACCCTCGCGGCCTGCGGGGAGTCGGAGATCGTCCTCGCGGGGATGGTCGGGGCCGTCGAGTCCCCCGGCTCCCGGGACCCGCACGCGGTCGGCTACCGCGGGGTCCTCGAGGACCTCGTCCGCCGGATCCGCGACCGCCGCAGGAGCCGGAGAGAGGACTGGCCCGGATTCCGCGACGACCGGAACGTCTACCAGCAGCTCGACCTCGTCCCCCCGGCCGTCCTCCGGGAGGAGGCGCGGGCCCTCGCGACGGAGGAGGGGCTCTGCATGGAAAGGCGGCCGGAGGCCCCGGCCCCGCTTCTCGCCCCGGGGCCGGTCCGATAGGATCGGCTCCCGTCCCGTGCTCCGCGGCGGCCGCGGGGGCGGGCGGGATCTCCAGGAAGAACGCCCTGCGCGCGCGCCCCTCCTCGCCCGAAGCGAACCTCCCCGCCGCCGCCCATCCGGAGGCTCCGTGAGCGCCATCGCCGCGCGGGTCGCCTCCCTCGGCACGGAGAACGCCTTCCGGATCGGGGAGGACATCGCGAAGGCGAAGCAGCGCGGCGTCGACGTCATCCGGCTGACCCTCGGAGAGCCCGACTTCGACACCGCGCCGCACATCACCGAGGCGGCGCGGGCGAGCCTCGCCAGGGGGGACACGCACTACGTCGATCCCCAGGGGATCCTGCCGTTCCGCAAGGCGGCGGCCGCCCATATCGCACGCACCCGCGGCATCGAGGTGAGCCCGGACGATGTCGTCGCGCTCCCGGGCGCCAAGCCGGCGATCGCCTACTCCTTCCTCGCCTACGTGAACCCGGGCGACGAGGTCGTCTACCCGAGCCCGGGCTTCCCGATCTACGAGTCGTGGGTGACGTTCCTCGGCGCGAAGCCGGTCCCCCTCGTCCTTCGGGAGGAGAAGGCGTTCGCCTTCGAGCCCGCCGAGCTGGAGGCGCTCCTCACCCCGAGGACGAAGCTCCTCATCCTCTGCTCCCCCTCGAACCCGACCGGCGGGGTCCTTTCACCCCAGGTCCTCGAGGGGGTCGCCCGGGTGATCGAGCGCAAGGCGGGCCCCGACCTCCGGATCTTCTCCGACGAGATCTACGAGGACCTCACCTACGACGGCTTCCGCCACGCCTCGATCGCCTCCCTCCCGGGGATGCGGGAGCGAACGGTCATCGCGACGGGGCTCTCGAAGAGCTTCGCGATGACCGGCTGGCGCATGGGCTACGCGGTCCTGCCCAACGCCGCCGAGGCGCGGCTCTTCAAGCAGCTCAACATCAACTACGTCTCCTGCGTCGCCCCCTTCGTCCAGGAGGCGGCCCGCGAGGCGCTCGAGAGCCCGAAGAGCGCCGGCGCCGTCGCCGCCATGCGCGAGGAGTTCCGGCGCCGGCGCGACGTCGTCGTCCCCGCCCTGAACGAGATCCCGGGCGTGCGCTGCAACCTCCCGCTCGGGGCCTTCTACGTCTTCCCGAACGTCGAGGGGGTGTGCCGGTCCCTCGGGGTCCACGCCTTCCACGCCTCCCTCCCGAAAGACCGGCGGGCCGCGACGAGCCCCGCGACGCTCTTCCAGCGCTTCCTCCTCTATTACCACGGGGTCGCCGTCGTCGACCGGCGCTCCTTCGGCGTCCTCGGGAGCGAGGGGCAGGACTTCGTCCGGCTCTCGATCGCCGCCGACCTGCCGACCCTGAAGAAGGGCCTCGAGCGGTTCGCGAAGGCCGCCTCCGACGCCGACGGGTTCCGGCGCTTCACCGGGGACGCGGAGGCCCTCGGCGTTTGACCTCCCGCATCCTCGCCACCCGGAGGCTCCCCGACGCGGGGTGGGAGATCCTGAGGAAGGGCGTCGCCGTCACCCTCCTCGCCGAGAAGGACGACGAGCTCGTCCCGCGGGAGCGGATCCTCGCGGCGATCCCGGAGGCGGACGTCCTCGTCTCCCTCCTCACGGAGACGATCGACAAGGAGATCCTCGAGGCCGGCAAGCGCCTCCGCGGCGTCGCGAACATGGCCGTCGGGTTCAACAACATCGACGTCCCCGCGGCGACCGCCCTCGGCCTCCCTGTCTCGAACACGCCCGGGGTCCTCACCGACACGACCGCCGACCTCGCCTTCGCCCTCCTCCTCGCCGTCGCGCGCAACCTCGTCCCGTCGGACCGCTACATGCGGGAGGGGAAGTTCAAGCTCTGGGGCCCGAGCCTCTTCCTCGGGGCCGACGTGAGCCGCGGCGGGGACGGGAGGCCGAAGACCCTCGGCATCGTCGGCTTCGGCCGGATCGGGCAGGCGGTGTTCCGTCGCGCCCAGGGCTTCGACATGCGGGTCCTCGCGTTCGATCCCCCCCTGAAGGCCCTGATCGACAAGACGGGGGGGGTCGAGTACGCCGACTTCGCGACCCTCCTCGCCGAGAGCGACTTCATCACCCTCCACACCGACCTCAACCCCTCGACGCGCCACCTCTTCGACGAGCGGGCCTTCGACTCGATGAAGCCCAATGCCATCCTCGTCAACACCTCCCGCGGTCCCGTCGTCGACGAGGCCGCCCTCGTCGAGGCGTTGAAGGAGGGGAAGATCGCGGGCGCCGGCCTCGACGTCTACGAGGACGAGCCGCGGATGGCCCCGGGCCTCGCCGAACTGGAGAACGTCATCGTCCTCCCGCACATCGCGAGCGCCTCCCGCGACACGCGCAACAAGATGGCGACGATGTGCGCCGAGAACGCCGCCGCCCACCTGATGGGGATCCGGGCCCCGAACTGCGTGAACCCCGAGGTCTACGAGGCGGAGGCCTACCGCAAGCGGGCAGGTCGCTGAGCGGGCGCTCGCGGCCCGCGGGCGCACGGGGGGGGACCGGCCGGTTCGAGATCGCGCGTCCGAGCGCGCGGTCCCGCACTCCCGCTCCCACAGGGCCCCTTTGCGCGAACGCTCCCTCCGACCGCCACGCTCCTCTGCCCTCGTCCTCGGCACCGCGCCGACCCCAGGCACTCCTCTTGTATGATCTCCTGCCCCGAACAGGACGAGCTGGGGCTACTCCGCGCCTCCCCGGGACCCGGACCGGGCCGTCCCATGGATTCCCCCCGGCCGAAGCGGTTGAGCATGCGCCTCGGTTTCCTTCTTACATCGATCCTTCTGGCGTCCGCCGCTCCCGCCCAGCGGTACGGATTCACCCGCCGGATGGTGCCGGGGGACACGGTGCTCGAGACGTCCTTCGGGGTGGGAGACGTCGACGGGGACGGCGACCTCGACGTGCTCCTCGGGTCCTGGTCCCAAGACCGCCTCTTCCTCAACGACGGCAACGGAGTCTTCGCCGACGTCACCTCGACGAACCTCCCGGCGCTTGTCGACGACACATCGGCGGTCGCGCTCGGCGACGTTGACGGAGACGGCGACCTCGACGCCTTCCTCGCGAGCTCTTCGAACTCCGGCCTGCCGAACCGCCTCTACGGGAACATCGGAGCCGGCGTGTTCGCGGACGTCTCGGTGGGCAGCCTGCCCAGCCTATCCGTCGGCACGAGGTCGGTCGCCCTCGGGGACGTCGAGGGGGACGGGGACCTCGACGCCTTCCTCGGGAATCAGCTCGACTGCCGACTCTATGTGAACATTGGGGGAGGTGCGTTCACGGATGCCACGGCGACGGCCCTTCCCTATCAAGTCCTCGAAGCCGTCGCGGTCGAGCTCGGCGACGTCGACGGCGACACCGATCTCGACGCCTGGATCGGAGACTCCGACCCCTTCGGCCTCTTCAGCCCCGGACTCCGCCTCTACCTGAACGGGGGCGGAGTCGCGCCGGTCTTCACGGAGGTCACCGCGAGCAACCTCCCGCCCTTGGTCTCCGCCCTGACCAACCTCGGGATCGAGCTGGGCGATGTCGACGGGGACGGCGACCTCGACGCGTTCTGGGGCACGGCGCTCTACGGAACTCTCCTCCTCCTGAACGGAGGGGGGGGCGTCTACGCGGACGCCACGGGGACGAACCTCCCGCCCGCTCTGGCGCCCGATGCGCTCGCGCTGGGCGACGTGGAGGGCGACGGGGACCTCGACGCGTTCCTCGGGGGCCCCGGCCTCCTCCTCAACCTCGGGACGGGGGTCTTCGTGGACGTGACCTCGACGAATACCCCGACCGAGCCCGGAGGGTGGCCGGCGCTGGGAGACTTCGACGGGGACGGCGACCTCGACGCCTTCGCGTCGGCCGGGACGGCCCCGAGCCGCCTCTACCTGAACTCCGGGGCGGGGGTGTTCGCGGAAGTCTCCGGGACGGATCCGCCGGCTCCCTCCGGCGGGACACGGTCGGTGGCGCTCGGCGATCTGGACGGGGACGACGACCTCGACGCCTTCGCCGGGGTGAACGGACAGAGCCAGGTCTGTCTCAACGACGGTACGGGCATCTTCCTGGACGTGACGGGGACGGGCCTCCCCTCCATTCTCGAGGGGACGGAGGCGGTGGCGCTCGGGGACGTGGATGGGGACGGCGACCTCGACGCGTTCCTCGGGAACGCGATGGCCCTCGGGGCGCCGGCCGGCCAGCGCCTCTACCTGAATGCGGGGACGGGCGTGTTCGCCCTCGGCCCGCCGGGAAGCCTCCCCCCCTCGACGGACAACACGACGGCGGTCGCGCTCGGGGATGTCGACGGCGATGGGGACCTCGACGCCTTCCTGGGAATGGGAAGGGTGGGAATCGGCCAGCCGGAGCGCCTCTACTTCAACGGCGGCACGGGGACTTTCACGGACGCCACCGCGACCAACCTTCCCGCCCTCCCCGGGAATCTGACGGGAGCCGTCGCGCTCGGGGACGTCGACGGGGACGGCGACCTCGACGCCCTCGTCGCGAACGCGGGGCAGGACCAGCTGTATCTCAACGGCGGCGCCGGAGTGTTCGTGGACGCGACGGGGACGAACCTCCCGGTCGAATCCGAGTTCTCCAGGTCGCTCGCCCTCGGAGACGTGGACGGAGACGGGGACCTCGACGCGTTCGCGGGGAACAGCGACTTCAACCCACTCGGACAGCAGAACCGGCTCTATCTCAACGGCGGCGCGGGGGTCTTCTCGGACGCCACGCCGACGAATCTCCCCTCCCTCCTGGACGTGACGCGAGACGTGGCGCTCGGAGACGTGGACGAGGACGGCGACCTCGACGCGTTCGTGGGGAATCTCTTCGGGCAGAGCCGTCTCCTCCTCAACGCCGGGACGGGCGCGTTCTCGGACATCACGGCCTCGGACATGCCGGCCTCGCTCGATCAGACCGACGCGGTCGCGCTCGGGGACTTGGACGGGGACGGCGATCTCGACGCGTTCCTGGGAGGCTCGGTCGGCGTGAATCGCATCTACGTGAACCGGACTCGCCAACTCGGTCGGCGCGGGGTCCCCCGCGCGGGGAAGCCGCTGACGCTCGACCTCCAGGGGCCCGTGAACGGGACCTGGCTCCTCGCGGCGGCTGCTGCCCCCGGGAATCTCCCGCTCCCTCCCTTCGGCACGCTCCGGCTCGAGCTCTCGACGCTCTTCATCGTCGCGGGGGGCGGCCTCGACCCTCAGGGGCGTGTCGAGGTCTCGCTCGTGGTGCCGGCGAATCCGGTGCTCGTCGGCGCGTCGCTCTACTGGCAGGCGGTCGTCGGAGCGCCGCTGCGGTTCACGAACCTCGAGGTCACGGCGGTCACGAATCTGTAAGGACTGATCCCGGGGCATGGCGCCTCCAGGCGGGCCCCCTCGAACGGGCCGATCACGATGCAGACGCTCGCGACCCGCGGGTGAATGGGGGGCCCTCCCGGTTCGCGTTCGCGCGTGCGAGCGGGCAGTCCCGCACTCCCGCGCCCACCGGGCCCTGCGCGCGAAGGCACCCTCGGATCGCCACGCCCCCGGGCCGGCGTCCTCGACGCCGTCGTCGCGGGCAACGGACAGCCGAGCCGGCTCTACCGCAACCATGGAGCCGGCGTGTTCGTGGACGGCGCAACAGTTCGGATAGACGAAGATGCCGGCCTAGGCGAGCGCGGCCGCCCCGACGAGCAGGGACGGATCGGACAGCCCACCGCTCTTGAGGAGCGGTGCCGTGTCGCCTCCCGCCTCCAGGGGCGCGCCGGCGGTCGCCATCGGCGACTAGGTGAGTCCTTCGACGACGATGAGCTCCGTCCCGACGGCCGCGCCTTCGCGCAGGGCGCGCGCCGCCTGATAGGCCGGCGAGTGGTAGAAAGCCTCCGCGTCCTCCACCGAGGGGAACTCGACGAGCACGATCCGCCGGTCGTCCGCCGGGCCTTCCAGCGTGACGCGCCGGCCCCCGCGCGCGAGGAACCGGCCGCCATGGGAGGCGACGATCGACGGCGTGAGTTCCTTGTACCGCTCGTAGCGTTCCGCGTCGGTGATCCTCATCCGTGCCACGAGATAGGCCGTCATTCACGCTCCCGTCGTTCGGCTCTGGCCAGGTTCGTTCGCGCCGCCCGTTCGCTACACGGCCACCTCGTCGCGATAGCCCGACGCCAGCAACGACGCGTCGAGAACGTCCCACAGCGCCGACAGCGCGTGGAGGAACTCGTCCGCCCCCTCGACGATGGTGCGCTCCGTGCTCGCGTCGAGCACGCCGGCCACCGCCTCGATGGCGTTCCTCTCGTGCTGGTGCTCCGCGCCGATCTCTCCCCAGTGCTCCTCGAGGTAGTGCATCTCGGCGTCCTGCATCCGGACGCCATAGATGCCCTTGTCCACCAGGCAGTGCTTCTCGCCGGGGATGAGATGCTGGTTCGAGATCATCTCGAGCGCCAGCGCGGTCCCCAGGTTCCGCAGCGTCGATTCGCGGTCGGTCCGCTTGCGGCGGTCGAAGACGGCGATGGCCCGCCGCGCCTGGATTGTGAGGCCGCTCACCGGGTCGTACCCGGGCAGGGCGCCGAGCAGGCGGTCGGAGAACGCCTTGAGCTTCGCCTCGACCGCGGCCTGGTCGGAGAGATCCGGGCACACGGCGTCCCCGGCCGAGCGGTTCACGATGTGGCCGGCCATCGTGGCGAGGTGGGGACCGTGGTCCGACTCGCTCTCGACGATCTCCGCCAGCAACCGGCCCTGCTTCGCGAGCCCGTGCGCCTCGAGGGCCTGCGGGAAGCTTCCGCCGGGGCGCGTGGAGGCGCAGAACTTCTGGATCTGGTGGAACAGGGCGCCGACGGTTTCGGGGCCGGGGGCCACATCGGCCCAGTCGCGGAAGATCGGATGGTCGTAGCAGCGGTGGCCCCGGATCCGCGCAACCAGGTCCTCGATGGTGAGGCTCATCTTCGTCCGTCCTCTTGCAACCGGTCGTTCCTCGCGTCGTCGTGCGGATCGGCCGTCTGCAGGCGGCCTGTCACGCAGCGGGGCGCCGTCGCGGCTACTTCGCCCTCGCCGCGAACAGCCGGCCGCCCGGGATGCCGAGGGTCGCGACGTCCACCCGCGCGAATCCGGCCTTCGCGAGCTTCCGGCGCCATTCCTCCTCGGGGAGCAAACGGCGGCTCATGAAGGAGTCGTGCAGGTACGAGTAGCCGGCGGAGAACATCCGCTCGTCCTCGGCGGACGCGTAGGGCACGCCCTCCACGATGACGAGCGTCCCGGTGGAGGCCGTGGTGCGGCAGGCGACCAGGAGCTCGTCGAGATAGCGCTCGTCCTCGGGGAGCAGCTCGTGGAACACCCAGCCGGCATGGATGACGTCGGCTCCGCGCAGCGGGCTCGGGTCCTCGCCGAGAGACTGGATCGAGCGCTCGTAGATCTGGATGCGGTCCTCCATCCCGGCCGCGCGCGCCGCCGCGCGCGCCTGCTCGCACCCGCCCGCGCTGATGTCGACGCCGACGCCGGAGGCGTCCGGGAGGGCGCGCAGCATCTTGATGAGCAGACGGCCCACGCCGGAGCCGAGATCCACGATGCGCTTCGGACGGAGGTCGAGCATGACCCGTTCCGCCTGCGGGTAGAAGTCCTGCTCGCCCATCCAGCGCGAGGTGCGCCCGACGAGGCCGCCGTCGCGCGGGTAGGTGGCGCACGCCGAGCCGAGGTCGCGGGCGAAGTCCCTCGCATGGTCGATGAGCGGGGCGCAGGCGCGCAGGCTCCACGCCACGTAGCCGACGGCGTTGACGAGGTCGTCGAGCTCGGGGACGCCCCGGACGCGCTTGCCGCCGGGACCGTCCTCTGCGGCCTCGACCAGCCCCGCGCTGCGGAGGGCGTCGAGGTACTTGGCCGCCCTCCCCTCGCTGAGGCCGCCCGCTTCGGCGACCGCGCGAGCGTCGAACGGCTCTCCCGAGCGCAGGACGTCGACGACGCCGTACTCGGCGCCGATCTCCAGCAGGATCGCGGCCCCGCCGAGGGAGGCGCCCGACCACTTAACCGGCGTTCGGTTCGCTCGATCAGATCTCACGATCGCTCTCCTTCTGTGGTGCCGCCGCCGACGGACTTCGGGAGCACCGCCTCGGCGATGGCCGCCCGATCGTCGTCCGTCACGCGTCGCGTCCGGTCGGCCGGTTCCTTGAAGCGCGCGAAGGCGTTCCGCCCGACCCCCGCTTGGTTCGGCTGCACGTCGACGCCGGCGATCTCCGGCAGGAGCCGCGAAGTCGCGAGCAGCTCGCTCATCGGAAGCACGAAGAGCCCGTTCGAGCGTGGGGAATGACTGCCGGAGGGGCGGGGGGCGGTTCGGAGGGGAGAACCGGAGGATTGGGGAGCAGGGGGATTCTAAGCGAGGGGAGTTCCGCGGGCGTGATTCCTTCCGGGGCGGGGGATCCTCCACCCGGGGGGATCCGACGCCGGTTTCCCGAGCGCCTCAGGCCGGTTCCGTCGGAAGGGGATCCCTCGCCGGCCAGGGAGGGGGCCGGGCTCGACGTCTACGAGGACGAGCAGCGAATGGCCCCGGGCCTGGCCGACCTCGAAAACGTCGTCGTCCTCCCTCCTTCTGGCAGTCGGTCGTCGGCCCGCCGCTGCGGTTCACGAACCTCGAGGTCACAACGGTCACGAATCTCTAGGGGTCCTCTCCGAGCCGGGCGTCCTTCCCCACCCCCGTTCGGGAATCCCGACCGGCGGGTTAGGATGGGCGCCATGCGAGCCGTGGAGGTGACCGCCCCCGGCGCCTTCCGCCTCCGCACGGACGCCCCCGTCCCCGTCCCGGGCCCCGGCCAGGTCCGGATCCGGGTGCTCGTCGCCGGCATCTGCGGCACCGACGTCCACATCTGCCGGGGGGACCCGAGCGTCGCGAAGATGCTGAAGACGCCGCTCGTCCTCGGCCACGAGTTCTGCGGCGACGTCGACGCGCTCGGTCTGGGGGTGAACGGGTTCACGCCGGGCACCTACGTCTCGGCCGAGATGCACGAGCCCTGCGGGAGGTGCGGGGCGTGCCTCGCGGGAAAGCGGCACGCCTGCCAGCGGACGATGATCCACGGCGTCCAGCTCGACGGCTGCTTCGCCGACTTCGTCGTCGTCCCCGCGGCGAACGTCGTTCGGCTGCCGAGGAGCCTTCCGACGAAGGTCGGCGCGATCCTCGATCCCCTCGGGAACGCCGTGCATACGGCCTTCAAGGTCGACGTCCGGGGAAAGCGCGTCGCCGTCGTCGGGATGGGGCCGATCGGAGCGATGACGGCCGAGGTCGCCGCCTGCGCGGGGGCGGCCCGGATCTTCGCCGTCGACGTGAAGAAGCAGGCGCTCGAGCGGGCGCGGGCCTGGGTCGAGCGGCGGAACCTCGGCGACCGGGTCGATGTCCTCGACGTCTCGGCTCCGGCACGGGAGGCGGCGATCGGCCGCGTGCTCGCCGGGACGGAGGGGGGGGTCGACGTCGCGATGGAGATCTCTGGCCATCCGAACGGCATCAACGACGCGATCCGGATGACGCGGGGGGGCGGCGACGTCGTGCTGCTCGGCATCCCCCGGGCGGAGACCGTCCCGATCGAGGGGTTCGGCGAGCACGTGATCTTCCGCGGCCTCACCCTCCACGCGGTGATCGGGAGGGAGATGTTCCAGACGTGGGAGCGGATGCTCGCCCTCCTCGAGAAGGGGATGGAGGTCGAGCCCTTCGTCACGGCCGAGGTCCCCCTCGAGCGCTTCCCCGAGGCGCTCGAGCGGTTCGCCTCGGGCGAGGAGCAGAAGGTCGTCTTGCGGATCGGGGAAGGGAGCGGGCGATGATCGGCGCGACGAAGGACCGCCTGGCGAGGGAGATCGAGGGGATCCGCGAGGCCGGCACGTTCAAGGAGGAGCGCCTTCTCGAGGGGCCGCAGGGGCCGAAGATCCGGGTCAAGGGTCGCGAGGCGCTCAACTTCTGCGCGAACAACTACCTCGGCCTCGCGAACGACCCGCGCCTGGTGAAGGCCGCGCAGGACGCGCTCGGAAAGTTCGGGTTCGGGCTCTCGAGCGTCCGGTTCATCTGCGGGACCCAGACGATCCACCGGGACCTCGAGAAGAAGATCGCCTCCTTCCTCAAGACCGACGACGCGATCCTCTACACCTCCTGCTTCGACGCGAACGCGGGCCTCTTCGAGACGCTCCTCGGGGAGGAGGACGCGATCATCAGCGACGCGCTGAATCACGCCTCGATCATCGACGGCGTCCGCCTGTGCAAGGCCGAGCGGCTTCGCTACGCGCACGCGGACATGGCCGACCTCGAGCGGTGCCTGAAGGAGGCGAAGGGGAAGAGGACGAGGCTCATCGCCACGGATGGGGTCTTTTCCATGGACGGGGACGTCGCCCGGCTCGCGGAGATCTGCGGCCTCGCCGAGCGCCACGACGCCCTGGTGATGGTCGACGACTCTCATGCGAGCGGCTTCTTCGGCCCGACGGGACGAGGCACGCCGGAGCACTGCGGGGTCGAGGGGCGGATCGACGTGATCACCTCGACGCTCGGGAAGGCGCTGGGCGGCGCGAGCGGGGGGTTCACGACGGGGCGGCGCGAGATCGTCGAGCTGCTGCGGCAGAGGTCTCGGCCCTACCTCTTCTCGAACACCTTGCCCCCCGCCCTCGTCGCGGCGGGGATCGCCGTCCTCGACCTCCTCTCCTCGACGACCGCGCTGCGCGACCGGCTCGAGGAGAACACGAAGCTCTTCCGCCGCCGGATCGCGGAGGCGGGGTTCAAGATCCGGGACGGGATCCACCCGATCGTCCCGATCATGCTCGGCGACGCGAAGCTCGCCGGAGGGATGGCGAAGGACCTCCTCGAGGAGGGGATCTACGTCATCGGCTTCTCCTACCCCGTCGTCCCGAAGGGGGAGGCCCGGATCCGGGTCCAGATCTCCGCCGCGCACGAGCGCGCGGACATCGAGCGCTGCGTGGAGGCGTTCCGGAAGGTCGGGGCGAAGCACGGCGTCGTGAAGTAGCGCCGAGCGCCGGAGGTCAGGAACCCAGGGTGCCGAGGGTTCCCCGGAACGACGCCTCGATCGCCGCGACGAGGCCGTCCCTCCATTCGGAGAGAGTCGCGACGGGGACGCCCGACGCGGCGGAGAGCGCGGGGAGGTCTTCCTCCCGGAGGAGCCCCTCGAGACGCTGGCGCCGCCACAGGAGGTCGGACGCATGGGAAGGCGCCTGCGCCTCCGGCGAGTCCTTCCTCGCCCGGCACTCGGCCACGTTTCGGCGCAGGTCCTCCACCTCGACGCCCAAGGCGCGCAGCGCCTGGGCCGCGGGTCCAGCTTCCTCGAGAAGGATCGCGAGGAGGAGGTATCCCGTGTCGACGTGAAAGTCTCCCAGGGTTCTCGCCTCCGTCAGGGCGAGCTCGAGGACCCGCTTCGCGCGCTTGCTGAAGGGGATGCTGTCCCGGGTCAGGGGCGCCGTCCCGTCCGGCGAGAGCCGCCCGACCTCCCGCCAGAGAGCCTCGAAGCCGAGGTTCATCCGTCGGAGGACGCTCGCCGCGGTCCCCTCGGGCACCGACGCGAGGGCGAGGAGGAGATGGGCGTCGTCGATCTCCTCGTTCCTCCGGCGGAGGCACTCCACACGCGCGCGAGTCAGCATCCGCTTCGCGGGATCGGTGAAGCGGTCGAACACGGCCGGAGTCTACCCCTCCGGCCGCGAACCGGGGGGGGAGGCTAGACCGCGCCCTTGCGGAGGAGCACGACCCCGACGGTCCGGGCGAGGACCATCAGGTCGAAGATCACCGACATGTTCTTGATGTAGTAGAGGTCGTACTGGAGCTTCACGACCGCGTCCTCGAGGGAGGAGCCGTAGCGGTAGTTCACCTGGGCCCAGCCGGTGATCCCGGGCTTCACGGTGAGGCGCTGGCGGTAGAGGCGCACGCTCCCCTCGAGCTCCTCGACGAAGAAGGGGCGCTCGGGGCGCGGGCCGACGAAGGACATCTCCCCGCGCAGCACGTTCCAGAGCTGGGGGAGCTCGTCGATCCGGCACTTGCGGAGGAGCCCGCCGAAGCGGGTGATCCGCTCGTCGTTCACCCGGGCCCAGATCGGCCCCGTCTCCCGCTCCGCGTCGGCCCGCATCGTCCGGAACTTGAAGAGGGTGAACTCGCGGCCGTGCTTGCCGATCCGCTTCTGCCGGAAGAAGACGGGGCCCCGCGAGTCGAGGCGGATCGCGAGGGCCGAGAGGATCATGATCGGGGCGGTGAGGAGGAGCCCGGCGGCGGAGAGGGCGAAGTCGAGGGCGCGCTTCGTCGCGAGGACGAAGCGCGACTTGCGGAAGCCCTCCGAGAAGATGAGGTGGGAGGGGTGGAGGCTCTCGACGGCGATCTTCCCCGTGATCCGCTCGTAGAGGGAGACCCACTCCTCGACCGGGATCCCCTCCATCCGGCAGCGCAGGAGCTGCTCCGTCGGCAGGCGCTTGCGGCGGTCCTCCATGGCGACGATCACCCGGTGGACGCGCAGCCGCCGGGCGACGTCGAAGAGGCTCTCCGTGTCCCCCCGGACGACCGGGAAGGAGGTGCCGGTGAGGTCGGGGAGGTTGCCGTTCGTCGCATCGCCGAGGAGGAACCCGACCACCTCGAACCCCGTGTCGCGCCGCTCGTGGATCTCGCGGGCGAGGATCCCCCCCGACCGCCCCGAGCCGAGGACGAGGAGGCGCTCGTGGAACTTCCAGCGGCCGATCGTCCAGTGGAAGAACGCCCGCCAGATGCCGAGGACGAGGAAGGTCCCGAGGAGGACGAGGATGAGCCGCGTCGTGATCCCCGGGTCCTGGGCGGAGGGGAACCGCACGAGGCCGTCGAGGCCGAAGAGCTGGAGGAGCTTGACGACGATCGCGAGGACGATCAGGGCCGCGCCGCAGGCGACGAAGAGCTTCCAGTTGCGCTCGCGGCGGTCGGCGGAGATCCGCCAGTCGTAGAGCTCGGAGAGGGAGAGGACCGGGATGAGGAGGAGGACGACGACGCCCGAGGCGATCGCCCCCTGCTGCCACCCCTCGACCGGCCAGCTCCACGGCCAGGTCATCCCCGCGAGGACGCAGGCGAAGAGGAGGAGCGCCTCCCCCGCGAAGAGGGCGAGCTTGCGGTAGGAGAGGTAGCGGTGGAAGAGCCGCATCGGCGGAGGCCCGAGGGCGGTTCCCGGGCCGCTCCCCCGGCCCGCATCCCGGTTCGAGGGGAGCGGACACATCGGGACGGCAAAGCCCGGACCGGCTCGCCGTGGAGCGGCGCGGCGGGAGGCCCGCGCCCCGGAGTCCCAGAGACTTACACCTCGACCGACCTCCGCGCAAACGTTTGATGCGCTCCAGGACCGGGGAGGGAAAGGGGGGGTGGCGGCTCGGGGGGTGCGTTCATTCCCCCACCCCGGGGAAATGCTCGCACTCGAGGCGGCCGTCCCGCATGGCGCGGACGGCCACCACGTCGATCCGGAGGGGGCGCTCCGAGAGTCCTCGGGCAAGAGCGAGGGCCTGCGCCGCCCGACGCAGGCGCGCGAGGCGCCGGCCGTCGACCGCCTCCTCCGGCCGGCCGAAGGCCTCCCCCGAGCGCGTCTTCACCTCGACGACGACGAGGGTCTCCCCGTCGAGGGCGAGCAGGTCGACCTCCCCGACGCGCGTGCGAAGGTCGCGGCCGAGGATCCTCCACCCCTTCGACACGAGGAGGCGGGAGGCGGCCTCCTCTCCGTGGCGGCCGAGGTCAGCTCGACCCGGCACGCGCCGGATCCTCGGCCTCCTCCTCCTTCTCGATCACCCCCGCGATCGCGTCGCGGTTGAAGCGCAGCCGCACGTTCTCGTCGACCTTGAGGACGACCGTGCGCTCGCCGAGGGCGGCGACGACGCCGTGGAGGCCTCCCGTCGTGATGACCCGGTCGTTCTTCTTGACCGCCTGGAGCATCTCCATCCGCTTGCGCTGGCGCTTGCGCTCCGGGCGGATGAGGAGGAAGTAGAGGATCACGAAGACGAGCGCGAAGGGGAGGAGCCCGGTCGGGGAGAAGCCCGGAGTGGGGGCGGGCATCGTCTCGGGGCTCTGAAGGAGGAGGGGGAGGGGGAGGTCGATCAAGTGTGGATCAAGTCGGGTGGGGGGGGCGTCATTGAGACGCCGGGCGCGCGGGAGTATAGGCAGGGGCCCGGGGCCGGGCGAGGATCCCCGGCGCACCCATGCGGATCGCCGTCGGCATGTCGGGGGGCGTCGACTCGAGCGTCGCGGCGCTCCTGCTGCGGCGGGCGGGCCACGAGGTCGTCGGCCTCTTCCTCCGCAACGGGGTCGACGCCCCGGAGGAAGGCGCCCGGACCTGCTGCTCCGTCGGGGACGCCCGCGACGCGCGCGAGGTCGCCCACCGGCTGGGCGTCCCCTTCTACGCCTTCGACTTCTCGGGGGAATTCGGCTCGCTGATCGAAGCGTTCGTCGGGGCGTACAAGGCCGGGCTCACCCCCAATCCCTGCGCGCGGTGCAACCGGGAGATCAAGTTCGGCGCGCTCTTCGACCTCGCGCGGGACCTCGGGGCGGAGCGAGTCGCGACGGGCCACTACGCCCGGGTGGAGGAGGGCGCGTCGGGTCCCCGGCTGCGGCGGGGCGCGGACCGGGGGAAGGACCAGTCCTACCAGCTCTTCGCCGTGCCGCGGGGGCGGCTCGCGCGGTTCCTCCTCCCGATCGGGGGGATGCGCAAGGAGGAGGTTCGCGCGCTCGCGCGGGAGGCGGACCTCCCCGTCGCGGACAAGGCGGACTCGCAGGAGATCTGCTTCGTCCCCGGAGGCGACTACCGGGCGCTCCTCCGGGAGCGGGGCGTTCCGCCCGAGCCCGGTCCGATCGTCGATCGCGCCGGAAGGGTCCTCGGGCGTCACGACGGGATCTCGAACTTCACGGTGGGGCAGCGCCGGGGGCTGCCCGCTTCGCCGGACGGGCCGCGGTTCGTCGTCGCGCTCGAGCCGCGGACGTCGACCGTCGTCGCCGGGAGCCGGGAGGAGGCCTGCGTCCGGGAGTTCTCCATGCGGGAGACGAACTGGATCGGCCGGACCCCTCCCGAGGCGGGGGAGAAGTTCGAGGCCCTCGTCCAGGTCCGCTCCCGCCACGAGGGCGTCCCCGGGGAGGTCGAGGGACGGGAGGGGGGGCGCGCCGCCGTCCGCCTCGCGCGACCGGAGCCGGGCGTCTGCCCCGGCCAGGCCGCGGTCTTCTACGAGGGGGACCTCGTCCTGGGTGGCGGGTGGATCGAGCCGCCCTCCGCAAGCGGGGGCGCAAGCGGGGGCGCAGGCGGGGGGATCACCCCCGACCCTTGAGCTTGGCCCCCGCCCGGAAGCGGACCGTCCGAGAAGCCTCGATCCGCAGCGCCTCGCCCGTCCTCGGATTGCGGCCGTTCCGCGCCGCCCGCCTCCGGACCGTGAAAGTGCCGAACCCGAGGAGCGTCACGAGGCCGTCCTTCCGGAGGCCCTGCTCGATCCGCGACAGGACGGCCTCGAGGACCCTCTCGGCCTGTGCGCGCGACGTCTTCGACCCGAGGTGGGTCCGAACCTCCTCGACGAGCTGCGACTTGTTCACTCGCGCCCTCCCGACTCCCCGCTCCGGTGGGGCAAGGGAGTCGCCCGGATGCTAGGCAACACCTCCGCGATCGACAAGGCGGCCGGGGAAGGGGCGTGCGCGGCCGGACGCTGACCCTGGTCCTCGGCGCCGCCGCCTTCCTCGCGGCGGCGGCGGAGGTCTCGGGGTGGATCTCGCGGAGAGGGGAGCGCTGGATCCTCCTCGACGTCTCGGCGAGCGCGCTCCGCGGGCGCGCGGCGCTCTACGCCGACCTCCCCTCGCTCTGCGCGGAGGCGCTCGGGGGGCTGGGCGCCGGCGATCGCGCCGGAGCGATCCTCTTCGCCGCCTCGGCGCGCGCTCTCTCCCCGCCGGTCCCGGCGGCGGACCTCGCGTCCCGGCTCCGGGCGGGAATCTCCGGCGAGGTCCCCTCCCCCGGGGAGACGAACCTCGCAGCCGCGATCGGCGCGCTCCTCGGTCTCGCGGGCCCCCGGGCCGACGCCGTCCTCCTGAGCGACGGCGTCGAGACGTCGGGCGACGTCCGCGCGACGCTCCC
>JAKEFM010000090.1 GCA_022616055.1 Planctomycetota bacterium
AACAGGGAGTCGCCCGCGGCGAGTTCCCGCGCGCCCGAGCCTCGTGTCGGGGCGGCGAACCCCGCCGTCTGGCGGTAGACCTCGAGCGTCGGCTCGTAGAACCCCATCTCCGCGTAGAGTTCCTGGTTGATCGCCATGTGCGCCACGGCGCCGAGGAGCCCGTCGATCGTCCCGGAGTAGCTGTTCCCCGCCGGTCCGGGCGGGACCGAGGGGTTCGAGACCGTGTTGACCTCGGTGCCCGTCTGGAAGTTCTCGTAGTAGTTGGGCATCCCCGCCGTCTCGCCGGGCGTCAGGAGGAAGAGCATCGCGATGTCGGCGTTCGTCAGGGTCGGGAGGGACGTCGTCGCCGGGCAGGAGGCTGGGACCGCCACCGTCGGGGTCAAGATCGACACGTTGATCTGGAACCCGCCGATCGGCAGGGCGATCGTCCCGACCGCCGCGGCGTAGATCGCCGCGGCCGTCATGTCCGGCTCCTTCACGCCGGGAGCGGAGCCCGCCTGCGTGACGGGCCGGAGCTCGAGGTCGGGGATGTCGAAGGTGAGGGTGCCCGTTCCCCCCTGACCCCCCGCGGCCGTGTTGTCCGCGCCGGTCTCCCAGTTGGAGAAGGTGGCGAGGCCGCTCCCGCGGGACATCCCGTTCTCGACGCCCCAGATCTTCCAGAACGCATCGCCGAGGGCGTTGCCCGTGGCGGCGTTCGGGCCGAGCACGGGAATGGCCGGACCGCCGCGGTGATTGCGGATCCCGTTCTGGTGGTGACACAGGATCTGCGTGCCGTTGCAGGGGATCGGACAGGGCTGGGCGAGCGAGGTCGCCGGCAGGACGGCGGCGGCGAGGGCCGCCCGCGCGAGGTCTCGGAGGTTCACGCTTCACCTCTCCTCGGACACGGGTCCGGCGGGAATGCGGCTCCGAGCCTACCCCGGACCCGGCGATCGGGACAGCCCCTGCCCCTGCCCCTGCCAAAAAAGAGGGGCCGCGCGCGGGCGCGGCCCCTCGTGTGGACGAGTGGATCCTCGACTAGATGAAGAGCAGCTCGACGGTGTTCGAGCCGTCGTCGAGGGTGAGGGTCGCGAGGTTGATGTAGAACGCGGCCGCGTAGAACGTCGCGCCCGTCAGGCCCGGCGGGATGGCGATCGTCGCCGTCGTCGCCTGCATGTCGGAGAAGACGCTCGGGAGGCCCGTGGCGCCGCACGCGACGTCGCCGACGACGTGGCAGTTCAGCCCCGCCCCGACCGACGCGGAGAAGGTGAGGAACGCGATCGTCGTCGCCGTCGGGTAGAGGGCGAGGACGCCGGTCGACCCGGGGAGGAAGAGGCTCCCCGCGAGGAAGAAGGGCGGAACGCCCGGAGGCGCGACGCCGAGCGGGCTCCCCGCGCTGTTGTCCGAGAGAAGGACCGCCGCGAGACGGTCCTGGCCCGCCATCGCGCGGGCTCCCGCCTCCCAGTCCTCGGACCGGAGGAAGAAGCTGTCGCCGGCGGCCAGCTCACGCGCGCCGGAGCCGCGGGTCGGGGTCGCGAACCCCGTCGTCAGGCGGTAGGACTCGAGCGTCGGCTCGAAGAAGCCCATCTCCGCGTAGAGCTCCTCGGTCGGAGCGCTGACGGCGTCGCCGTTCGGGTCGTGATCGACGCTGCCGATGAGCCCGTCGACCCGACCGGAGTAGGTGTTCGCCGTGAGCGGCGCGGGCGCGACGCCGAGGTTGGAGACCGTGTTGACCTCGGTGTTCAGGACGAAGTTCTCGTAGTACGTCCCCGAACCCGCCGCCTCACCCGGGGTGAGGAGGAAGAGCATCGCGACGTCGGCGTTCGAGAGCGTCGGGAGGGTGGTCGTCGCCGGGCAGGAGGCGGGGACCGCGACCGTCGGGGTCAGGATCGAGATGTTGATCCGGAACCCGCCCGTCGGCAGCGCGATCGTCCCGACGGCGGCGGCGTAGGTCGCCGCGACCGTCATGTCGGGCTCCTTCACTCCGGGCGTGAAGCCGGCCAGCGTGACCGGACGGAGCTCGAGGTCGGGGATGTCGAACGTGAGCGTCCCCGTCCCGCCGGGTCCGCAACCCAAGGTCGAGTTGTCCGCGCCGATCTCCCAGTTCGTGAAGGTGGCGAGGCCGCTTCCGCGGGACATCCCGTTCTCGACCCCCCAGATCTTCCAGAACGCGTCGCCCGCGGCGTTGCCCGTGGCGGCGTTGGGGCCGCACGTCGGCGTGGCCGGGCCACCGCGGTGGTTGCGGATCCCGTTCTGGTGGTGGCAGACGATCTGCGTCCCGTTGCAGGGGATCGCGCAGAGCTGGGCAAGGGCCGTCGACGAGAGGAAGACTCCCGCAATGCCCGCCCTCACGAGGTTTCGGAGGCTCATCATTCGTTTCTCCTTGGACAATCTCCTGGCGTGAAGTCGACAGGAAGGTGCTGCGGGGACTCCTACCGGTCTAAAGCCTAGCCTCCCCCGCGGAAGCCGGCAGGAAACACACGAACGGTCGGTACGCGGACATCTCTCGCGGCGCTCCGGACCTCAACGCGGAGACCCCGCCGAAGAGCCCGAGGCGCCCGGTCGGACGACCTCGACGCCGTCGAGCTCGATCGGCTGTGCCGCGACATGGAAAACGTGGGGGACCCAGTTGCCGCTGGCGTCCTTGGTCGCGCCCTTCACCCAGTAGTAGCGGGTGCCGTCGGGCAGGACCGCATACGGCTCCGCCCCGGGCTCGATCTTCGATTCGGCCGGCGCCTCCGACTTGGCGACCTCCGTCGCCTTCGTCTCGGCGACCGGCGTGGCAGCCTCGGAAGAAGGCGCCTCGGGACGCGGCGGGGCGGTCGGGCCGAGGGGGGGTGCGGCCTTCGCCGTTGGATCCCCCTCCCCCACGGACTTCGTCCCGTGCAGGGAGGCCGCGAACGCAACCACAGCCGCAGCCGCAACTCCGACCAGACTGAGCTTCAACGTCTTCATGGATGGCTCCCGATCGCCCTGCGGCAATCCGTCAAGGCCTCGCCGTCGCTGGCGGATCGGTTCCTTCGCTGCTCCTGGAGACGCAGCAGGCTAGCACGATGTTCCCTGCCGGGCAACGCCCCGAGGCGGCCCCTGAGGGGCCGTGGGTCCGATCCTTTCCCATGCGGGAACCCTACCCCAAGAACCCGCGGATGGCGCCGGCCGGTCAACGGGGTCTCCCCTCGAGTTCCGCCAGGAAACGGCGCGCCTCTTCCGAGTCCGGGCCCCTCCCCAAGGCCTCGCGGAGGAGGGTCGCGGCCTCGTCCTGGGCGCCGCCGGCAGCCAGGGCGCGAGCGCCGACGACCAGGGAGGGGGCATCTATCAAATCGTTACGTAGCAGGGACATGAGGTCGGTCCGGCCCCCGTCGACGTCCCCCTCCCGCATCCGGTGCAATCCCCGGGTCACCCGCACCAGGGCGGCCGCCAGTCGCTCGCTCCGGTCGGGGGACCTGTCGTCCAGCGCAGGGAACGACAGCCTGCGCCAGGCGGCCCTGTCCTTCTCGCGGGTCTCCGCAGGAGTGAGCATGCCCGGGAGGGAGATCCGAAGGAACATCCCTTCCGGGGTCACGACGCTCCCTTCGAGTCCCCGGCAGGCTCCGGGATCGAAGGGGATCCCCACGGCGTAGACGGGCCGGGTGGCGATCCACCGGCGGATCACCAGCCCCGCGTCTAAGGCGAGCCGGGGGGCGCCGTGGAGCGTCTGCCGGCGGTCGCGCTCCTCCCTGGAGAGCGCCCCCAGCTCCGATTCCTGGAAGTACCCGTAGCGCTGGGGAAGGTGGACGTCGGTCCGGACCCCCCGGACGCGCTGGAGGAAGAGGCAGGGGAAGACGAGGTGGTCCCCCGCCGCGAGGAGGACCCCGTCCGGCTCGACGTTCTCGAGGAGCGCCCGGCCGAAGGGCTCGAAGAAGCGGTCCTCGGAACGGTCGTTGCGGGGGCCGTTGGCGGCGGCGGTCCAGGCGAGGGCGAGGACGCCGAGGGGCAGCGGGAGGATCTTGCCGGCCTTCCACCCCCGGAGCCCGTCGAGGGCGGCTCCCGCGAAGAGCCCGAGGAGGGCGAAGGCGGGGAGGGAGTAGGTCTCGTAGGCGGGAGGGAAGAAGAAAGCGTCCCGGAGGGAGGTCGCGTAGACGAGGCCGACCGAGGTCGCGAGAGCGGCCGCCAGCAGCAGGGCTCCGAACCTCCCCCACCGTCGGGCCGCGAGGCCCATCCCGACCCCGGCGAGCCCGAGGACGGGGAGAGGGAACTGGGCGAGGAGGATCTCCCCGAACCTCCCCATCCTCGGGCCGAACCCGAGGTACGTCGGGGGGTCCATCCCCAGCTCCTCCCCGTGCGTGTACTGGCGCAGCGCGAGGTGGTCCCAGAGGGAGCCCGGCGTCTCCGGGTTTCCCCAGTCGAGGAAGGGGTCCGCGGCCGACCGGAGGGGGAGGTAGAGGATCGGGAGGAGCCCGGCGAGGAGAGCGAGCGCCCCGGCCGCTAGGGAGCGCCGGTCCCGGAGGAGAGCGGGTCGCTCGAGGAAGGCGTAGGCGAGGAAGATCGGGAGGAGCCCCCGCGCGAGAGGCTGGAGGGTGAGGAAGAGGCCCCCGACGAACAGGAAGGCGGCGAACCGCCGCGGGGTCGGGACCTCCCGCCAGCGGTCGAGGGCGAGGAGGGAGCCGAGGACTCCGAGCAGGGTCGCGCCGTAGACCTCCGAGATCACGCTCTGGCCCCAGACGGCGTCCGCGAGCCCCGCGAGCGCCGCGCCGCAGACGGCCGCCGCGGATCCGACGCCCCGGCGCCGCAGGAGCCGCCATCCGAGGGCGCAGGCGAGGGCGCTCGAGAACCCGGAGAAGAGGTTCACGCGCCAGGCGAAGTCGCCGAACGGGAGGAGGCTCGCGAAGGCTCGCGCGAGAAGGCACCAGAGCGGGTACCCCGGCGGATGGAGGATCCCGAGCTCGTGGGCGGCGGTCAGGAACGCGCCGCTGTCCTCCCCGGTGAGGCCTGGGGCGGTGGTGAGGGTGTAGGCGAGGAAGGGGAGGGCGAAGGCGATCCCTCCCTCGAGGCGCTCCCGCCCCGCCGAGGAGGGCGCGGCCGTCGACGAAACCGCCCCGCCGGAACGATCCGGCGGGGCGGGATTCGAACCGCTCGGGCCCAGGGGGATCAGCCGATCCGCACCTCGGCCCCGTTCGTCATCGCCAGGGTCGGCGTGAAGGGGGAGAAGAACTGCGCGAACACGGACCCGCCGACGATGCTCGGCTGGTTCGGGATCGGCAGGGTGATCGTCGCGAAGCCAGCCGGGTCGGTCGCGATCGGGGAGAGGATGATGTCGGCGGAGGTGAAGAGGGTGCACGCGGGCGCCCCGAAGATCCCGAGCGCCATCGGCAGGTTGAAGACGAGCCACGTCGTGTTGCTCGCCCCGAGGACCAGGCCGTTCGCGAGGGAGTTGGCGGGACCCCCCGTCATCGTCAGGGCGAAGGTCGCGTTCCCGATGACCGGCGCGCCGCCCGCGGAGCCGATCGTCGGGGCCGCGGCCAGACCGCCCGGGCAGCCGTTCCCGAACGGCAGGACGACCCCGTTCGGGCTGCACGGGGTGAAGGTGAGGTCGGTCGTCGGGAAGGTGCTGTTGTTGGGGCCGTTCCCGGTGCCGTCGACGGCGACCGTCCCGGTCTTGTTCTCGACGCCGACGCTCGCGTCGTTCGGCCCGGCGCCGATCACCTGCGTGCCGTACTTCATGACGACCAGGTTGCCCGCCTCGCGGAACTCCATCTGGCAGTTGATCCGGTCGCCGCTGTCGACGCACCCGGTCGTGAACCGGCTCAGGTTCACCCACTCCATCGTGAGGACGCGGTTCGGCGCCGACCCGCTGATCAGCCACCATCCGCCCGTGTTCGCGGCGGGGTCGTTCAGCTCGAGGTCCTCCCACCAGGGGGCCGCCCAGTCGTTGGGGGTCGCCGGGTTCGGGAAGGGGATGGGGTTGCCGGGGTTGCCCGCGCCGTTCGTGCCGAGGCTGAGGTCGAAGGTCGCGATCCCGTTCATGCTCATCTCGACCAGGACCTTCGCCTCCCCCCAGAAGGAGAAGGGGAAGGTGAGGTTGATGTTCACCCCCTCGTCGTCGACGCAGGCCCCGCCGAGGCCCGGGACGCAGGGGGGAGGGCAGAAGGCCTGGGTCGCCCCCGGCGCGCCCGCGATCGAGGAGAAGGAGGGCGCCGGCGTCGTGACGGTGTAGGTCGGGATCAGGTTCGAGACCGCGCCCGGGTAGAAGCGGAAGGCGGTCGTCGGGAAGACCGGGTTCAGGTTGCCGAGCGAGGTCACGTCGATGCCGACGGCCCCGGTCGAGTCCTCGAGCCCGATCGTCGCCGAGATCAGGGAGGCGACGGTCCCCGCGGCGAAGGGCCCGTAGTGGAGCTGGATCGACCCGTCCGCCTCGAAGAGCCTCGCCTGGAAGTTCAGGCGCGAGCCGTTGTCGAAGCAGGCGACGGCCCCGGAGACGATCATCATGTCCCGCCACTCGACGGTGAAGATCCGGTTCGGGGCGGCGCCGTCGGTCCGGTAGAGCACGCCGCCCGTCCCGGGGGCCGGGACGAGGACGTCCCAGAAGGGCGCGATCAGGTCGTCGGGATCCGCCGAGTTGGGGACGGTGATGTTCCCGGTGTTCGCGAAGCCGACGAAGTTCGTGAAGTGGAGGAAGCCGTTCTTCTGGATCCGGGCCAAGGTCTTCGCCTGCCCGAAGAAGGTGAACGTGAAGGGGAGGTTGATCTGCACGCTCGTGGTGGTCAGGCAGGAGCCGATGGCGACGGTCGTCCCCGGCTGGCCGTTGAGCGCCACGAACGAGGGGGGGAGGACGCCACGGATGTAGCTCTGCACGGGGGTGGAGACGGCGCAGGGCTGCGCCGGCGCCGGGGCGAGGAGCGTCGCCCCCGAGAGGCCGGCGACAAGAAGAGTGCGGAAACGCTGGACCATATGGCTCACCTCTGTTGGGAAGAAGACCTCGAACGGAGAAACCGCTCGGTACCTAGGATGCGCCCCGCCCCTCGCTTCTGTCAATCGCGCCGGGCGGGCCTCTCCCGCGAGCCGCGCTCCCGGGACGACGGCCTCCGGTCCCTCGGAGGGCCGAGGAACGCGCGCGGATGAACCGGCTTGCGGGAGGCGGGGAAACGCCTTTTCCATGCGGATGGCGAGGACGAGGAGGTCCTCGGCCATCCATTTGGTCGCGGAAGGCGGCCTCCCTGTTCCGTCCCCCTCCCCTTCCGTCCCCCTCCCCTTCCGTCCCCCTCCCCGGAGGCGGCTCCCCGCTCGCTCCCGTCAATTGCGCAGGCCGAGCCCGCCGGGGAAGAACCCCGCCCCTTCCACCACCCGGTAGGTCCGGAACGCCGCGAGGCCGTCCGCCCGGTCGCGCCGGCCCGAGGGCCAGCGCACCTCGACCCACTCGGCCCCCGCCGCGCTCCCGAGCCCGAAGTGCGGGACCGGCTCGCTCGCCGCGAAGAAGCTCCCGTCCGACCTCGCCTCGAGTCGCTGCAGGCGGCCGCCCGCCTGGAGGACGCAGAGCGCCCCGATCCCCTCGCGGTTCGACCGGGTTCCGAACAGTCGCAGCCGGATCCACGGGACGGAGGAGGCCCCGTCGTTCCGGAGGAGGGCCGGGCGGCCGTCGATGCGCGTCACGAGGACGTCGACGTCGCCATCCCCCTCCATGTCGGCGAAGGCGGCCGCCCGGTTCCCCTCCTTCACCCCGAAGGCGGGGCCGCACGCTCCACCTACCTCCTCGAACCGTCCTCCCTCGTTCCGGTAGAGGTGGTTGCGCTGGCGGTAGGAGAGCCCGGGGACGGCGTCGACCTGGGGATAGACATGCCCGTTGGCCTCGAAGAGGTCGAGGTCCCCGTCGTGGTCGAAGTCGAGGAACCGGGTCCCCCATCCGAGGGGGAGGTAGCTCGCCACCTCGAGACCCGTCTCCGCCGAGACGTCGGCGAACCGCCGGCCTCCGAGGTTGCGGTACAGCGTCGAGTGGTCGCTCTCGAAGTTCGTGACGAAGAGATCCATGTCCCCGTCCCCGTCCGCGTCGCCGGCGTCGACCCCCATCCCCGACTGCGGGACGCCGTCCCGGCTGTAGGCGGCGCCCGCGAAGAGCGCCCCCTCCTCGAACCTCCCGTCCCCCCGGTTCCAGAAGAGGAGATTCTCGGTCGAGTCGTCCGCGACGTAGACGTCGGGAGCGCCGTCCCCGTCGAGGTCGCTCGCGACGACCCCGAGCCCGTAGAGCGGGTCGCGGACGCCGAGCCCGCAGGCCTCCGAGGCCTCGACGAACGTGCCGTCCCCCTCGTTGCGGAAGTAGCGGTCCGCCTCGGCGAGCAGGCCCATCGGCCCGCAGAACCCCTTCACCCCCTTCCAGGGGCAGTCCCGCGGCGTCTTCGCGCGGTCGAACCGGACGTAGCCGGCGAGGTAGAGGTCGAGGTCCCCGTCGAGGTCGAGGTCCGCCGGGGACGCCGAGGCGCCCCACGCGTGATGGGAGAGGCCGGCGGGAACGGTCGCGTCCCGGAAGGTCCCGCCGCCGTTCCGCCAGAGAGCGGGGCCGTCGATCGAGGTCGCGAGGAGATCGGGGTCCCCGTCCCCGTCGAGGTCTCCCGCGGCGCACCCCTGCCACCACCCGGGTCGCTCGACGCCCGTGACCACGGGGACGAACGACCCGTTCCCCGCGTTCCGGAAGAAGCGGGGGAGCGGCTCCTCGCCCCGCGGGTATCCGCCGAGCCGGGAGCCGTTCGAGAGGAAGATGTCGGGGAGGCCGTCGCCGTCGAAGTCGAGGAAGGCGGCCCCCGTCCCGAGGGAGTCGACGATGTAGGGCTTGTCGGGGTCCCCGCAGACGGTGCGGAGATCGAGGCCGGCCTCCGCCGCGACGTCGAGGCAGCCGATCTCCGGTCCGCGGGAGGATCTCGACCCGCAGCCGAGCGCGAGGGGGAGCGCCGCCAGCGGCGCGCGTCTCACCTCCCCCGCTCCCCTCCCTTCCCCGCCGCGGCGCGCGCGGCGACCTCCTCGAGGATCGCGCGCCCCGTCGTGCCCCCCTCCGGGAGGACGCTCTTCAGGCGCGGGAGAGCCTCCTCGAAGCGCCCCTCGAGGCAGAGCGCGACCGCATCCAGGCGGGGATCCTCCCGCCACGCGGGCCGCAACCGCCCGAGGGCCTCGAGCTCCCGCCTGGCCCTCGAGAGATCGCCGAGGGCGACCGAGCAGAGGACGAGGCTCTCGCGCAGCTCGGGGTCCGCCGGGGCGTCCGCGGCGAGGAGGGAGATCGTGTAGACGGAGTCGTAGAGGACTTTCCGCCCCCGGAAGAGCCCGAGCGCGCCGCGACCCTCCTCGATCTCCCCCGCCTCGAGGAGGGCCTGGCCGAGGGCGTACAGCGCGCCGGGGTGAGCCGGGTCGCGCTGGAGCGCGACGCGGTGCCACCCGATCGCCTCCCGCCTCCGTCCCTCCCGCGCGGCGAGGTGCCCCAGCTGGTAGGCGACCTCCGCGTCCCGCGGGAGGTTCTCCTCCGCGTCGAAGAGGGCCACCGCCGCGCCCTCGAGGTCCCCACGGCGCAGGAGCGTCTTGCCGAGGCCGAGCAGGGCGGCGCCGTCGTCCGGCCGGGCCTCGAGGGCACGGCGGAACGCCCCCTCCGCCGCGCCGAGGTCCATCAGGCCGAGGGACGCCTCGCCGAGCCCGCGGAGCGCCCGCGGCTGCCCGGGCGCCACCGTCTCCGCCCGAGAGAAGGCGTCCCGCGCCTCCGCGAAGACGGCGCGCCGCAGCTCCACCTCCCCCCATTCGAGGAGGGGAGCGGGGTCGCTGGAGCGGAGCTCGAACGCTTTCTTGAAGGCGTGCTCCGCCTCGTCGAACTCCCCCGAGGCGGCGGCCGCCTGTCCGAGGGCGAGACGGACCGCGGGCACGAGCGGAGCGCCCCCCGCCGCGCGGGAGAGCGTCTCCTTCGCCTCGCGCGGGTCGCCGGCCAGGAGGAGCGCCTTGCCGAGGTAGAAGGACGCGGCCGGCAGCGCGGGAAGGTCGGCCGCCCCCTTCCGCAGGTGCGGGATCGCCTCGGCCGCCTTTCCCGACTCGAGGAGGGCGAGCCCTCTCTCGAGGTCGGGGTTTCCGGTCGAGGGACGCCCGACCTGTAGAAGGAGGAAGGCCATCCCGGCGAGCGGGAAGCGCACTTCGCAATCCCTCCGTCGCCTCCGACCCCTCCTTGGGGCCGGGGCTGGACGACCCGAGAATACGCTCCTCCATGCGCGGGCGTCCACGGCGGACATGAGGGGGGTCCGGCTCGCCCTCTTCGGGACCGTCCTGCTCGCCTCGGCCTGGGTGGTGCGGCCGATCGAGTACGACAACTCCCGCAGCCGGGCCTTCCTCGCCGCCTCGATCGCGGAGCGGGGGACGTTCGCGATCGACCCCTACGCCTCCCGGACGATCGACCTCTCGGCCTCCCGGGAGCATGCCTACTCCTCGAAGGCGATCGGCCTCCCCTTCCTCGCCGCCCCGGTCTGGTGGCTCCTCCGGGAGGCGACCCCCCTCCGGGAAGCCTCGGATCTCGACCCCACCCTCCTCTACCTCGCGCGGCTCGCGACGACGAGCCTCCCGAACGCCTTCCTCGCGCTCCTCCTCTTCGCCTCCGCGCGACGACTCGGCGCCCGACCCGGGGCCGCGGCGGCGCTGGCGCTGGCGGCCTCCTTCGGGAGCCTCGCCCTGATCCATGCGACGCTCTTCTCCGGGCACCAGACCGCCGCGGCCCTCACGTTCGCCGGGGCCGCGATCCTCGTCGGCGCCGCCCGCGGGGAAGGACGAGTCGGGCCACGCGCCTTCGCCGCCGGCCTCCTGCTCGGGGCCGGGGTGCTGTGCGACTACGGCGCCGCCTTCGTGGCCCTCCCCGTGGCGGTCTACGCGGCGATCCGCCTCCGGCGCTCTCCGGCGCCGCTCCTCGCCTTCTGCGCCGGCGCGGCGATCCCTCTCGGCCTCCTCCTCCACTACAACCGGACCTGCTTCGGCTCCCCCTTCACCCTCTCTTACGGCTCGCAGGTGACGGAGGAGTTCGCCCGCGGGAGCGAGAGCGGGCTCCTCGGGATCTCCTTCCCTTCGCCGGCGGCGCTCTTCGGGATCCTCGTCACCCCCTCCCGCGGCCTCCTCTTCCTCTCTCCCTTCCTCCTCCTCGCGATCCCCGGCTTCCGGGCGCTCTGGACGGACCCGGCCTGGCGGGGCGAGGCGGCGCTCGGCCTCGCGTGCGTCGGACTCCCCCTCCTCGCCAACGCCGGCTTCTACGGCTGGCATGGCGGGTGGTGCTACGGTCCCCGCTACCTCATCGCCGCGGTCCCGTTCCTGGCGGTCGGACTCGCGCCCGTGCTCGCGCGGTGGCGGATCCTCTTCGCCGGGCTCGCTTTCCTCTCCTTCCTCCTCTATCTCCCCCCCTACCTCGGATGCCCGGACGCGCCCGAGGTCTTCCGCAATCCCCTCGTCGAGTGCGTCCTCCCCCTCCTCGCCGAGGGGTACTTCGCCGACACGATCCTCGGCTGGGAGGGAGGCGCGCGTCCCTACGGCTTCGCCGTCCTCGCCGTCTTCCTCGCGGGCCTCACCCTCCTCCTCGTCGGGCGCCTGCGGCGCCTCCCCGTCGATCCCGAGGTCGTTCCCCTCGAAGAGGCACCCCTCCCCCGCCAGGCGGGCCTCCTCGTCGGGGCCGCCCTCGCCGTGGCCCTTCCGCTCCTCCTCCTCCGCACGCGCCCCACCCCGGGGACCCCCGAGGCGTGGGACGTCCACTACACGATGGCGCGCCTCCGGAGCGACGTCGGGGATCGGAGGCCGGAGCTCCTGCCTTCCGCGGAGGAGGAGTACGCCCTCGCCGACTCGGCCCTCCCGGCCCGCCTCCGCGCGGAGGTCCCGGACTTCGTCCGGCTCCGGTTCGCCACGCTCCTGCGGCTGGCCCGCGATCGGCGCGAGGGAGGGCGCGTGAGAGGATCCGAGGAGTCGCTCGCGCGCGCGCGCGCCTGCCTCGCCGAGTGGGAGCGCCGCACGCCGGCGGCAGGGATCGCCCGCCTCCGCCTCGAAGCCGCGCGCCTCCTCGTCGAGTCCGGACCGGGGGACCTCGCGGCGGAGGCGGTCGCCGCCGCCGAGAAGGCGGCGCCGGCGGACCCGGAGATCCTCCGGCTCCGGGCCGACCTCGCGCGGACAGCCGGGAGGGCGCGCGAGGCGCGCGAGTTCGCCGCCCGCCTCCTCGAGCGGGCGCCGGCGGCCTGGGAGACCGCCGCCCTCTTCGAGCGGCTCGTCGAGGACGCCCGCGACCGCGGAGCCTCCGGGGAGGCGGACGACCTCCTCGCCCTCGTGCGGACGCTCCGCCCCCTCCCCGACGGGATGAGACTCCTTCTGCGCCGGAAGGGCTCTTGACCGACCCCGCGGCCGGTTCGGAAGCGAGGCGGGAGCGCCTCGGGGTCCTCCTCGCCTCCCTCGTCGCGAGCGGCCTCGTCGTCCTCTTCTCGGACAAGCCCTTCCACATCGACGACCCCCATTTCCTGAAGGCGGCGGAGCATGTCGCGAGCGACCCGCTCCATCCCCTCGACTTCGGGATCAATCTCGACGACCGGACGCGGCACGCGCGCGCGGTCTTCGCGAGCCCTCCGGGCTTCTTCTACTTCCTCGCTTTCCTCCTGCGCCTCGGCGTCGAGGGGGAGCGCGGCCTCCACCTCTGTCTCGCGCCGTTCGCGGCCCTCCTCGTCTGGGGAACCGCGCGCCTCGCGCGCGCCCTGGGGCAACGCCCCCTCCTTCCCGCGATCCTGGTCGCCTGCTCGCCCGCGGCGATCGTCTGCGCGACCACCGTGATGCCCGACACCTTCGCCGGCGCCCTCGCGACGCTCGGCGCGGCGCTCTGGCTCGAGGGGACCGAAGGGACCCGTCGGATCCGGAGCCTGGGGGGCGGCCTCCTGATGGCCCTCGCCTCGTTCACCCGCTACGGAGCGATCGCGGCGCCGGCGGCCCTCGGAGTCTTCGCCCTCCTGCGGAGGATCCGCAGTCCCGTGGCGTGGGGCGCCCTCCTCCTCTCCCCCGCCGCCTCCATTCCCTGGACCCTCCTCGCGGGAGGAGGCGAAGCGGTCTCCTCGCTCACGGCGTTCGAGCCGAACCCCCTCCACGCGGCCCGGCTTCTCGCGATGGCGGCCCACCTCTCTCTCGCGGCCGCCCCGACGCTCTGTGCGCTCGCCTCGAGGAAGGCGCTCCTCCTCCTCCTCCCCGGCCTCGCGGCCGCCGGGGTCCTGGCGCTCCTCCTCCCGGACGTCCACCGACAAGGGCGTCTCCACGTTCTCTCCGTGCTCCTCCCCGCCGCCGTCGGCGTCGGATTCGTCCTGCGGGTCGCCGTTCTCCCCTTCCGGGAGGGCGCTCTCGCCCGCGCACCGACGGCCCTCCTCGCGGCGTGGATCCTCGGGACCCTCATGCTGCCGGTCGTCTACGTCCACGCCTCGGCGAAGTACCTCGTCCCCGCGCTCGCGCCCCTCGCCCTCGCGGCGCTCCGGATGGAGCCTCCCGGCTCGCGCGTCGGCCGCCCGCTCCTGATCGCGGGGGCGTCTCTCCTCCTGGGCCTCTGCGCCTCCGTCGCGGATGCCCACCTCGCGCGCGCGCACCGCGATCTCGCCGAGAGGACGGTGCGGCCGCTCGCGCGCCCGGGCCGGCGCGTCTGGTTCGCCGGCCACTGGGGCTTCCAGTGGTACGCGGAGAAGGCGGGCGCCCGCTGCTACGAGGCGCACGAGCCGATCCTCCAGGGGGACCTCCTCGTCGTCGCGGAGGTCGCGCACAAGCAGGGAGAGCCCGACGCGGGGGCGTTCCGCTTCGTCGCGGTCCGGAAGGACGCCGTGGAGGACCGCTTCCCCTTCCGGACGATGGCCTTCCCCGCGAACGCGGGGTTCTACTCCCACGCGTACGGCCTCCTCCCCTTCGGGATCTCGACGCGCCCGCTCGAGCAGGTCCTCGTCCTGGAGGTCCGCTGACGCCCTAGAAGATCGCGAGCGGTCCGACCCGGTTCGTGAGCGCCGTGGCCGGGATGCCCGGATCGGTGAGGGCCCCCTGGAAGAAGAAGAGGGCGCCGAGGAGGGCCGGATTGAAGGGGATCGGCACGGAGAGCGTGGCGGTGCCGGAGGGGTCGAAGATCCCGAAGTAGAGGGGCATCGACTGGGCGAGATCGACGAGCACGGTGCCGATGCCCGGGAGCGGGAGAACGCCCGCCGCGCTCGCGAGGAGCACGCAGTAGCACTCGCCGGGGTTCCCCTCGATCGTGACCTCGAGGGTCGAGCCGAGGGTCGGGACGCCGCGGACCTCGAGGAGGTCGCGGGCCGCGACCGGGGCCGAGATCCCTTCCCCCGAGTTGTTCGCCAGGACCGTCTCGGGCCGCAGCGGATCGGCCGAGAGGACCCCGAGGATCCTCGGAAGGACCCTGTACTCGCCCGGGGCGAATCCGCCGGGCACGGGGAGGGTGAAGGTGACCGGGAACTCCCCCGGCGCCGACCCGTCGTGCGGAGGGACCGGCCCGATCGGGATCGAGGCGAGGAGGGGCCAGGCGGCGCCCGTCGTCCCGTCCGTGATGCCGTCGGGGTCGTCGTTGTGGACGAGGGGGGTCGGGTCGGTCCGGAACTCGACGAGGGCCGCGAGGACGGCGGTCTCCCCGAGATTCTCGACCGGGACCTCGACCCGGAGGAGCTGCCCCGCGATCGCGGCGCGCGGGAAGAACGAGAATCGCGACGGGCGGATCGTCAGGTCGGGAGCGGTCGACCGGACGAGCGTGCCGTCCGGCTCGAAGGCCGGCCCGAGCGTTCCGGCGAAGGCGGCGAAGTCCCGCAGCGCCATCCAGGTCGGGGCGTCCGAGTCGTCCGCGACCGGGTCGTAGGGGAAGAGCGGCCCGAGGTTGCCCGAGTTCGGCGGCGACTCGACGGGGATCAGGCCTCCGAGGAACGGGCCGACGAGCCGCGCGACGATCGAGTCCATCGTGAAGCGCAGGCTCGTCCCCTCGTTGCCGACCCAGGGGATCCCCCCCACCTCGATCGTGGCGGGGTCGATCCGCTCGAAGAGCGGGCCCGCCGGGTCGACGACGAGGGAGATCCCGCTCCAGCCGAGCCCGTTCAGGAAGGGACCCACCTCCGGGGGGTCGAACCCGAGGAGCGGGCCGAGACCGTCGAGGAGGTCCTCGAGCGAGAAGATCGCCTCGAGGAACAGCTCCAGGCGTGTCGTCCCCTGGAAGTCGGGGGGATTCGTCCCCGGGATCAGGAGGAGCAGGTCGTGGAGGTTCGGCGCGTTCACGAATCCCCCCGGCAGGTCGATCGCGTGGAAGGTCGAGGCGTGGACCGGATCGGTCCCGAGGTCGTGCAGCGGCAGGACCTCGTGCGCCTCCCCCGCCGTGAACGCGCCGGGGAAGACCGCCTGGCGCTGGACGAAGGGGACGCAGATCGAGAAGTCGACGCCGAGGGAGAGCGGAGGCTCGTTCGCCTTCCAGCGGACCGACTCGGCGGCGAGGCCGCCGAGCGCGCTCGGCGCCAGGAGGCCGGGCACGAAGAGGCCGCCCGCCGTGCCGATCGTCGTGTCGTAGGGGGCGCCGAACGCCGCGTCGACGGCGCTCTTCGCCTGGCCCACGAGCGCGGCGACGAGCGGATCCTCCGGCGAGGCCGGCGTCACCTCGATCAGCGACGCGCCGAGCAGCGCGACCGCGTTCGTCGCCGCGTCGACGAGGAGGTCGACCCGGCCGAGGAACTCGCCGTGGGAGCCCGCCTGGACGATCCAGGTCGTCCCTCCCCCGGGATGGACGAACGGGACCGCCGTGTTCAGGCGCGTGTGGCTGTGTCCCCCGACGATGAGGTCGATCCCCCTCCCGTTGGGAGCGACCGCGGCCCCGGCGAGATCGGGATCGCGAGCGGCGCCCAGGTGGCTCGTCGCGACGATCAGGTCCGCTCCGTCGTCGGTCCCGGGATTCCCGTCCGGGTCGTCGAGGTAGGCGACCATCGCCGCGGCGTAGGGGTGCGCCACCGGGTCGTAGAAGGTGAGGTGCTCCCCGTCCGCCGGGTCCCCGCCGAAGGTCGGGCGATCGGCCGTCTGCGTGTAGAGGATCTCCTCCGTGTCGAGGCCGAGGATCCCGACGCGGATCGCGCCCACCTGGAACATCAGCGTCTGGTTGAAGACCTTGGAGTTCGCGAAGGGCGCGTCGAGGAGCGCGAGGTCCACGGATCCCGCGAGGTCCGCGAAGCAGCTCTCGAACCCGGCGATCGCCGCCGCCGAGACCTGGAGCTGCGGGAGCGTCCCCGTCGAGTCGAGGGAGAGGGGGTTCACGTTCCCCCAGAGGAAGCGCGCTCCCTGCAGGAACCCGGGGAACGCGGTCGCGAGGTCGTCGTGGAGGGCCTGGACCCCGAAGAGATGGTCGTGGTTGCCGACCTGGATCGCGTCGTAACCGGCCGCCTCCATCATCTGCCAGAAGGAGCGCCCGCGGTCGAGGTCGTAGAAGAGCGAGCCCTCCCGCTGGTCCCCGGCGTCGAGGAGGAGGGTGCCGATCCCGGCCGCGGCGTTCGCCGTCCGGACGGCGTCCGCGATCCCCGCGATCCGCGCGATTCCCCCCCGCTGCGCCGCCCCGTTTCCCCATGGCAGCACGTGGCCGTGGAGATCGTTCGTGTGGAGGATCGTCAGGTTCGGCTGCCCCAGGACGCAGGGGGCGAGCCCGGCGAGGAGGAGCAGGGGAAGGGGGCCGCGCATCCACCTCAGAAACTAACCGAGATCCCGAGAACGAGCGAGTCCACGGAGACCGACACGCGCGAGCCGTCGAAGTCGGTCGCGACGTCGCTCCGCCCGACCCGGACCTCCTCGCGGAAGGAGTGGAGGTAGGCGGCGTGGAAGTCCACGCCGCCGACGCGCTTCGTGGCCCCGAGGGCGGCGTGGTACCTCGAGAAGGCCGGGGCGTAGACGCTCGCGCTCGAATCGGGGACGGGATTGTTGTTCGCGGCGAAGCCCCCCCGGATCGTCCACCCGTCCTCGAGGCGCCGCTCGACGCCGATCGCCCCCGCCCAGAGGTCGCGCCACTCGAGGGGGAAGACGATGTCGAAGCCGTCGTCCCCGACGATCGTGTTGAAGCCGCCGTTGTCCCCGTCGTCGAGCTCGAAGCGCAGCTCCTCGAAGGCCTCCGACCACTCGACCCAGCGGAGGTCGAGCCCGACGCGCCAGTGCTCCGCCGGCTCCCACGCCACCCCGACTCCCGCCGACTGCGGCATCCGGTACCCCTCCACCTCGACGTCATAGTGGCCGACCCGACCGTCGGGGAAGAAGCGGTCGAAGCCGGGATCGCCGAACTGGTTTCCCATGTCGACGGTGACGTCCCCCTCCAGATCCGCACGCGTCGAGCGACTGCGCCAAAAGGCGCCGACCGACCAGCCCGGCGCGGGCTTCCAGAGGGCGCCGAGCCTCAGGGCGAGGGAGGGCGCGCCCCGCGCGTCGAGGTCGTAGTCGGTCTGGAAGGTCGTGAACCCCGAGGAGGAGAGGAAGTCCCCGAAGGTGATCCCCGGGAAGACCTCCCCGGCGAAGAGGCTCACGGGCTCCTCGGCGAACCCCGCGACGTCGAGCGAGGAGGTCTCGACGATCCCCGCGAGGCCGAAGGCGAGGGACTCCGAGACGCGGAGGGCGAGCGCGGGCGAGACGGCGAAGGTGTACGAGGAGGTCTCGAGCGGGATCCTCTCGCTCGGCGGCGTCGCCCCGGGCCCCGCCTGCGCCTCCGTCCGGAGCCGGATCTTTCCGCGGTAGCCCTGCTCCGGGAAGAAGGCGATCCCCGCGGACACCGGCCCGAAGGCGTTCGGCCACGCCATCCCGAGGAGGGGGGCGACGTCAAGCCGGTCGACGCTCTCCTCGTGGGCGCCGCCGTTGCGGTAGTCCACCTGGGAGAAGAAGAGACGGGCGGCGGCGTCGAGGGTGCGCCGCGGGAGGAAGGCGAGGCCCGCGGGGTTCGTGCCGATCGAGAGCGGCCCCTCCGCGATCGCGAGGTCGACGCCCGCCCGCCCCGCGGCCGCCGGATCGACCCCGAGGAACTCCCCTCCCTGCTGGGCGGGCGCCGCGGCGGCGGCGGTGCAGAGCGCGCCTGCAGCGAGGGCTCGTCTTCGAACGGACAATCCCCCTCTCCGGAAGGTCGGACCGAGGAGGGGACATCGTAACCGTGCAAGCGGATCCGGCGGGAAGCGCAGTCCTGGAGCCTGGTCGTGGCGCCCCACTCTCTCCTGGGGCCCCAGGCGCCCGTCTCGCTCGGAGAGGGTCCCCCCACGCGGAGGCACGCGGGGCGGACCCGCTTCGGAGGTTTGCAGAATAGAAGTGGCACTTCTGATCTGCACACATGGGTCGCCGCGTGGGACGGCTCCGCTTGCGTCGGGGATACCTCGTCCACGCCGGTCGCGAGTCCTACTCGCTGGGAGGCGGAGTCGGGGCGCTCTCGGCGGAGAGGGCGCTCGCCGCCCCGCGGGCGCTCGCGCGGCTCTGACGGCTCGACCGACGGCCCTCGCCCGGCACGAAGCCAGGGAGCGGCGCCTGCCGGAGCGAACCTCCTCCGGGGAGGGTCAGTGCGCTCCGTCGCGGGCGAGGGTTGAATGGCGGGGTCGGTCGGTCGAATTCGGATCGCCCCGCCGGCGTCTCCCCCATGACGGCCCGAAGGTTCCTCCTCCCCGCCGCCGCCCTCCTCGCGCTCGCCGCGGGACTCCTCGCCTTCCTCCCGAAGGGGGTTCCCCGCACGAAGGACCGACCGGCCGCCGGCTCCGCCCTCCCCGGAGGGGCCGGCGCCGAGGAGCCCGGAGCGCCCGTGTCTCCCTCCTCCGATTCCGAACAGGCGCGGAACTCCCCGGAGTCGGGTCCCTCGTCCGGGGTCCGGGAGGAGATCGATCTCGGGGTCGATCCGGGCCGCGTCGAGGGGCGCCTCCTCCTGCCGGAAGGAGAGGTCCTCTCCAAGGTCCGGGTCGCCCTCGTGAAGGAGAACCCGACGCCCGACTCGCGCGACATGTTCTCGGTTGCGATGCGAGCGGCCTTCGAGGACCCGACCTCCTGGTCGAGACCTCCCTCCGAGCTCCTCGAGAACGCGAAGACCGACCGGAGCGGCCCGTCGGCCGAGGTTTCGGGCGACGGGTCCTTCTCGATCGCCGTCCCGCGCGCCTCGAAGGAGTACTGGGCGCTCGTCGAATCGGACTTCCTCTACCAGGAGCGCGCCCCGCGCGTGAGGACGGACGGGTCGGGGAACGCCCGAGGGGTCGAGGTCCCGGTCCTCCTCGGCGGCCGGCTCGCCGGGACGGTCCGCTCAAAGGACGGCGCGCCCGTCGGGGCCGCGAAGGTCGAGCTGGCGCCCGCCTTCGACCCCCTCTCGATGTTCTCCGGGGATCGTCCCGAGCTCTCCCCCCGGGAGGCGGAGACCGACGGCAAGGGGGAGTGGTCGATCGGGGGAGTCCGGGCCGGGAAGAACCTCGTCCTCTCGTCGAGCGCCGAAGGGCACGGCCCGGCGATGCGGACCGGGATCGAGATCGTCCCCGGCCGCGAGGTCCGGATCGACCTCGTCCTCCCGGCCGAGGGCGCGATCGCGGGCCGGGTGACCGACGAGTCGGACCGACCCGTCGCCGAGGCCGAGGTGAAGGCGGCGCCGGGCGGGGACTTCCGGACGCTGCTCGCGCTCCGCGAGGGGAAGGCGAAGACGGCCGCCGACGGGAAGTACCGGATCGGCGGGCTCGCCTCCGGCGAGTACCGGGTGACGGCGGAGAAAGTCGGGTGGAAGAAGTCGAAGACCGCGAAGGTCCGCGTCGAGGAGGGGAAGACCACCCCGGCGGAGGCCTCCGTCCTCCCCGAGGGGAACACCATCTCCGGCCGCGTCCTCGACCCGAAGGGGGCGCCGGCGAGGGGGATCGACGTGCGGGCGAGGTTCGAGCCGAACGCGTTCACGATGGCGGACCCGGCGGTCCTCTCCGGGGGGACCCGGAGCCGCGCGCGGACGGGGGAGGACGGCTCATTCCGGATCACCGGCCTCGGAGCCGGGCCGTTCAAGGTGTCGGCGAGGGCCGAGGACGAGGCCTCGGCCATCGCGACCGGCGTGAAGCCGGGGACGAAGGACCTCGAGCTGCGCCTCCGCCCCTGCGGGGGCGTCGCCGGGATCGTCGTCGACGGGAAGACGGAGGAGCCGATCCCCTCGTTCCGCATCGAGACGCGCGAGACCGCCTTCGGGATGCTGGAGGTGAAGGGGAAGGAGCGGGAGTTCCGCTCGGAGGACGGGGCCTTCAAGTGGAGCGGCCTCGACCCCGGGACTTACCTCTTCCGGGCGGAGGCCCCGGGCCACGCGCCGGCGAAGATCGAGAACGTCGCCGTCCGCGAGGGGGCGACGACGCCGGGCGTCGTGATCCGCCTCCAGCCGCAGGCGGTCGTCCGCGGGCGCGTGATCGCGGCGGGCGACCGCTCCCCTGTCGAGCGGGCCGTCGTCACGACGGCCATGCAGGGGGCGTTCGCGATCTTCCAGTCGATGACCGGGGAGCGGAACGAGGCGCGGACGGACGCGAAGGGGGAGTTCCGCCTGGAGGGGCTCCCCTCCGGGGAGGTCGCGCTCTCCGCGAAGCACCGCGACTTCGCGGACGGCCGCTCGGCTCCCCTGCGGCTCGAGGCCGGAGCGACGGTGGAGGACGTGGAGATCGTCCTCACCGCCGGCGGAGGCGTCGACGGATTCGTGTACGGCGAGGGGGGCGCCCCGGTCCAGGGATGCATGGTGATGGTCTCCACCCCGACGGCGTCGGTCATGCGCTCGACAGAGACCGACGAGAAGGGGTACTTCCTGGTCAAGGCGCTCTCCCCCGGCTCCTACCAGGTGACCTCGATGTCGATGCGCTTCGACGGCGCGGTCGATCCCGAGTCGATGAGCCAGCTCATGGAAGGGATGCGGGCGACCTCCGCCGAGGTCGAGGAGGGGCGGATCACGCACGTGGTCCTGGGCGAGGAGGAAGGAGGGGGCGTCCGCGTCCACGGCCGCGTTCTCTCCGGCGAGCGCCCGGTCGGGGGGGCGATCCTCACCGCCCTCCCCGCCGGCCAGGGGAAGGAGCTCCGGATGCGGAACGCCGTCTCCCGCGAAGACGGCTCCTACTCGATCGACGGCGTGAGGCCGGGGCGCAACATCATCAACGTCCAGCGGATCGACGCCGGCACGGGGGCGTTCACCCTGATCGAGGTCCCCGTCGAGGTCCCCGAGGGGACGGACTTCGCCCACGACCTGCTCCTGTCGGTCGCCTCGATCTCCGGGCGCGTGACGGACGCTCGGACTGGCGATCCGCTCGAGGAGATCCGGGTGAGCCTGCAGCGAGAGGACCGCGAGCAGGAGGGGATGCTCGGAGGCGGGCTCTCCGAGGCCCAGACGAACTCGGAGGGGGGCTACCGGTTCGAGGGGGTGAAGCCCGGCCGCTACACGGTCGCGGCCGGAGGCCCGACGATCTTCGGCTCGGACCCGAAGGGGTTCGGGCGCGCGATCCGAAGCGGCCTCGCGATCGGCGAGGCTACGGAGATGAAGGGGATCGACTTCGCCCTGCGACCCGGAGGGACGATCCTCGGGACCGTGCGGGACTCGGCGAACCATCCCGTCGAGGGCGCGTCCCTCTTCTTCCGCGACGAGGACGGGGCCGTCGTCAACCGCATGTCCGAGATCTTCACCGACGGCGGCGGCGGCTTCCGCGCTCCCGGCCTCGCCTCGGGGACCTACCGGGTCCTCGCGCGCGCTCCCGGCTCCGGGATCGGCTCGCTCGACGGCGTCGTCGTGACCGCCGGACAGGAGAGGCGGGTCTCCGTCGTCCTCGCCCCCGGCACCGAGCTCACCGCTCGCGTCGCCGACGCCGAGGGGAAGCCCGTCGCGGGCGCCCAGGCCGCCCTGTTCGACGCGTCCGGCGAGGCGGTCTCGGGCCTCCAGGGCATATCCGACTTCGTCGAGTTCTTCCGGAAGGGGGCGCCCGGGCTCGGGGAGGTCCGGGTGGGCGCCTACCCGCCGGGGTCGTACCGCCTCCGTGTGACCGCGACCGGGTTCAAGCCCCGCGAGGTGTCGCTCTCGCTCGGGGGCGAGCCGGAGAAATCGGTCGACGTCCGGGTCGAGCGGGACTAGCGGCTTCCCCTCGCGGCGCCGGTAGCATTCCCGCCCCTCTCCGGACCCCCTCGCCGCGGGGGGACGTCCCTTCCTCGTACCGAGCCCATGGACGCGCTCTTCACGACGGAGAACCTCGTCGCCTTCCTCACGCTGACCGGCCTCGAGCTGGTGCTCGGGATCGACAACGTCGTCTTCATCTCGATCCTCGCCGGGAAGCTCCCGCCGGAGAGGCGCGCCCGCGCGCGGCGGGTGGGGCTCGGCCTCGCGATGTTCGCCCGGATCGGGCTCCTCCTCGGCATCTCCTGGGTCGTCGGCCTCACCGCCCCCTGGTTCCTGCTCCTCGGGCGCCCCTTCTCCGGGCGCGACGTCGTCCTCCTCCTCGGCGGCCTCTTCCTCGTCGCGAAGGCGACCCTCGAGATCCACGACAAGCTCGAGGGGGAACCCCACCGCCCCGACCCCGCGCGCAGCCGCAAGGCCGTGCGGGGGATCCTCCTCCAGATCGTCCTCGTCGACATCGTCTTCTCCCTCGACTCGGTCATCACGGCCGTCGGGATGGCGCGCGCGATCCCGGTGATGGTCGCCGCGGTCGTGGTCTCGGTCCTCGCGATGATGGCCTTCGCCGGGGCGATCTCGGCCTTCATCGAGCGGCACCCGACGATGAAGATGCTCGCCCTCTCCTTCCTCCTCATGATCGGCGTCGTCCTGATCGTCGACGGATTCGGGGGGCACGTCGGGAAGGGGTACGTCTACTCCGCGATGGCCTTCTCGCTCTTCGTCGAGTTCCTCAACCTGCGGGTGCGCGGGAAGGCCGAGCCGGTGCACCTGCGCGCGCGGTACGAAGAGGGAGGAGCGGGCTCCTCGCCCAAGTGAGGGTCCCGGACGGTTTCTCCGTCCGACGCCGCCGGACCTCCTCGTCCAGGCCCTCGCCTCCCGACTCCCCCGTTACCCCCGCAGTGTGCGACGGGCACGGGACTTGTTCACTGGCGGGCATGGCCGAACCTCCGCGGCCTGGACCCGATCCCCCCCGCCCTGCGTACCCCGGGCACCTGCTCCCTCCATCGATCCGGACGCACCGGGGCGGTTCGTGTTCCCCGATCGGAACATGAGTCCTCAGGAAGACCCGGGCGGCGATCGCCCGGGAGGTTGACCTTGCGAGCCTGGACGTCCTTCGCATTCGCTCTCGTGGGGCTTGCCTCCCGTGCGCCGGCCCAGCCGTTCGGGTTCACCCATCAGATGCTCCCGGCGGACGCAGACGGCACGATGGCGGTCGCGCTCGGGGACGTGGACGGGGACGGCGATCTCGACGCGTTCGTGGGGAATGCCTTCGGGCAGCAGAACCGCCTCTACCTCAACGGCGGGTCGGGGGTCTTCACCGACGTCACCGCGACGAACCTCCCCGCCCTGATCGACGACACGGGGGCCGTCGCGCTCGGCGACGTGGATGGGGACGGCGACCTCGACGCGTTCGTCGGGAACGGTCTAGCCTTCGGAGGCTCGGGCCAGAACCGCCTCTACCTCAACGGCGGGACGGGGGTCTTCACCGACGTCACCGCGACGAACCTCCCCGCCCTGATCGACGACACGGGGGCCGTCGCGC